>NZ_JAERLX010000005.1:0-227546 GCF_018256135.1 Gluconobacter sp. Dm-74 | reverse complement strand
AGGCCTACCCTCCATCGGTAAGCCTGTGAATCACAACCTCTCGCTCAGTTCAATAAATTAATAGGTCCTGAGCCTAGATCACGTTAACAAAAGGACTGAGCCAGCACCTTGCGGCGGCGATATTGAGGAAACTCATAAAGGACAGGGCGATTTTGTCGTATCAGATCGTGATGTGGCGCGTCTGCTTGAGATGGTTGATCATCCGCTTGATGCGGTTGCGGTCTCTGTAACGCCGCCATTCTGTTTTCTTTAAAGCACTGTGACCTTTGCCTGATGGAATGACCCTCAGGATCCGGTGAATCAGCAGATCCTGACGGAAACCGAATTTCATTTACCGTAGTGCGCTCTGGCAGCAGAAGTGAACCGATCATCGCCCATTCCTAAGCCGTCAGATTACTTCGTCGCATGCTCGCTTCAGAGTACCGTCTGCGTTGAATCTGGCACCAAGTCAGAACTCAGGCTGGTCGTATAGACCTTTTGTCAACGCAGCCTAGTAGTCTGTTAGCAAAGTGTGATCTGCTTGGGTATATGACCCAGAACAAGATAGTTCTGCCTCTTAAAAAGAAATTTCCACAGAAAGAAAATTAATGGCGGCTTCAGATAGTACGCATAGTTAGGATATTTTTTGGTATTGGATAAGATTTATCCAAATGTTGTTACGTTATTATTATAAATGGGGCTCAGTTAGGCCCGGCCGACCGGTTTCGATATGTCCTGACAGTTGCAGGACTATGTTGGTCCGTTGGGTCGATAGAATCTCCAGATCGTACCAGTATGAAGCTGGGGCAATATCCCATTGGATTGTTTGGGTTTCTGCAGGGGACAGAGAAACCGTGCGGAGGCTGGCAGCATGTTTTTCGTTAATATGAAAAGTCTGGGCCTTGGACGTTGTATTACGAAGACATAAAAGTATTGTGCCTAATTTATGATCATATTGAAGCGTCGTCTCAGGAAATTCTTTCCCTCTCAAGTAACGATAGAAGCCATTGGGACCGTGAACTGTGATCGCTTCCATATCGGAAGGTTTTATAGGAACAAGGAGGCTTGTTCGGGCATCGAGAGTGTAATGTCGGGCGGTACCGTTGGTACGAACCCGAAAAACGGCGCCCTGGGAACCAGTATTTGTCAGTTTGAGGGTATCTGGCATCAGAAAATCAGCGTGCAAATCATAAGGTAATGCACGGGCCGGACGTTGGCCTGCCTCCTGTCGGGGCAGTTTCTGGACTGTCGGGACGACCGGATGGGGAAGCACGCAGGAGCGTCGGGTTTCGGGGAGATAGTCGTCCGTATTTGGGAGGCTTGCGGTCCATGTGCGATCTGTCTGGGCGAAGTCGAACACTGATGTCAGGTCGCCGCAGACGCTGCGACGCCACGGTGTAATATTCGGGCATTTAACGCCAAACCGTGCTTCAAGAAAGCGCAGAACGGAGGTGTGATCGAACACCTGCGAATTGACCCAGCCGCCTTTTGTCCAGGGCGAAACGATGATGGCGGGGACGCGCGGTCCCAGTCCGACCGGAACATCGTGATAGGACTCTCCCTGCGTTGAGACGGTCCCGCCGCCCTGCTCCGGTGTCAGCGCGGGGACCGGAGCAGGAACGTGGTCGAAAAACCCGTCATTTTCATCGTAATTGAGAATAAAGACGGTGCGTGACCAGACGTCGGGATGGCGGACGAAGACGTCCATGAGCTGGGAAATGAGATGTTCGCCGTAGCCAGGTGGGGCGTTGGGGTGTTCACTCAATGCGGTGGGCGGGACGATCCATGAGACCTGCGGCAGGCGCCCTTCCGAGATGTCGCGTTCGAATTCGGCAACAAGGTAACGGCCTTCGGTCGTGTGCATGTCGGCTTCGGTGGGGCCGGGAACGATCTGTCGTGCGCGGCGATATTGCCAGGATGTCGGGTCAAGATTGCGAAACTGTGCAAAGGATGCCAGCGGGTTGTCGCCGAAATTGTCGTATTCCTGATAGACGCGCCAGGAGACACCGGCGTCCTGAAGTTTTTCCGGATAGGTGTCCCAGCGGAACGGTGTGAAATCGGGATGGTCATGGGCCATGTCGGCCGACCAGTTCCCGTCATCCACGTTCTCAACGGCCTGTTTGCCGGAATGGCCAACGGCCAGACCGCTCGTTCCGGAAAACAGGAAAAGGCGGTTGGGATTGGTCGGGCCGAAAAGGGAGGCGTGATAGGCGTCGCAGATCGTAAAAGCGTCGGCGAGGGCGTAATAATAGGGAATTTCAGCGCGAGTAAAATGCCCCATGGTCATGGGCCCCTTGTGGGAGATCCATGTGTTCCAGTCGTTCCATGCGGCCTGGGTGCCTTTCCAGCTATGGTCGAGACTGGCGAGGCAGGCGCTGGAGGTGTGGGCCGTGTTGAACAGGAACGGGAGGACGGTGCCTCCCTTTCCGTCCGGTTGGGCAAAGACGCTGCTGCCGTCCGGCAGGCGTTCGGCGCGGGGGTCTGCGTAGCCGCGAACCCCCTGAAGACAGCCGAAATAGTGATCGAAAGACCGATTTTCCTGCATCAGGATGACGACATGTTCCACGTCCTGAATCGTGCCTGTGACGGTATGCGGAGCGATGGCGAGGGCACGCTTCAGGTTCTCCGGCAAAAGGGCCGCCGCCGCAGTGGCGGAGCCGAACCGGAGAAACTGTCGACGGCTGGGGGAACGGGGCATCAGGGCGTCATCCGTAAAGAGGTCAGCGATCAGAAGAAGTGCTTGCGCAGGGTGAAGAACACCATGCGGGGGGCACCGGCCTGAAGGGTCTGGAGGCTGCCGGACGGATCACTGACGGCAAAGCCCGTGCTGCCGACGGTGGCGACATAGCGTTTGTCGAACAGGTTGGTGACGTTGATCTGGGCATCCAGACCATGCAGCACCCAGTTATGGCTGTGGAAGCGATAGCCGACATTCAGGTTGAAAATGTCGTTCGGCTTGATCCACTGGTCGTTCGTGTAGGTGTAGGTTCTGCGGCCCTGATACTGCATGCCGACATTGCCCCAGATCGAGCCGTCGTCGTAGCTGAGCTGTACGTTGGCCAGATTGCGCGGCATGGCAACCACGCTCTTGCCCTTGGTGGCGTAGGTCACGCCGCCGGTCGTCAGGTTGTCGTCATAGGTGGACTGGTTGTAGGCGTATGAGGCGTAAATCGACCAGTTATCGGTGAAATGATAGTTGAAGGCGGCATCGATGCCGCGTGCCGTGACACCACCGACATTGCTCAAGATGCTGGCATAGCCCTGAACGTTCGTTCCGCTGGACACGGGCGAGATGGACGCAAGGCGGTTTTCGAATTCGATGTAATAACCGGTCAGAGACGCCTGAATGCGGTGGTCGTGATAGCGGTAGCCGATTTCTTCGCTGTAGGACATTTCAGGATGCAGCGAATTCTTGGCTGCTGCATACGCTGCGGTCGTCATTGCAAACGGACTGGTGGCGCCAGTCGTGGAGTTGTCGAAGGCCGCCATGTTGCGGGCGAAATCGGCGAAAATTTCGTTATGACGGTTGATGCGGTAATTGCCGCCAAGCTGCGGCAGGAAGCCGTTGGCTGACGTAATGGACCCTCCGGCATAGGTGTTGGCGACCGGGGTGCCCATGTAGTTGCCTTCAAGCTGGCGGGCATGATTGTCGACGACCAGAGACTTGAATCCGTAATTCAGCTTGAAGGCCGGAGTGATTTGCCAGGTGTCCTGAAGATGGAACTGGTATGTCTTGGTATTAAACGCGCTTTGCCACTGCGTGGCGAACGGATTGTTGCGGAACCAGTGGACTGAACTACCAGTATAGCCGCTTTCGCTAAGCGGATAAAAACGGCGAGCCTGCTCGAAGTCGTTGTTTTCGAACCAGAAGCCGCCATCAATTGTGTGGTTGGCGATCTTGTAGGTCAGGCCGCCGATAAAACCTTCGCGGTGGATGTCATATTCGGTGGTTCGCACCGAAATGGGCGAGCCGCCGAGTGAGTCAGGCGTGGGTTCATAAGGTGTGGCGTAAATGCCCTCGCCGGTATTAGTATGGCCGTAAACCGTAGCATAGCCCTTGAGGCGGCTGGTGATGTCGAAGTCCAGCCGTCCGTAACCCAGCGCGTCCTGACGCAGACCGGCGGAGTTGTAATAGGACTGGTCCTGATTTGTGATCCCCTGCGGGAAAGCCGTGCCGTTCTGGTAGGCCCGGGCGATCTGCTTGGCCAGTCCGTAGTCGTTGGTGATGTTATCGACGTTGTAGCCGCGGGTGTGGATCAGCTGCAGGGACAGATCCTGATAATCATTTTCCGCGCGCTGGCTGTAATCGCCGAACAAGGTCAGCTTGACCTTCTCACCCAGCGGCTGGATGAACTTGGCGTTTGCCTGCTGCTGCTGCTGGATGCCGTCGCCTTTCCACTTGTTGGCATCCTGATAATCATAAGAGACGTACAGCCGTCCACCGCCAGGCAGGGTGCCGGAATTGACGCGGGCGAATGTGCGCCATGTGCCGTAAGACCCGACCGTTCCGGCAACGTCCACACCATATTTCGTGCTGGGGTCGATGGACGTGAATTCGAGTGCGCCACCGAGATCGTTCGAAGCCGCAACGCCGACTGATCCTGCCCCCTGGGCGAGAGTTGCGGGGCCGTTGTTTTCGGTTTGCAGGGCGCGGCCGATCGACAGGCCGTTATCGTTGCCATAGGCGAGATTCCCGAGCGGAATACCATCCATCGTGAAGCCCAGACGGCTCTGGTCGAAGCCACGAATAATGATCTGCTGCGACCATTCGTAAGCGCCCAACGGGTCTGAAGACGTGAACATGACGCCGGGAAGTTTCGAGAGCGTCTTCAGAGGGCTGGTGCCGGGGGCGACTTCCTGCAGCGCCAGACGAGAAAGCGTCTGGGTTTCACGCGAAGCACCCGAGCCGAGAACGACAATGGATTCTGATTTGTTGGAAACGGTGGCTTCAGGCGCGGCGCTTTTTTTAGCGGCAGGCTTCTGAGGGGCTGTCCGGGGTGTCCTGTGCTGGGATGTGTCTCCGTGGGGGGATGTTTTCGCAGGGACCGGAGCTGCATGGGCACTGTAGAAGACCAACGAACTCAGACAGGTGGTGAGCAGGACACCATTCTTTTTCATTTCGCGTTTTCCCGGCATCAAGAAAATAAAATCTGGGCAGTGATAACGCGGCGAACATTATGTTCGCGTATCTGTGATGTCGTGTAATAGTTTCATGAAAAATATGTTTCATAAATATTGCACATTTATAAATTTATAATTATTAAATACCATAGGATTTTAATTTATAATTCTGCTTTATTGGAGATTTTTCTTCTCATAGTTAGCGGCTCGCCTCAGTACGAGGCATCTTTCAGGGCCTATGAGGTGTTGAATGGCGCAGAGAAGTGTAGAGTTTTTTGTAAGTAATATGATGCTGTCTGTATTTTCTGAAGATGCATGATCGGTCTGTGAACCTCCATGTGAGGCAGTTCATCCGGATAGCAAAATCCCGTCTCGGACTCTGCAACAGACCATATCAGCGATTTTCTCGCGCCACCAAAACCGGGACGAAATGACGATCCAATCCTCTGAACTCGCTCCTTGGTAGACGACAGCTCAACTCTCCTCTGTTAGGCACCAGGCGGCGTCCGGCAGGTTCTATTCCAACAGTTGAAAAGTCAGGATCCTGCTTTGGACACGAGCTTTTCGACGCACGGACATTCGAGTTCATCACAAGAAGGCAAGAATGATCGTGAAGCAGTTGGCCGATCATGTAGGCCCGACCAGCTTTCTATCGTCAGTACCAGTCAGGCGACCATATCGAACGCGGCGTCCCCACAGGCATTCGCTTCGTCGATTGTCAGAAGCAGCCGGACACGCTCCGGCACCGGGCGGAATGAAAGAGGGGGTGAGCGATGGAGAATTTGCTCTGCCTCATCCCAGCCCGGAAAATGCTTCCCCTTGAGGAAAACGACTGCCCCTGTCGGAGCCTCCTGCACAGTCTGTCCCTCATCAGCAGTCCACTGAACTCCCGGCCCGACATAAGCCCGAAGCAGCCGCAGATCCACACAATCCACGTGGAATTTCCGGCAACTGTCCGTGGTGATTTTCTCCAGCCGGACACGCAGATTCCGGTGTCCGGACACCGCACTGTAAACTTCCGCAAGCTCAAGCATGTCCGGAATCAGAAGCCGCGCTGACTCCGGACAATGCGGAGTAAGCTGTGCGGCCATTTCGGACAGAGTCCCCTTTGCCATAAGCAGACGCGGCCCCGTCACAAGATAGGCTGACGCTGCCGCCGTCAGAGTTGGTGACACGACCATCGGGTGCATCTCAAGGCTGCGATGCGCAGACAGGATGCCACTGAACGGCAACTGGCGCTCCAGACGGCGGCGTGTCGGACAGACAGACATCGCAGACAATATCCCTTATCATTGATATGTTATATCATATCAAATAATGAAGGCGGATCAACCCGCTGCAACGTCCCAAGGATTTCCTCCACATGTCGGATACTCGATTGCCCGTGACTGTCCTTTCCGGTTTTCTGGGGGCCGGCAAGACAACGCTTCTCAATCATGTCCTCAATAACCGTGCAGGGCTGAAAGTTGCCGTCATCGTCAATGACATGAGCGATGTGAATATTGATGCGGATCTCGTTCGCAACGGGGGCAGCAACCTCTCGCGAACAGACGAAAAACTGGTCGAAATGACCAACGGATGCATCTGCTGCACCCTGCGCGACGACCTTCTGACAGAAGTGGACCGGCTGGCGCAGGAAAAGCGGTTTGATTATCTCCTGATCGAGTCCACCGGCATTGCCGAGCCTCTCCCTGTGGCCGCAACCTTTGAATTCCGCGATGAGGACGGGCGCAGCCTGAGCGACATCGCACGCCTCGATACGATGGTGACGGTCGTGGATGCGGTGAACCTGCTCCGGGACTATGGCTCGACCGATTTTCTGCGGGACAGGGGTGAAGTCGCGGGAGAGGACGACGAACGCGCGCTCGTGGACCTCTTCGTCGATCAGATCGAATTTGCGGATGTCATCATCCTCAACAAAATGGATACCGCCTCGCCTGCACAGGCCGAGGCGGCCCGACTGATCATCCGCTCCCTGAACGCCGATGCAAAGCTCATCGAAACACGCCAGAGCCAGGTTGCGCCGGACCAGATCCTGAATACGGGTCTTTTCGACTTCGACAGAGCACACCAGCACCCAACCTGGTTCCGGGAACTGCACGGTCATGCCGAACATCGCCCCGAGACTGAGGAATATGGCATTACCAGCTTCGTCTACCGGGCCAAACGCCCCTTCAATCCGAAAGCTTTCGCCGCGTTCATCGAACAGTCATGGGAGGGTGTCGTCCGGGTCAAAGGCTATTTCTGGCTCGCAACCCGACCGGACTGGGTTGGCGACCTGAGCATCGCAGGTGCTCTGGCCCGCCATCAGGCTGCGGGACGCTGGTGGGCCAGCGTTCCCCACCAGAACTGGCCGGACGACGCGGCATGGCGCACCACACTCGCAGGCTACTGGGACGACGTTTACGGAGACCGCCGTCAGGAACTCGTCTTCATAGGCGCAGGAATGGACGAAGCGGCCATCCGCGCAGCTCTGGACGATTGCCTTGTCCCGCCCTCACAGGACGAGGTGTTCATGCCCTGGCATTACGATCATCTCGCGGATCCTTTTCCACACTGGGAATAAATAAAAGTTTCTAGGTTCAGGACTCATAGCCAGAACATGACGGTTGCAGCGAGGCAGATGGCTGAGAGGGAGACGGTCGGGCATCTGTCATAGCGTGTTGCGACCCGTCTCCAGTCTTTGAACCTGCCGAACATGATCTTGATACCTTTCTCCTCCAGGGCCTCCCTGGACCAGTCAGCGTCATAGCCCCGGTCCGCCAGCATCCATTCGGCTGTTAGGAGACTGTCCAGAAGGGCAGCGGCACCGGTATAATCACTGATCTGACTGCGGTCATGAAGAAGTTCAGTGGACGCCCGTTCGGTGACGGCATGCAACCTCGTATTCATCCCGCCTTTGGTCCGCCCGCTCAGACGGCCTGGGCCCCCTTGTTTAACCGCAGGCTCGAAGCTGTGCGATATGCCTTGAGATAGGTCGCATCAATCATGATCGTCTGAGGCTCCGCCTTGTCAGTGGCCAATCCGTCGATCATGCGAATGAATGTCCCCATAGCACTCCAGCGCTTCCAGCGGTTGTAGAGCGTCTTGTGTGGACCGTACTCCCGGGGTGCATCACGCCAGCACAGACCATTTCGTTTCACGAAAATGATCCCGCTCAACACACGACGGTCATCAACGAGAGGTTTGCCATAGCTCTTCGGGAAAAGGGCCGCAGACGATCCATCTGCTCGTCCGACAGCCAATACAGATCACTCCTCTTCAGTCTCCTCAGGGAGCCTGAATTACATCCTGCCGTCCAGATCAATGCGTCCTGGGCCTAAAATGCGTTGGGAAAACCAGCGATGTTCCATGCAATGTGTGCTGCCCGATAACGCGACGGGCCAGAACTTCCGGATCATGCGACGACAGAGTGCGAACATCGCGCCAGTACTGATCGAAATCGGCTGCCCATGCCGTTCCCCGACCTCCTGCGAGTTCAAAAATACGCGGCGTAATCTCAAGAGCGGTCCGGGATGCAAAAGTCCGGAGCGAGAGTGTCTCAAGGGCGATTTTGCTACGTTCATCGTCCGTCAGTTCGCGGCGACGCTCCCAACCGGCCTGAACTGTCTGGATGGTGGTGTCGAAATAAGCGCGAGCAGCCTGGGCTTCCACCCAATACTGACCGAATTCTGCCTGTATGAACGGATCGTCTGCGGATACCGTGGCACCGGCAAACGTGCCCTGACGTCGGCCGCTCAAAGTATACTTCCGCACGCGCTCCAGTGCTCCCAGCGTTCGTCCGATAAAAACAGCCGAATAAAAGATGGCTCCAAAACTTGCCCAAAGCGGCAGAGGCCCAGTCTGACCCGGACCATGGGACCAATGGAGAACTTCTTCAGGTAGAATTCTGACATTATCGAATTCAATCGTTCCGGAATCAGCCCCGCGCAAACCAATAGGATTCCAGTCATCGTGAAACGTCAGACCCTTACGATTGGTCGGAATGACTGAATAGATATAGCGGTCGCGATCAGGATGAATGGCAAGAACAGTCGTGATTTCTGCCAGCGGGGCACCTGTATTCCATTTCTTTATGCCGCTGATTGTGAAGCCGCCTTCAGGATGATGTTGCGCCACGAAGTCCTTGTTCACATACTGCGTCACATTCCCCCAAAGCCAGCGTGACTGCGTTGAGCGTTTTACGAAATCAGCATTTTTATCCGTATAGTCGGCAAGTAACGGCACGAGTGAATTATAGAAGTGAAATCCAAGAAGCGCTGCTGTGGAGCCGTCAACTTTGGCAATTTCCAACACGCTCTGAGCCGCGTCCTGCAATGTCCCGCCGCCGCCGCCGAGCGCTTTTGGATAGAGCAGACTTACCAACCCGCTCTCACGCAGGCGGCGGATCTGGTCGACAGGTCGCTGCCCGTCATGATCCCGGTCAATGGCACCCGCCTGAAACTCCGAAGCAAGTTCACGGGCGCGTGCAACCCAGTCCTCAGGATAGGTTTCGACTGTTTTGGGACGTGTCGCAGCAACAAGGGCATTCCGCGCCGCGGCAACCGGAAACAGAGTATTGATGGTGTTCATGGTGTCCAAGCCTTGATGATATGAAGGATCAGGATGCGCGGGTACGGAAGATGTGAAGGGTCAGGCCAATCCAGAAGATTGCTGCAAGAGCATAGAAAGCCGGACCGACCAGAATGGCGTTGGCCAGCCCGAAACGGTCCGACAGCAATCCGAGGAGCCATGGAGCGATCAATCCGGAAATTCCGCCGGCGACCATTGCGCCGAACGACCCCGAAATCGTACGAAGCGATACCGGCACGGTCTCGATCAGCAATGTCGTCAGACTGCCAGCCGTTGCCCCGAACGTCGTAATCGCAAGCAGGCAGAAGACTTCGCACAACGGCAAACTGGCGGTCGTGAAGGCAACGAGGAACAGGGACGCAGCCATCAACGCACTGACGGCAAGGGAAGCGGCAATTCCCCAGACCCGATCAGCCAGAAAACGTCCGGTCAGCCATCCCCCGAGAGGCCCTGCTGGCAAAGTGGCGATGAGAACCAGAAATGCAAAACGCGTGGCCTGAAGGTTATCCAGCCCATGCGCCCGGTGCAGAAAGGCCGGCAGCCACATCTGTGCCGTCATCATACCCGAGAAAAACAGGCATAACGCCGCCAGATGCGTCACATATGGACCAATTTTCAGGACGGAAAGCTGATGCTTCCACCCCGCTGGGACTTTTCCGGTCACGATATGCCCATCGGCATCGCCGGGTGCTGGCTCAGACACCAGCAGGAGTAGAAAGGCCAGAGCAAGCCCCGGAAGCCCCGTCAGCAAAAAGGCCTCATGCCAGTTTGCGTGGGCTGCGATCCAGCCTCCAACCCCGAAGGCCAGAGCGGACCCCAGTTTGTTTCGCAGCATGAACAGGGAGAAGACAAAGTTCCGCTCACGCCGATCGTAGAGATCTGCCAGCCATCCGGGGGCAATTCCCTGATAGGCAGCGATGCCGAAATTTGTCAGCGTCCGCCACAATACCAGTGTTGCCAGGCCGGACGCCAGGGCACTCCCCGCAGAGGCAAGGCTCCAAAGAATAATTGATCCAACCAGAACGCTCTTTCGGCTGAACCGTGATGCCAGTGCAGCAAATAACGGCGCACCGACGACGCCCGCAACCGTCGAGACGGACGCAACGCTTCCAAAAGCCGCATCTGACAGATGAAGATCCGCTTTGATCGGGGTCAGAAGCCCGGCAAGGATCATGCCATCCATGGCGCAGGTTGTTCCCGTCGCCAGCAGGAGGGCAAGCGCCCATCCGCGCGATGCGCGGACAGAACGGCCAGTTGTCGACATGGCGGCTCCAGTCTCGGCGGAGAGGATCAATGATGCGTCGGACATGGCGGTTAGACCTTCACGGTCCGGGCCTGCCGCTGACGATGAAGCGCCGTGGCATCGACAAGAATGGAACGGTCAATCCAACTTTCCAGATCGAAATCATGTTCGATCAGACGGTGTCGCAGGAGGAATTCCTTCTGGGCCGCCAGAGACGCGACGTAGTCATCGTTCAGCTCAAGACGGACACCTTGAGGAATATTTTCATAGACTGCCGCCAGACCTTCAGGGGCCTGCCCCAGATCACCGGCCAAGGTCCGGATAGCTTCCAACGGAGCCTGCGCGGCCCGTTCCGACGCTTCAATCAGACGCTCAACAATCCGGACCACAAGATCACGGCGTTCCTCAAGAAGCGGCTGACTGACAACCAGACCTCGCAGGACGGACGGATGCACACGCGAGACCCTGTCTGGCGCAAGGCGTGTGTCATAAACCACGTTAAGCTGCGGATAAAAGCCGCCGTCAGGGGGGATAGAGGCCGCGACTGCATCTACTTCTCCGCTCTCAAGTGCTTCCAATCCCTTGTGAAAGAGCGAGAGCAGAAAGCTGCCCTTTACAGCACCGGGATGAAAACGCGGGAGGTAAACAGGCTCCACATCATTAAGAGATAACCCGACTGATTGCAGGGCCGTCTGATAGATTTTGAGCTGTTGGGCGACCATCAGATCGAACGGGCTGTCCGGATTATGGAAGACCGCAACGCGACGTCCTTTCAGGGACGCAGGGCTGGCGATCCCCTTGCTATGAAGAGACAGGACAGGATAACGGCCTTCTAGGAAAGCAAGGCCCACGACCTTGCAGGCAACCCCCAGACTACGCTTCCACAACGCTGGTGCATGACCGGCATTGCGCAGCCACAGGCGGTCTGCGGCCTCATATTTCAGTTTGGGTGAAAACCCGACAGACGTGAATTCGAAATCCACATCGGGCTCATCGCGAAACTCTTCCTGCAAAAGCCCCTGTGCCTGCGCAAGCGCCGTGATGGTCGGAACGGAGGGGCAACGGGTATAGTGAATAACAGGGTGCGTCATGGTGCAGTATCCTTGAAAGCCGTCAGATGTGTGGGAAGACCGCCATGACGGGAGAGAAGCGAGAGGGCATTGGAAGAGAGCACGGCGCGCTGACTGTCCGGATCGGTGGATGTAGCGGCACGGACACGCTCAAGGGTGGGTCTGACGTCTGGCAGGGGCGCGTAATCGGAGCCAAAGACGACCCGTTCCGAACCCAGAACACGGATCGCCGCAGCCACCGCAGCACTTCCACTCCCCGCCGCACCGGTGTCCAACCAGATCTGACGGAAGTGATGGCGTAATGAGCCGACCTGAATGCGGGGAGACACTTCCGCCTGTTCTGCGGCCAATGCCCCCAGCCCGCTACCTCCAAGCATCGCAATCTGAAGCGTGACATCAGGAAACGGATCCAGAAAATCCGTGAACGCCAGTGTTGCTATGGCCGAAGCAAAGTGAAAGCCGTTGTCGATGACCCAGCGGATCGCTTCGTTATCCTCATAGAGGATATTGGGCGGCTGCCCTGCGATGACGGGATTGGCGAACCCTGTATGCAAATAGATGTGGCTGCGATGAGCCTGAGCCACCTCGAACAACGGCCTAAACTGCTCAGCGGACGCTCGGGAAAAGAACCCATTCACCGGCAACACGCCGCCAATCAGACCAAGTTTCTCATGCGCTCTCGCCAGTTCACGGGCAGACCATGCAAGATCGCTCGTGCTCAGTGCGGCGACTGCGCTGAAACGATCGGGATGCTGACGAACCAGAGACGATGTCTCGTCATTCCATGCAGTCCAGAGATTGAGCGTTTCCGAGGCTGGTAAGGCAGCATCAACGCCAAGAGTGGTCGGCCAGGACAGAAGTTGGTGCGCTATGCCTGCCTCATCCAGATGGGCAAGGCGCGTTTTGACATCCGTCCATTGTGGGCCAAGGGGAAATGCGCCGCCTTTCCCCGCTCCAGCCCCGGTACGCCAGATGGCAAGATGATCCCCCTGCTGTCCGATGCGTGGCGCTTCCTTACGCTTGCCCAGAATATCGAGGGTCGAAGGGGCAAACCAATGGGCATGAAGATCAATGACCGGAAAAGACTGAACCATGAAGATTCCCCTTCTCAAAAGAAATCTACGCGCGCGGACAGTAGGAACATCCGCGGAGCGCTGTATTGATATGTGAAAGTCTGGCTTGTTGCGGAGTACGGAAGAACCTGAACGACGTACCGGTTACCGGTAATGTTCGAGACAATCCCACTCAGCTCCCAACGACTGTTTCCGGGCCGAAAGGACGCATGCACATCTCCGAGCCAGACGGCCGATTGCTGCAAAGCAGAGGCTTTTTCATTCGAAACGAGGTAAAAATAGTGCCCCGTGTAGTTCCAGCGTGTTCCGACCGAGCCATCACCAATGCGGGTATGGTAGCTGTAATCGACGGAGATATTGGCCGTCTGGTGCGGAGCACGGGCAAATTCATTGCCTGTCAGATCCGTTGCGCCTGTCGGAGCCGTAAAGTTCGTAAACTTCGTGCGCAGGATACCGACATTTCCGGATACGGTCAGATCGTTCAGAGGACGGGCCTGAAACGCAAACTCTCCACCGTAGGAAATACCCGATGCTGCATTCGTCAATGAGATGATGGTCGATTTCGTTGCAGCGTCAGTAGCCGTCCAAGAAACCTGGATGTTGTCATACTTGGAATAAAAACCATCTGCGCTCAGGGTCAGGCGTTTGTTAAACCAGCTTCCCTTATAGCCGCCTTCATAGGACGACAGGGTTTCCGGATTGACGGGCGCGGCTTTCTGGAGCGGCGCTCCCCCGCGATTGACCGGATTGGGGGTAATCTGCGTGTTGAACAGCCCGGAGCGATAACCATCGGCAATCCGGACATAAAGCATCTGGTTTTTCCCAAGCAGAACCTGCGGCTCGACTTCGTAGCTGACATTCGACCAGCTCCGCCCACCATGGTAGCTGTCAATCCCGGCAAGCGGGGAGACGACGCTTCCCGCATTCCACCAGTTTGCAGGGTTAGACGAGAACGAAACTGGTGACAGCCCCTGTCTGCTCTCCAGATCCAGATGAAGATAATCATGCGTCCAGCGGACACCGCCTGCGATCTGGAACCATTTATTGACGTGGATCGTCGTGTTGCCAAAAATCGCAACGCTATCGGTTGTCTGTGTGTAGTTTGTTCCTGAATACCCCGGTTGACCAATAATCGCCGGTGTCGTCACCGCCCCCGGTGGAAGCGTTACGCTTGCATTCGCATCATTCAGATTTTCATGAAAGTAATAAGCCCCGGCAATCCAGGAAATACGTTTGTGTGCATCGGATGCCAGCCGGAATTCCTGACTGACCTGTGTCGGGTGCAGTTTGTCATAGGACCGGCTGAACTCCTGAGGTGTGTAATCCCCGTCCCCCGAAAGGCGACGCTGGGCATTTTCGAACGCCGTTATCGACGTCAGTGCGAGCCCTGCCCCCGGACGCCATGTGGTGTGCAGTGAGGCCCCCTCTGAAACAAGCGCCTGCCGGCCGTTGACATTGGTGTTCGTCAGGTCACGGCTGCCGGTTTTCAGAGGGGAATAAACCGAAGTCCCGGGCGCGCTGTAATATGGAACATTCGTGCCTTGCATGTCCCGCACATGCAGGTTGAGCAGGAACTCCAGCCTCTCGCTTGGACGCCAGAGCGTTTGGAAACGGGTTGCGAAATCGCCAAAATTTCCAACGCGCTTGTCAGTCTGCTGGTTATGAGCCCAGCCATCGGAGTTTTCGTATCGTACAGACAGACGCGTTGCGAGTTCGTGCTTGATAATCGGCGTGTTCAGAACCAGTTCGCCACGCTTTTGTCCATAATTCCCGAAATCGACCTGTGCATGCCCGTCATTGCGGAATGTCGGGCGCAGAGAGGTAAACTGAATTGCACCTGCCGTAGCGTTTTTCCCCCAGAGCGTGCCCTGCGGCCCGTTCAGAACGGCCACCTGCGCCTGATCGAACAGTGGAAATCCCTGAAAAGCGAGGCTGTTCAGGTAAACATCATCAGCATAAAGCGCGACGGCGCCCACCGCATTATTGGCGACATTCCCGTTACCAACGCCTCGTATGTAGTACCGGGGGCGCAAACGACCATCGAAATTATACCCCAGTGCATTCGGGGCAAAAGCAGCGACGTCCGCTGCGCTGTCCAGATGCTGGCGCGCAATCGTTTCTGCACTGATCGCCGTAATGGTCGCAGGGACTTTCTGAATATCCTGCGAACGACGGTTTGCTGTAACGATAATTGTCTCCAGCCCCGCCGGCCGCCTTACCGAAGCAACCTGCTTCCTGGCGTGTGTGTGTCCGACAGCTTTGTCCTTGTGAGGTAAATCACTGGCATGGCCCGATGCCGTGGACACGCCTATGGCAACAGTTACGAAGGCCAGCGTCTGCCCGCAAAGTGCCGATGCCATGCTCCATTTGCCCCGGCACGCGCAGCTCTGCGCACCTGAAAACAGGGAGGACACGGTACGAACTGTAGCGTAACGGACGAGACCAACCACAACGTGAGCTTTCTTGCTATGCGACAAAACGAAGTGATAGGGTGAAATCAATATATCACGATAGGTACAGATCATATTGTTTTTATGGGTACAGATATAACTTAATTATATAGTTATATCTGAGTTCTGGAGAAAATCCCATGGTGATGTTCTTGCCATTTCTGGACCGCCAATCGGACGAAAGCCTTCAGAAACAGATCGTCCGACAGATGGTGAGCGCCATCACAAATGGCACATTACGGCCAGGGGAAGCTCTTGCAGGAATACGGGAATGCGCCACGAACTGGGGGGTCTCACGCAACACCGTCATGCACGCGCTGGAGCATCTGGAAGCTGAAGGCTATGTGGAAAAGCGCCCTTCACAGGGGACTTATGTCCATCGCACACCACCGCGGGATGCAGACGCAGTCACGAACATGATTGGTGTTACCGAGGTGGGCGAGGCAGCCCATCTTAAAGTCGAGCCTCTGCACAATCGCGCCTTCGCAAGTCAAAACAACAAAAATAATGCGTTGATTGATTCCCCCACGACAATCAGCCTCGGGTTCGGAAATGATCAGCCCGTCTACCGATCGCTCGAATGGAAACGGACTCTGCAAAAACTGTTCCATTATGAGAACTGGAAACGTGGTGGCCAGTATCAGTCCAATGCCGGCCTACCGTTTCTTCGCGCAACCCTTGCCCGATGGCTGACGGCCCGCCACGGCGTCTCGGTAGATGAGAGACAGGTCATTATCGTTGCCGGTCTTCAGCAGGCTCACTCTCTGGTCGCTCAGGCCCTGCTTGCCCCTGGCATGAACGTGGCCCTGGAAGACCCATGCTATATCGGGAAGAGGCTTCTGTATGAGAAACTTGGCCTTCATATCCTGAACCTTCCGGTGGACGAAAAAGGTGCCAAACTTTCTGGCGTGACGTTTGATGATGTGCAGCTCATCTGCGTCAATCCGGGTTGTCAGGTGCCGACGAATGCATCTTTGTCTCTCCCCCGCAGACGCAAACTGGTGACGCTGGCCGCTCAGACCCAGACGCCAATTTTTGAAGAATCAATGTTCGATCTGCTGATGCTGGAGGGAAAATCCACCCCTTCCCTTCTGTCCCTTTCTGGCGGGCAGAATGTCATACATGCCGGCCTCTTCGCCCCGGCGCTGGGGGGCGGCATGATGCTCGGATACATGGTTGTTCCATGGCCCCTCTTACCTGCCATACTCGACGCCAAACTGATTTTGGATAACGGATTGCCGTGGCTTGAGCAGGAAGCTCTGGCACGGTTTATTGATTCCGGCGATCTGGATGATTTTCTCAAACGCCGACGGATGTCCCTGATGAGGCGTCAGGAGCATCTTGTCAGCGCCATGACGCATCAATGGGGTAATTTTTCCATTTTTAACGCCAGTCAGGCACCAAGAATGAGCTGGTTTCTTCCTGGCCCCGTTTCCGACAGCGCGACATACATAAATAATGCCCGGAAATTAAATCTCCATATTCCTGGAGATTATCCTTTCCACTCCAATTCCCCCACAAGCATCCCCAATCTTGATCGGCTCATTTCTCATGGGTATGGCGAACTGGCGGAGAATGATATCGATAAGGCTGTGCAGCGCATGACACAGTCCAATATTTGATCTGGGTAAAGCCGCTCCCGTTTTAGCTCACCTCAGAAGATCTTCCCCATTTTCTGCAGAACTCCTCGATATTTTCCTCCTGAAAACAGCCCAGACGTTCCATAATCAGGGGTAAAGGCCAGTCCCACCAGGCAATGTCTTCAAGCCTCTTTGCAATATCACGAGTGAACCGTTCCCGAATAACCCGGGCCGGCACGCCCCCTGCAATAGTGTAAGGCGGCACATCCCGACTGACGATGGCCCCCGCCGCCAGAATGGCGCCGTCCCCCACAGTCACTCCGGACAGCACCACCACTCCGTGCCCGATCCAAACATCATTTCCGATCTGGACCCGTCTTGCGCGACGGTTCTGAAAGAACGCATGATCCCGTTGCGCATCGTCTGAGTAATATTCAGGACAATACGTAAAACGGTGCATGGACGGCCTGTTGATCGGATGATTGGGCGCCCCGATCCGGACATGCGCCGCAATCGCACAGAATTTCCCAATCGTTGCATCCGCAACCATCGTCCGCTCGCCGATATAGGAAAAATCGCCCAGCTCGCAATATTCCAGAACACAGTCTTCCAGCACTTCGCACTGCGTCCCGATCTGCGCCTCCCGCAGGCGCACACTGGGATGAACGACGGTCCGCGCAATTTTCGGCCCGGCAGATTTTTCCTGAGACATCGTCACATATTCCACAGGTTGTTTTCAGAAATTTGCGTCAATTCGCCCGAAGTAATAGCCGCCATTGATCGGCACCTGCACGGAATCCTGATCGTACTGGCTTCCTTCCGCCACCTTGAGCTGCTGCGAAACTTCACGCGGACGCACGTTGAAAATATTGTTCGCCCCCACCGCGACATGCAGGTTTTTATTGATCCGGTAGCCGATCTGAAGATCGGTCAGCCAGCGCGGCGTATTCTTGAACTGGGAAAAGCAGCTGCTGGAATACCGCAGGGCCCCACCCGATGGACAGGTTGCCGATGCCGGCGTCCAGTCCTGATATTCAAGCATTTCCGTAGTCTCGCCGTAGCGTGTCTGACGCACATTGATATCCCAGTTTCCAACCTTCCACAGCGCGCTCAGAATGATCTTGCTCCGCGGATAAGCGGTCGTGAGATAGCCAATTGTCTGGGCATTCAGCAGCGGCTTTCCAAGCAGGGACGTTCCGTTGTGATGAAGGCGCGTCCGGTTCAGGTTCAGCGCCATACCCAGATTCAGCGTGCCGTAATCGGGACGGAAGCGGAATGTATAGTCAGCCTTGATATCAAGACCCTGCGTCCGCGTGCTGGCGCCATTGGACAGGTAATAGGCGTTGAAGTCGGAAACCTTGGTTGCTGCCGCGGGAATGGCAAAACCGAAATTATTGATCGCTTCAAGAGCTTCTTCTCCAGAAACGGTTCCGCCCTGCACAATCCGGTCCCGAAGATTGATCTGATAAACATCCGCCTCGACATGGAAGCCGTTGACCGGTTCAAGGACAACACCGCCGCTGGCGTTGGTGGATCTCTCGGGCTTGAGTGGGGATGCTCCCAGAATCTTCGCCGCTTCGGAACTGACTGGCAGCAGGCCGCGCACACTGTCCGTATAGACATTCATCCGGCTGAAATGCTCTTCCTGAAGCGTTGGCGCCCGAAAGCCGTTACTGATCGTTCCACGCACTGCGATCCGACGTGAAAAATCATACCGGGCGGAAATCTTGCCGGTCTCGGTATCCTGTGTGTCCGTATAATATTCATATCGACCCGCCAGATCGATCTGGAGATGTTTGATCGGATGCAGGTTGACGTCCACATATCCCGCCCAGACGTCACGCGACCATTTCCCGGCACTTTGCGGCGGGATGCCGGCATGTCCTTCCGCGCCGCCCGTCTGATAGGAGTCCGGATTGCCAGAAACGAGCTGGTATTCGTCCATGCGCTGTTCGGCGCCGAAAGAGAGGCCAATGGGAAAAGCATGCCCGATCATGAACTGTCGGCGGAAATCAAGATTATTGGTCCACTGGGCATTTTTCTCGGTGTAATCCCAAAACTTGGTTGGAGAATATCCGCAGCCGTTCTGTGAATATCGGGAGGACGTCGTATCCACGGCATTACAGTTCGAAGCGAGCATCCCGAGATTGATGGAGTCTTTCTCCGAAATACGGTCAGAGTCCGCCCCCCATGTCGTGGACAGATCCCAGTCAAATCCGAGGAAATGA
The DNA here is from genome assembly GCF_018256135.1 of Gluconobacter sp. Dm-74. Lineage (NCBI taxonomy): Bacteria > Pseudomonadati > Pseudomonadota > Alphaproteobacteria > Acetobacterales > Acetobacteraceae > Gluconobacter > Gluconobacter sp. Dm-74. Next base: position 208,230 of record NZ_JAERLX010000005.1, on the reverse strand, counting down.
CGCCCCTTCAGACCGAGCGTGGCGGAATAGTCGTTTTCATCAATCTGGGTGATGGGTTCAACACCATTCGGATACATGGTCGTCGCGCCCGAAGGCCAGTCCAGATCAGGATATTCATACCCTTCCAGAATTTCGGCATGGCGATGGGCGTAAATGACCTGACCGTAGAAATCGATATTTTCCGTGACAGACTTCCCGAAATCGATCCCGAGATTTTCGCGGGTTTCTTCCGGAGTATTGGTATAGTTATTAACCTTGCCTGTATTGGCCTTCGCGCCTGGAACAACACCCGCATAATAACCTGATGTATCAGCTCCAGCCGGCCAGTATCCGAGCATGCCGTGATCCTGGGAATACGCTACCATATGGTCTGTGTGATAAACCTGACCACTGATATGCATATATCCGTCATTGCCCAGCTTCAGCCCGCCATCGGCATTGAACTGGTACTGCCAGCCATCGCCGTTATAGGCATTCGCGCCTGTCTGGCCGCTCAGGTTCAGTCCATGATCCTGCTTTTTCGTTATGACGTTGACCACACCTGCAATCGCATCCGATCCGTACATGGCCGCTGCGCCATCCTCAAGGATTTCGATATGATCGATCATGTTCGATGGGATCATGTTCAGATCCACAGAAGATGAAGCGAATTCCGGTCCTGATTTCTGCACGATATTGGCTGTCGAATGACGGCGCTTGCCGTTCACCAGAACCAGAACCTCGTTCGGATCCAGACCGCGCATTTCAATGAACGACGTCAAGGCGTTTGTATTATGCCCACGCGGCGTTACTTCCAGTGACGGATAGAGCCGCGCAAGAGCATCCGAAGTATTCATGGAACCGGACTGGGCAAGTTTTGCACCTGAAACCACGACGACTGGGCTCATGCTCTGCCGAGCACGCACATTCGTCGAACGCGTTCCCGTCACAATAACTTGCTCGTCTTTCGGGATAGGCTGATTTTCGGCAATATTCGCCTGCCTCGACAAGACCATCGCAGCAGCCCGGCGCTTTTTGCCATCCTGCGCGACAGATGCTGGCTGAACCTGACGCGTCCGCCCTTCGGCAGCGACATGTCGTTTTTTGCTGACAGGCACCTGCGTCGTCGGCAGCTTCCCTGAAGACGCGGCAGAAGCTGTCTGCGCCATGAAAAACGGCGAGGTACAGGCCGACGTCGCGACGAGCAGAAACATGGCTCTACGCATCGTAATTCTCCAAAAGAAATCGCTCATAAGCGAAACGATGAATGTTCGAAGAGAATAAAGACGGATTTTTTGGTATTGTGTATGAATAAATTATGAATGAATCCATAAACTAGACAACAATAGCTTGTTGTCTATCCATTACAACAAATAGATGTTGTATAGTTATTTTGATTTCATATTTCTTTAATAAATATTTTCTTCACAATCTTCTTCTTCAATGCAGAATAAGTCCGTTCTTTTCATGTTGGTTCGCCCAACATCTTTTTGTTTGCATGAGGTCGCGATGACCGTTGATTTCTCTCCTGTCCCTGAGCGGCAATTCTGGATGGGCATTCTCGCACGTACCGAACACGACGTTCTGACGCAGCATCTCCAACAGGTTGAATCCTTGCCATCCTTTACAGTCCTGCGTCGTCCGGAAACCGGTCTGAGCATGGTGCGAGGACGCGTTGGAGCGGATGGGGAAGCCTTTAATTTCATTGAAGCGACGCTGACACGCGCCAGTGTGACCGACCAGAATGGCTATACCGGGCACAGCTATATTCTCGGCCGCAACGAAGAGCATGCCGTCGTTGCGGCACGGCTGGATGCCGCCCTTCAGAACCCGACACTGCGGGAGGGGTTGATGACGGCGGTGATCGAGCCTCTTCAGGCCCTTGAAACCGCCCGTCATGCGGCCATCGAGGCCCGTGCGGCAGAGACTGAAGTCCGCTTTTTCACCATGGCAACGGGGCGTCTATGACCGTCATGTTCCCTGGCCTCCGCGACAGCCACGAGGCCCAGCGCACTTTCCGCGCGCTGCTCAATGCCCTCGCCCATCCTGGTCGCCCGCAGACCCTTCCCCGGCCCGAAAGAATGCCGGAGGGATATCCGGCCTCCATAATCGGACTGCTGTCCCTGCTGGACGCGACCGTCACCGTTGGCTTTCCCGCCGTGCTCGCCGATCTGGAGCGCTGGCTGGTTTTTCATACCGGGACGTCTGTCGCCCCGATGGAGCGCGCCGATTTCATTTATGTCCCGCAGGGTTATGCCCGCCCTCCTCTGGCATCCCTGCGGCAGGGCGCTCTGGATGCGCCGGAAACAAGCGCCACGCTGATGCTGGAAATTCCCTCGTTTTCCGCCGGTAATGCGCTGGAACTGACCGGCCCGGGAATTCAGGCCAGCGAGATCATCAGGCCCGTTCTGGATTGCGGTCTGCTTTCCGAATGGCAGCGCCAGTCCGGCCTTTTTCCGCGCGGCGTGGACATCTTCCTTCTGTGCGGCACAGATGTGATCGGTCTGCCGCGCAGCACAGCCATCCGGGAGATCTGACCATGGCATTTGTTGCAACCAAAGGCGGCGAAGAGGCGATTGCCGCAGCCCATGCCTGGCGTGCCGATCGCCGGCATGGCGAGGGTGCAGGCTGCACGCTCAAACAGGCCACCACGAGTTTCGGGCGCGCCATTGACCGCGTGATGGCCGAAGGCGCGCTCTATGATCCGGATCTTGCGGCCCGCGCCCTGCTTCAGGCCGAAGGAGATCTGGTGGAGGCGGCGTTTCTCCTGCGCTCTTTCCGCGCCACGCGTCCCCGTCTGGTCGACAGTCTGCCTGTTGAGACGGGAAACATGCGGGTCCAGCGTCGCGTCTCGGCGATTTTCAAGGATCTCCCGGGCGGCCAGCGCCTCGGCCCGACAACGGATTATTCGCATCGCCTGTTCGAAGCTGACGACGGCGAGCAGCGGTTCGAACCAACCCTGACCGATCCACCTGCCGAAACACCGTGCAGAATACCGGGTGCCATCAGAATTCTGGGCGAAGAAGCCCTGCTTGAGGGCGTTCCCCTGCCGCATGATGCAGATCTACCGCCCGATCTCTCAACCACGCCCCTCCGTTTCCCGGCGGAACGCCGGGTTCGCCTGCAGGCGCTGGCACGCGGCGACGAAGGGTTTCTGCTCTCCCTCGCCTATTCGACACAGCGGGGATACGGAAATACGCATCCTTTCGTCGGTGAACTACGGATGGGGGAAGTGCCCGTCACAATTGCCCCGCCGGAACTGGGTTTTGAAATCGATATCGGCAGCATCGTCGTCACCGAATGCCAGATGGTCAACCAGTTCAACGGCTCCAAGGTCGCGCCACCGCAGTTCACGCGGGGCTATGGCCTGAGTATCGGACATGCGGACCGGCGCGCCATGTCCATGGCGCTTGTGGAGCGTGCCCTACGTGCGGAAGAACTCGGGGAAAGCACGGGTAATCCCGCGCAGGATCCGGAATTCGTGCTCTCCCACTGCGACAGCATCCAGGCGACGGGATTCGTGGAGCATCTCAAACTGCCCCACTACGTGGACTTCCAGAGCGAACTGGAAATCGTCCGCGCCATCCGCGCCGAAGCGACCATGCCGACACAGCACAAGCAGGAGGACGGCGATGATCTCGTATAATTTCGCCTATCTCGACGAACAGACCAAACGCAGCATCCGTCGCGCCCTGCTCAAGGCCGTCGCCGTCCCCGGCTGGCAGATCCCTTTCGGCAGCCGGGAAATGCCTCTGCCTTATGGCTGGGGAACAGGCGGAATTCAGGTCACGGCGTCTGTCATCGGTGAGACGGATCGACTGAAGGTCATCGATCAGGGTGCGGATGATACGACAAATGCAGTGGCGATCGCATCTTTCTTCAGACGGATGACGGGAGTGGACATCACGACGCGCACCGCTGATGCCACGATTATCCAGACCCGGCACCGCATTCCCGAACATCCGCTGACGGAAAACCAGATCATCGTCTATCAGGTCCCGCAGCCCGAACCCCTCTGGCGCCTCATTCCTGAGCGGCCCGTCGCCATGCGCGCCCATGCGCTCGGGGATTACGGCACGATGTACGTCAAGCTCTATGAAGATATCACCCGTTTCGGCCGCGTCGCCAGCGCCTACGAACATCCCGTCATGGTCGGAGACCGGGTGCTGATGTCCCCAAGCCCCATTCCGGCTTTTGACAACCCGAAAATGGACCGCATGCCCGCGCTTCAGCTCTTTGGCGCCGGGCGCGAGCGGCGCCTGTATGCCGTGCCGCCCTACACATCCGTACGATCGCTGGATTTCAGCGACCATCCGTTTCACCCGGGACGCGCGGACGGCACATGCACACTCTGTGGCAGCACAACCAGCTATCTGGACGAAATCATCATGGATGATCAGGGAACGCGCCGTTTCGTCTGCTCGGATACGGATTACTGCTCTGAAAGGCAGGACGCGAAAGAGGTCACGCCATGAGCATCCTTCTTCAAGCCACAGGGCTGAACAAACGTTTTCAGAGTATCGATGCCCTCGACGATGTGTCCCTCACCGTCAGCCGTCGCGAAATCCTTGCTGTTGTTGGCGAAAGCGGGTCCGGGAAATCCACGCTTTTAGCCACGCTTGCGGGGCTTCAGACCGCAGATTCCGGACGCATCACCTATTATGGTGGGGACCGGCCTCGGGATATCGGCGATATGGACGAGATGCAGCTTCGCCGCCTGCAACGCACGCAGTGGGGTTTCATTCACCAGAATGCCCGCGCGGCCCTGCGGCTGGATGTCAGCGCCGGAGGCAATATCGGTGAACGGCTCATGATGAATGGCGCCCGCAATTACGGCGATATCCGCGAGACCGCCGCCCGCTGGCTGGATGAGGTCGAAATCGGCCGCGAGCGCATCGATGAGATGCCCCTGAACTTTTCCGGCGGCATGCTCCAGCGCCTTCAGATCGCTGCCACGCTCGTCACCAGCCCCGAACTCGTTTTCATGGACGAGCCGACGACCGGACTCGATGTTTCGGTCCAGGCCCGTGTGCTCGATCTGATCCGCAACCTCGTACACAAACTCGATGTCGCGACGATCATTGTCACCCACGACCTTGGCGTGGCGCGTCTTCTGGCGGACCGTACGATCGTCATGCAGGGGGGCGCAATCGTCGAACATGGTCTGACCGATCAGGTTCTGGACGATCCGCAACATCCTTACACCCAGCTTCTCGTATCTTCGGTGCTGCCCTCATGATGCCTTCTCATTCCGGGCCGCTGGCCATCAATGCCGCCGACCTGCACAAACGTTTCGTTCTCCATCTTCAGGGCGGACTGGAACTCGACGTGCTGCGCGGAGCCAATCTGAAGGTGCAGCCCGGCGCGTGCGTTGCCCTTGTGGGGCCGTCCGGTGCCGGGAAATCCAGTCTGATGCGCGCCCTGTATGGCAATTACAGGATCGATTCCGGCTCCATCCGGATTGCCCATGACGGGGGCATGGTCGATATCGCATCCGCCTCACCGGCGGAAATCCTCGCGGTCCGGCAGCGCTCTTTAGGGTATGTCTCGCAGTTTCTGCGGGCCATTCCACGCCTCAGCGCCCTGGATGTCGTCGCCAGTTCCGCCATTGCGCGTGGCATCGACGAAAACGAGGCACGGCGTCAGGCCGGAGCAATGCTGGAACGCCTGCGCATTCCCGCCGCTCTCCATACTCTGCCGCCCATCACCTTTTCGGGCGGAGAACAGCAGCGCGTCAATCTGGCCCGCAGTTTCATCTGCGACTGGCCGACCCTCCTGCTCGATGAGCCCACGGCCTCCCTCGACCCCACAAGCCGCGATACAGTCTGTGACCTGATCGCCGAAGCCTGCAACCGCGGGTCAGCCATTGTCGCCATCGTTCACGATCCCGCACTCCGCGACCGCATCGCCGACCGTAGCGTGCGGCTCGAAAACGGCGCCACCCTTGAGGAAATCCCTGCATGACCCGACTGATCAATGCACGTCTCGTCCTTCCGCACACCATCCTCGACGGCGACCTGACGTTTGATGATACGGGCATTGTCGCCCCGGAAGCGACCACATCAGACCCTGCCGGGGATGTGCTGGACTGCGAGGGTGACTTCATCATCCCCGGCATCATCGACCTGCACACCGACAATCTCGAACGTCAGGTCCTGCCGCGCGTCAACGCGCGCTGGCCGTCGCGCTCGGCCTTCATTGCCCATGATGCCCAATGCGCCGTCGCAGGGGTTACAACCGTTTTCGACTCCCTCAGTCTGGGAGACATCAATGGCCGCGACCGGATCCAGACCTTCGAGGACGGCATTGACGATCTGGCGGAACTGTCTGCTGCCGGTGTCCTGCGGGCGGAACATCTCCTGCATCTGCGCTGCGAACTGATCGCGCCGGAAATGCAGGAACTGTTCGAGATGGTCCGGGACGACGAGCGTCTCCAGCCGATCCTGCGTCTGGTCAGCCTCATGGATCACTCTCCGGGCGTGGGCCAGTACGCCGATATCGCCCGCTGGCGGAAAGGACGACTGGGCGATGGCCTGACCGAAGTCGAGATCGATGTGTCCCTTGAGGAAATCCGCGCCAACCGGATCGAGCATCTGGAAAAGAACAGGGCCTATGTGCAGGCGTTCTGCCGCGAAAATCACGTCGCTCTGGCTTCCCATGACGATCGTCTCGAAGAGGAAGTGAACCGGAATCACGCGGATGGAATTTCCATCGCGGAATTTCCCGTTTCCATGACTGCAGCACGCTGTGCCCACGCCCTGAACATGGATGTCATTGCCGGAGCCCCCAATATCGTGCGTGGGGGGTCGCATTCCGGAAACGTAAATGCGATGGATCTGATCCGCGCGGGACTGGTGACGGCCCTCGCCTCCGACTATGTGCCATCCGCCATGCTGGAAGCCGCCTTCTGCTGTGTGAACCAGAATGCCCTTCCCCTTCCCGACGCCATCCGCCTGATCACGGACGGACCAGCCCGGATCGCAGGCCTGACTGACCGGGGACGGATTGAAGCCGGTTATCGCGCGGATCTCGTTCAGGTGCATGTCCATGACGGCCTGCCGATCGTGCGCCGCGTGTGGGTGGGAGGGCGCCGTGTCGTCTGATCCCGCCTATCGCTACGCCCTGTATTACGCGCCCGAACAGTCTGATCCGCTTTGGCGGGTGGGCTGTGAGTGGCTCGGGCGCTCTCCCGTGACGGGCGATCCGGAACCGGATCTGCTCTCACAGGCAGACGCAGACCGCGTGAAGCTGACGGCCTCGGCCAGACGCTATGGTTTTCACGCCACCATCAAGGCGCCGATCGCCCTGTCTGGCAGTGTCGAGGACTTTCTGGCGGATGTGGCGGCACTGGCGGCAACCGTGAAGCCATTCACCCTGCCGCAACTGAGAATTTCGGAAGAAGACGGCTTCACTGCGCTCCGTCCGGTCGTTCTCAATGACGCCCTGCTGTCGGCCGGAGAAACCTGCGTCCGCGTGCTGGACCGGCACCGCCGCCCCGAAAACGCCGAGCGTGCTGCAGCGCGGGCCCGTCACTGTACCGAACGGCAGAAAGCTCTTCTGGCCCGCTGGGGATATCCCTATGTCTGTGAGGAGTGGCGGTTTCACATGACCCTTGCGGATGACATTCTGCCGTCTCCTCTGCGCGCGGAAGTCGAAACACGGTTCGCCCCCGCCCTGGCGATGGATCGCAGGGTCACGTCGCTCTGCGTCTTTCAGGAACAGTCTCCAGGTGCGCCCTTCACCATGCTGGCCCGTTTTCCCCTCGTGGTGCAACCATGACAGTCGGGCGTCTGATCCTCGTTGTTGGTCCCTCAGGCGCGGGCAAGGATTCCGTGATCGGATATGCGCGCCAGCACATGGCACAACAGAACGTCGTCTTCGGACGCCGGATCGTCACCCGTCCGGCGGATGCGACCGAAACGCCGGATACGATGGATCTGGCGCAGTTTGAACAGGACGAACGTGCGGGTCTTTTCCTGACGTCCTGGCGCGCTCATGACCTGGCTTACGCCCTGCCCCTCTCCCTTGCCGAAGATGTGGCCGCAGGAAAGCAGGTCGTGGTCAATGTCTCACGGCGCGTCATCCCCGAGTTGCGGGAACGTTTTCCCTGTTTCGTGGTCGTGGTTGACGCAGACGAACAACTCCGTCGTGACCGGATTGCGTCACGAGGACGCGAAGCACCGGCCGCGCTCGAAGCCCGTCTCCGACGCCGCATCCCGACTGACTTTCATGCCGATGCCATCATCCGCAACGAAGGCTCTCTGGCCGAGGCAGGCGAAGCACTCATGTCTCTGATCGGGGCACCGGATCATGACTGACGCCCACCACGCCTGCCTGATCCCCTGTCTGGAAGTTTTCGAACGCCAGTTGCATGCGACGCCCCGGATAATGGCCGATCGAAATCTCGATCGGACGCCCGGCGGGGGTCACGTTATAGCCGACGGTTCGCAGGATGGGATCGTTCAGCTCGATCCGCAGCAGCGAAGCCTCGTGAGAATCCGGACACCGCGTACTTACCTGCGTCCTGCGCCGGACACTCTCAAGACCCAGTTTCCTCAGCGCCTCGGTAATTGAATCATGCGCCTCCAGAGCCGCCATCAGCCCTTCATGCAATCCGGCATCGAAAATATGCCGCGAGTAGGACACCGGACGGTCGGCGGAATAGCCGATCCGCTCCAGCACGATCACTTCGGGCACCCCTCCCAGCAGATCCCTGGCCAGAGCACGATCCGGCGCGTCCACCAGAGCCATACGACGCAGGGACAGTTTGCGTCGTGTGGTCGGCCGGTTGCTGTCCTTCATCAGTTCGCTGAACCGCGGACGGGCATGAATGCGGTATTCGACCGGATCGTCACACACGAAACTGCCCCGGCCCTGCTCCGTCCGGATCATGCCGATGCTGGCAAGCTCTTCCAGCGCCCTGCGGATCGTATGGCGATTGAGCTGGAAATGCCGCGCCAGATCGTTCTCGGTCGGCAGCTTTTTTCCCGGCTCGTAAATACCGTTGCGAATACCTTCGGAAAGGGAATTGGCCACGTCCCGCCACCGGGGAAGTCTTTCCGTCATCTGCCACCTCTTCGCGATCACCGCGCGAAAATCATGCGCTCGTGGACATTCCAGAAAGGCACTCAACATGTCTAGACATGTCATGAAAGTTTCATCGCTGGCCGCGCTTTGCATGGGGCTATCCGTCTTGTCCGTCCCCATCACAGCTTTTGCGGAAGATGAGGTGCCGTGCCCTCATCCGGACGGAATCACGTTCGCCATCGAGCCTTATGAGCCCATCAATACGCTTGAGCCCGTCTTCCGCGCCATCGGAGAACAGCTCTCAGAACGTCTTCACTGCCCGGTCCATGTCATGATTACGGTGTCCTACAGCGCCGAGATCGAGGCCATGCGTTCCGGCCATACGGACCTCGGACTGTTTGGTCCGCTGGGATATGTGATGGCTCACAAGATGGCGGGCGTCGATGCCATCGCGGTCCTCTCCACACCCACCGGGCAGGCAGGCCTCTACACCGCCAGCATCGTCACGCGCCCGTCGACTGGAATCCATGATCTGGCCGGACTCAGGGGGCGCAGCTTCGCCTACTCCGATCCGGCCTCCACTTCGGGCCATCTGCTGCCGGCAGCGGCCCTGCGCAAGGCGGGGCTGGATCCGGACCATGACCTTGCCGTTCGTTATGCCGGCACGCATACCGCCGCTTTCGAAGCCATTCGCAACGGTCAGGTCGATGCCGCCGAACTCAACAGCGAAACAATCGCCGATGCGCGCGCGGTTGGCGAGTACGACCCGAAGGATTATGTGGTTCTCTGGCAGTCCGAACCCATCCCGCAAGGCCCGATTGCGGTTGCAGCCGGTCTCTCCCCGGCTTTTCGCCAGAAGCTCCTGACCGCGCTTATGAGTGTGGATGTCAGCAAAATCCGCCTCAATGATAACGGAAAAGATACGGTTGCCGCCTCCCGTCTGACACCGCAAACAGATGCCGCCTATGACGGAATCCGCAACCTCACGCCCATCATTGGCGTCGATACGCATCGGGGGCCGTGATGAGCGAGACGACGGACCGCTCCCTGCTGCTGCGTGGGATCACCAAATCTTATGAAACAGGTGCAGGCGGTTCGAAAACCGTTCTTGAGGGCATCGATCTGCATATCGGCCCCGGAGAACTGGTCGTGCTGCTCGGTGCAAATGGCAGCGGCAAGTCCACGACGCTCAAAATCGCATCAGGCATGATTGCGCCTACCGCTGGGGAAGTCCGGATCGGCAGGACCGATATCACCCAAATGCGTGGAGAAACCCGACGACAGTCCCGCATGAAACTGGGCATGGTGTTTCAGGATGCCCGCCTCATCAGGCGCAGAAGCGTCCTGTCCAATGTCCTGTGCGGCACCCTTGGACGTCATCAGAACATCGCCACAGCGCTGGGATTCCTCCCTCAGTCCGAACGTCCCCTCGCCATGGCGTGTCTGGAACGTGTAGGCTTGGGCGCTCTGGCGGGTCAGCGGGCTTCCACGCTGTCAGGGGGACAGGCGCAGCGTGTTTCTGTCGCCCGCGCCCTGGCCCAGAAGCCATCCGTCATTCTGGCTGACGAACCGGTAGCCAGTCTGGATCCTGAATCCGCAGAAGAAGTCATGACCCTGCTGACGACAGTGGCCCGGAACGAGCGACTGGCTGTTCTCTGTGTTCTCCATCAGATCGATCTGGCGCGCCGTCATGCAACCCGTCTCATTGGGTTGAAAAAAGGCCATATCGCCTTTGATCTGCCGGCCTCCGAAGTGACCGACACCATGATCTCGACCCTCTATACAAGATACGCCCCATGACCAGAACAAATATCCAGCCCGCTCCCGACAGCGGCAACGCGGCGGTCGCCCGCTTTTCGTCAGGCACGTTTCTGGGCTGGGGCGGAGCGGCCATCCTGCTGTTCATTCTGGCGCAGGCCGCCCATAACACACAGGTCAGCCCCACCAATCTCATTACGGGTGCCGGGCGGATTGTAGATATCGTCGGACGCGCGGTTCCCCCAGACTGGAGTCAGCTTCCATCCGAATGGGGCCCAACCCGCGAGACGATCGACATCGCCCTGATCGGGACAGCGCTGGGGGCCATACTGGCCTGTCCGCTGGCCCTTCTCTCGGCACGTACGCTTGTTCCCAATCCGGTCATCCGCATGCTGGCCCGGAGCATCGTCGCCTTGCTTCGGGCTGTTCCCGACCTCGTCTGGGCACTGATTTTCGTAACAGCCGTTGGTCTGGGGCCATTTCCCGGTGTCCTGTCCTTAATTCTGCATACCGCTGGCATGCTTGGCAGACTAGGTGCGGAAATGATTGAAGACATGGACGTGATGCCCCTGGAAGCGATGGAACTGGCAGGCGCCAATCGACTACAGATTTTCATACACGGCATTCTCCCAACTCTTATGCCTTCAATGTTTGGTCTGATCCTTTACAGACTTGATGAAAACCTGCGCTGTTCCCTAGTGCTGGGGTTTGTCGGCGCGGGCGGCCTAGGCTTTCAGCTTTTCACAGCCATCAGTCTCTTTCAGTATAGGACTGCGTCGCTTCTGCTTCTGATGATTCTGGCAATTGTTCTCATCGTGGAAACATCGTCTTCAGCAATAAGAAAACGACTGATGTGATCAATCTCCGCAAATTTTCTGGGATACACTGAAGCAGCTTGATACCCAGAAGATACCGCGCTCTGTGCGTCTTGAAAGGCTTATGACAATACCAGAAGCAGAGCCAAAGCGGTAAACGACACCCCTATCGCCTTCGTTTCAGGTAACTATGGTGCATAACCCTTTTCTGAAAGCGAAATATGAGACGTCTCACCATCGCCGTCATATCCTGTTTATCCCTCCTGTTAACGGCATCTGAGGCGTTCGCTCAGAATTTTCCGGTTGAGCGGGCTGTCAACAATCTCGGCTTTCAGACGACTTATCAGAAAACAATTTCGGTCTGTGCGTCAGGGTGTGATTATTCCAGCGTTGTAGCGGCATTTACTGCTGCGGTCGGTCAAGCGCACAAACTTGCCACTCACGGCATCATCGTCGTCTCCGTTGCTGACGGCACCTATACCGAGACCGCACAGGCCTTCACGAACGATCCGGCGTCCTCTACGGTTCAGGTTATCGGAAACACCCACGACCTGACAAAAGTGCAAGTCAATTTCACCCATATCTCTGGTACGAACCAGAGCGGATTCATCGCAATCGGCGGCGGCCAGATTGGCCTGATCGACGGCATGACCATCAATGGTATTGGCGCACAGGCGTCCCATACAAACACCCGGACGACATGGAAGAACCAGTCTTACGGCGCGGGGATCATGGCGCAGGGAGGATCGGTCATCAATCTCGGCCCGCACATGGATATCGAACATTTCTACTACGGCGTCGAAGCAGACGATGGCGGTGTTGTGAATGCCCGTTCGGGGGGTGTGAAAGCCGGAGATGCCGGCGATGTTGCATTTATGGCAAGGGGAAATGGCGTCATCGTCTGCACACCCTGTACGGCCGTTCGGGTCAGCGACCTCACCAATCCGGACACAGCAAAACTGGGCTATTGCTACGATGCCGAACGCGGAGGTGCGCTTTATATCGACGGTTCGACATGCTCACAGTTCGGGTCGGGAGGACTTTACGCGCTAACCAACGGGAAAATGTGGGCGCACGGCGTAACCGTTTCCAATCCGCTGAACACAACTCTTGCGAAGGGCGCATACGCCTTGACCGGTGGCGTCATCGAAAGCCAGAACTCAACCTTTTCAGGGGGCTACATCGGCGCAGAAGCGCAGGATCTCGGTGTCATTACCTGCAATTATTGCACATTCAAAGGAGCGTCTTCCGATGGCGTTGTCTCTGACGGAGGCGCTTTTCTGGCGGGATCTTCGGTCTCTCAGGACAATGCGGGCTATGGCTATCATGCCATTCATCAGGGCGTCATCCGGATCTATGGCGTAACCGCGAAAACGACCGGAAACACAGCGGGAAAATTCGCAGCAGACACAGCAGGGACGGCAAATGGCGTTGCCTATACCGCCGCTTCGGTTTTCGTCGGCAACTGAATACTCGCGGCAGGCTCGCTGTTTCCAATCAACCCAGCCGCCTCCGGGCGGTTTTTATATCTGGAGAACGCTTCTTTCAGACCAAAAAGCAGATTAAAGACTGTATCCCATTCTCCGATACAGCCCGTTAATCACCGAAACGCTGTGTCTCGCCTCGGCCAGATCAGGCGTTTCGTCCGTATTGTCGTAACCAAACCCCATATCATCGCCCAGCCACTGAACCACGATCCCGTCTCTTCTGGACACAACATAGACGTTTCCAAAACTCATACTGCACAGCGCTTCCGGCTGGGGAATGAGCCACGCGATCTGTCCACGTACGGGCACGATGCTGTTGTCATTCCACAGCGCCCGCGCGCCATATCCGGTACAGTTGATAAAAACCGGTTCTGGAAGACCTGTCAGTTCAGACGGATGATGCAGGGTCAGGATCTTGATCTTTCCGCCCTGCTCCAGAAACTGCCGCATCAGATAGTCCGAGTAGCTGGCAACATTGAAAATCAGATTGGGCTTCTTGTGCACTTCCGAATAAGGAAGCCGGCTGTCATCCACCCGGATCAGGTTCCCCTGCGGCTCGATGTCCCGGATGCGCTCGTCCAGTCTGGCATAACCGATTGGATCTGCGTGAGGGGCGGAGGGTTCACGGGAATGCAGGCCATAAAACGTGTCCCATTCCACCGGATTTCCCGGCAACCCCTGAAGGCTTTGATAACAAGAGAACGAATACCGGGCCATGCTCTCCCACCGTGCGGCAAATTCCGGTGTAACGGCGTCTGCGCGCGCAATGCGGGACGATGGCGTCCAGCTTCCGGACGCCCGTGACGAGCGGACGAACGGCGGCAGAGCCTCGGTATAGATCGTCACCTGCGCGCCAGCCTGCTGGGCGACGATGGCGGTTGTCAGACCAATCGCACCACACCCGATCACCCCGATATTCCGACTGACAGGCAATGCCCGCTCCACAGCCAGCTTCGCGCTCCCCCATGACAGCGACCAGCCGCTGCCACCATGTCCATAATTATGGACAACCGTCTTGTGCCCGACCTGAACAACATCCAGACGCGGCCCGGCGGCCCTGAAAGGACGCAGGCAGACCGTAATGCGGTCAATCCTGTCCGTCCGCGCCCGAATGACCGGAATGGAACGGACGTCAGCATCCAGATCGGGATTGAAAAGCGGTCGGGTCGCGCAGGCGGAAAGGCCGGAAAGACCGACAACGGACGCCCCGCCTGCCATGACATGCCGACGGGAAAGAAGAGGCATCATAAAACCTTCCGGCTGGGACAGTGCATTCGATGGAAAACGAGCATCAGGCAAGCCGGGCAGGAAGGGAATTCTCAAAAAGCCTGCAAAGCATAGCCTCAGGTTATGGCCGCCCTGAAAAGCAGCCTCGGAAACGTTCCGCCACATCTCCTTTTGCAAAAGAAACGTAAAAAGAGTTTCATTCATTGCGGAAGGTACCGGAGCCCGCATCCGCACCTTTCGCGAAACATTCAGCAACCCGCCTTCAGAACAAGGACCGCCAATGCGCCTGCGCCAGATCGAAGTTTTCTATGCGATCATGACGACGGGTTCGCTACGACGCGCCGCGGAGCTGCTTCATGTCTCGCAACCAGCCGCCAGCAAGGTTCTGCGCTACGCTGAACAGTCTTTGGGATTTGCGCTGTTCGAGCGGGCGGGAGGACGGCTTGTTCCAACGCGGGAAGCCCTCATCATGCTGCCACACGTCAACGCCATTTTCGAAAAACTGTCCGACCTCAAGCGCCTGACCAACAATCTGCGTTACGCGCGCGATGGGCACTCGATCAGTATCGGATGCGTACCGAGTCTGGGTCTGGGACTGGTGCCCCGCGTGGTGCAGCGTTACCGCAAGGATCATCCGGGCATGGAACTGACGATCGATGCCATGCACGGCACCGAAATCGTCTCGCGCATCATGAACCATGACCTCGATCTCGGAATCGTCTTCGGCGATTACACATTCGAAGGGATGACGGCCCTGCATCTTGCGGATATCCCGCTGATGATGATCGACGAAGAAGGCGGTGAAGGTCCGGTCAGCGTCACCGACATTGATCCCGAACGCTATATCGGGTTGAGCGAAAACGATCCCACAGCCCGCATGCTCGACATGCTGCTGGAAGAAGCGGGCGTTCCGGCCAAGACCCATGTGCGGGTTCGAACCCATTTCATGGCCGCCGAACTCGTGCGCCTCGGAGGAGGATGCGCCATCGTGGATGCCGTAACGGCCCTGCATCATCCGGGACTGTCACCGCCCCGCCCCCTTTCTCCGCCTCTGAGCGTCAGCTGTACCGTCTTGTTCCGGGCCGATCATGCTCTCTCGCATATTTCGCAGGATATCCTCGCCCTGCTCCGAAGCGAACTGGATGTCGATCTGCGCGCCCTGAAAAAATCCTGACAAAATGACGGGCAGATCTTAACCCGAGGTTAAGAGCACACTGCATCTTAGGACAGGACAGTCAGACCGTTTCGTGCTCTGAATGATGCTTCTTTTCGCAGGGCCCCGATGAATCCGGGGCCGGGAAATCGTATTCAGAGCCGCCCATGATCCAGCCTGCCCGACAGTCCCTCATGCGCGCCATCTCGGCAGCGCTCCTTCTTTGCACGACATGCGCCACACACGCCGCAACGCTGCCCGCAGGACTACCCGAGGGCCTGACCGAACAGGTTATTACCACAACGGTAGAACATGCCCGCTCGGCCTTTGACGTGCCGGGAATTGCGGTAGCCGTGGTGCAGGACGGCGAGATCGTGTTCAGCCGTGGCTACGGACGACGCACACAGGACAGCGCGAGCGCGCCCGTCGACGCCCGCACTCTGTTCGCCATCGGCTCCAACACCAAGGAATTCACCGCAACGGCACTGGCGCAACTGGTGGATCAGGGCAAACTGGGATGGAACGACCGTATCATCGATCACATGCCGGAATTCCGCGTCGCCGATCCGTCCATCACGCGGGACTTCCGCGTCTCGGATCTGCTGACACATCACAGCGGCATGGGACAGGGCGCAGGAGACCTGATGCTGTTTTCGCACAGCACCTTCACGCGCCCGGAGATTCTGGCGGCTCTGCCGTTCATGCCCTTTACGGCCCCCTTCCGCAGCGATTACGCCTATAACAATCTTCTGTATGTCGTGGCGGGCGCTCTGGTGGAGCGCATGACGGGCCAAAGATGGGAAGAGGTCGTCCAGAAACATCTGATCGACGCCGCAGGCCTTCCCGCCTGTCAGAGCACGCCACCGGTCAAAGGCCAGACAGACGTGGCCATCGGCGAAGGCGAGAGTACCGTCCTGCCAGACCGCAGCGCCCTGCACCTGCCAGCCGTCGCACCGGCAGGCGGCATCTGGTGCAGCGCCGATGGCGTAGCACGCTGGGCCCAGACCTATCTCAATGGCGGCCGCGCCCCGAACGGCCGACAAATCTTCAGTCAGGCCAGCCGCGACGCGCTCTGGGCACCACACGGAATTCTGCCCCTGCCTGACACGGCCGAGGCCACAAAGACCCATTTCCGCGCCTATGGTTATGGTTGGTTCATGGAAGATTTCTTTGGCCTCAAGCGCGTCTGGCACACGGGAACCATCAGCGGAATGGTCAGCTATGTGACGTTCCTGCCGGAGCGGAAATCAGCCATTATCGTTCTGACCAACCATTACAGTCACGCGGCTCCTTTCGCCATCGCGACGGAACTCAGCGCCTATGTCGCGAACGGCAAAAGTGCGGACTGGGTTACGTATTTCCTGAACGAGCAGAATGCCAAAGAGGCGGCGAACAGGAAAAAAGCCGCCGAAACCGGCCCTGGCTCGCCCGCCCGACCTTTCATCACGCTCCCGGATGAGGCGCAAAAGGACTATATCGGAACCTATCGCGATGACTGGCGCGGCCCGATTCCGGTCAGTCGCCGGGGAAAGGATCTGCGGATGTCTTTCAGCCATGCTGACGGCCTGACCGGGACCCTCTCCGCCCTGCCGCATGATCTGTTCGTTGTTCGCTGGGATGACCGCGGGCAGGACGCTGATGACGATTCCTATGTCCAGTTCGAGCGCGACACGTCCGGTCAGGTGACCGGTCTGAAAATGCAGGTTATCGGTTCGGATTTCAGCTTCGATGCACAGGATCTGCACCCGGAGAAAATCAGTTCTTCTCCCGAAGCACTGACTCCCTGATTTATTGTTTTCATTACAAAACAACGCCTTAACCGCAGGTTATGGGAAGATGGCCTCTTTGCATTGGCCCGAGCGGTTTGGGAAATGTAGGTTTTGATCATGATAATGGCGCAGGGGATTATAACATCTCCCTGCGCCCGGCCTCTGGACGTTCGGGACTTTTATGGCTGGCAAACGGACCATCACCATCATCGGCGGAGGCGTGATCGGCCTGACAGCCGCCTACGCCCTCGTCCGGGAAGGGCATGACGTCACCCTGATCGAACGTCGCGAAGACGTTGGGCAGGAAGCCAGCTTCGCGAATGGCGGCCAGCTCAGCTACCGCTATGTCAGCCCGCTGGCCGATGCCGGGATCGCGCGGGACGCCCTGGGCTGGCTGTTTCGCCCGAACTCCCCGATTTCTCTGCGCCTGAAGGCCGATCCGTCCCAGTGGCGCTGGCTGCTCGCGTTCCTGCTCGCCTGTAACCGGCAGACAAACCGCCGAAATGCTGGCGTCCTGCTCGATCTAGCGCTCAGTGGGCAGGCGGAACTTCAGACCTATCGCGAAGAGGGCTTGCGGGACTTCCTGTGGCGGCGTCCGGGAAAGCTCGTCCTGTACCGCAACGCCACCACTTTCCACAAAGCCGCGAAATCCGTCAGCGACCCGCAGCGCCAACATGCGCTCTCCCCGTCCGAATGCGCGGAGATCGAACCCGCCTTCGCAGGTCTGCGTGACAAGATCGCGGGCGGTATTTTCTCGCCCGAAGACGAAGTCGCAGACTGCTTCCTGTTCTGCGAAGCCCTGCGCGATGCCCTCGCATCGGCACCAAATTTTCGGCTCATCCATGGCAACGCCACCCTCACGGCTGGTCCCAGAAACCGTTGTACCGTCCTGCTTGAGGGCAAGCCGTTCGAGACCGATCTCGTCGTTCTCGCAGCCGGGATCGCCTCCCGCAAACTGGCCCGCCCCTTAGGGGTCGATCTGCCTCTTTACGGTCTGAAAGGCTATAGTCTGACTACAAGCCCGCGCCCCGGCCTAGTTCCTTCGGTCAGCGTAACGGATTATGATAACCGCGTGGTCTATGCCGGGCTGGGCGACCGCCTGCGGGTTGCCGCGATGGTCGATATCGGCGCGCAGGACACACGCCTAAACCCCAAACGCCTCCGCGAACTCCGCGCGCTCGTGAACGAAACGCTTCCGGGTGCGCTGGGCCAAGGCACAGGGGGTCAGGGTGACGATACGCCCTGGGCCGGACTGCGCCCCGCTACCCCTACAGGCGTCCCGATCATCGACCACACCCGGTATGACAATCTTCTGCTCAATGTCGGACAGGGCGCCCTTGGCTTCACGCTTTCGGTCGGCTCGGCCCTGAGACTGAAAGAGATCGTGGCCGGGTGCGATTCCCGCGCCGTCAGTTGAAAAAGGAACAGGTTTTTATGCAGACCACCCGCCGCACGGTTCTTCTTGGCGGCGTCGCTGCCACCCTGTCCGCGACGGGATTCAGGGCCCGCGCCGCAGCCCCCCTTCAGGGGCTAAAAGGCCTCGGCCAGCCGGTCGAAATTCTGGAAGACCACTGGGGCGTCCCTCATGTCCGCGCGCAAAGCATCCCCGACGCCTTTTTCGCAGACGGCTATCTAATCGCCCGCGACAGGCTGTGGGAGCTGGATTTCGGCCATCGCCAGTCTCTGGGGCGTCTGGCGGAAGTGTTCGGCCCGGCCTTCGTCCCCTCCGACACGGCCAACCGGCTGGTGCTGTTTCGCGGTAATGCCGAGGGCGAACTCGCGGCCTTTCCTCAACTGACCCAGGACTGCGCGCGCGCCTATGTCGCCGGGATCAATGCGCGCATCGCGGAAGTCATCGCAACGCCCGCCCTCCTGCCGCCAGAGTTCAGCATTTTCGCCACGACCCCCCTGCACTGGAATGTGCTGGACCTGATCCGCATCCGCGCCGAAGTTACCGGCAACACCCGCACCGAAATCCGCCGCGCTCGACTGGCCGCACGCGGAGCACTGGCCTACGACGCCCTCATCACGCCGCTGGAACCCGTCCATGATCTGCAAGTGCCGGACGGGCTGGACACCGCCGCCATCAGCGAAGCCGATCTCGGACTATTCGGCGTGCTTCAGGCTCCCCTGCCCCGCCACGACATCCGCGCCGCAGCCGATGACGGCACGCGACGGAGGAATGAGGGCAGCAATGCGTGGGTCATTGCCCCCTCCCGCACCGCAACCGGCCGCCCAATTCTGGCCAATGATCCACATCTCTCCTTCGGCGTGCCCGGCCCGCGTCATGTCATTCATCTGACGGCGCCGGGGCTGGATGTGATCGGAGGCGGCGGGCCGGGTATGCCCGGGGTGATGCAGGGCCATAACGCGACGATCGCCTTCGGGCGGACAAATTTCCATATCGATCAGGAAGACCTGTTCATCCTGCACACCAACCCCGCCGACCCGCTGCTTTATGCCCATCAGGGCGGCTGGAAACGCATGGAACAGGTCGAAACGCGGATCGCAGTCCGTCGTGAGGCCGAGCGCGTGGTGAGCCTGTTCTATTCCGTGCACGGGCCGATCGTCTCGCGCGATCCGGCACGCAACCGCGCCACTTCAGTCTCCGCCACCTGGCTCGCCCCCGGCGCGAACGGGCTTCTGGCCAATATCGGGATCAATCTGGCCCATGACTGGCCCAGCTTCCGCGACGCCCTGCGCGTCCATACCAGCCCGACCAATTTCACCTATGCCGATACGAGCGGCAATATCGGCTGGCAGGCCGCAGGCGGTCTGCCGCGTCGCGCACCGGGACATGACGGGCTGATGCCCGCGCCGGGAGACGGGCGATACGACTGGCAGGGTCTTCAGCCGCTCGAAGCCCTACCCAGCAGCTTCAACCCCGCACGCGGCTGGTTCGGAACATCCAATGAGATGAACCTGCCCCCCGACTATCCGGTCGAGGAACGGCGCGTCAGTTTCGAATGGCGCGACGGCTTCCGCCACGAGCGCGTGGCTCAGGTGCTGGATGCCACGCCGCGTGCGACCCTTGCCGACAGCGTGGCCCTGCAACATGACACGTTCTCCGTGCTGGCGCTGCAAATGGTCCGGCTTCTGCCCGATGTCCCGCCCGACCTTGCCGCAGAGGCCGCAGTGCTCAAAGCATGGAACGGCCGCGTGGATGCGTCGAGTGCAGCCGCCGCGCTGTATGAAGTCTGGTGGACCCGGCTCGAACGCGCCCTGCACGCGCTCATCATTCCGGCCGCCCTGCACGACCTGCTGCCGGGGCCGGTGAACGCCACGGTTCAACTCTCCCTGTTCCAGTCCCCCGACGCCCGCTTTGGCGCAGATCCGGCGAGCGCGCGGAACAGGATGCTCGTCGAACAGTTCCGGGAAGCCGTTCAGGAGTTGCGGAAGCGCCTCGGCCCACTTCCCGCCGCATGGCGTTGGGGCGCGCTCCATACCATTACGCTGCGCCACCCGCTCGCTTCCGTCCCGGCCATCGCTGCGGCTTTCCCCACAATCGGCGGTCCCTCAGCGCAGAGCGGCGGAGATCCCTATACCGTCATGGCCCGCTGGTACAGTCCGCAGACCGGCGGTGCCGACGCCTATGCCACGACCGGAGGCGCCAGCTATCTGATGGTGTGTGACGTCGGCGACTGGGACCGCTCACTCTATCTCAACTTCCCCGGGCAGTCCGCCGACCCGAAATCGCCGCATTACGCCGATTTCCTGCCCGTCTGGCTGCGTGGGGCCATGCAACCGCTGTCTTTCAGCACCCGCAATGTCGATGCGGCCACTGTCCGACGTATGACACTGCGACCGGAGGATCGGCCATGAGCAACTGGCATATTCGCAACCTCGCACTGATCGCCCTCGCGGCCCTGTCTTCAACCGCACAGGCGCAGACACGGGTCCAGACGCCCACCGAGACCACCCATGCGCTGGATCATGTTCTGACGCAGGGTGAGGTCCGTCCGCTGGCCGCCATTGCCGCCGTCCGTCTGCGCCATGGTCAGGTTGCTTACAGCTATTATGGCGGCTTTGCGCGACAGAGCCCGGACGGAACGGTGCCCGTCGGGCCACAGACGCTCTTTCGCATCGCCTCGATTTCAAAGGTTGTCACGACCATCGGATTGATGGAACTGGTCGAGCAGGGCAGGATCAACCTCGATCATGATGCCTCCGACTATCTGGGCTTCCGGCTTCGCAATCCGGATTTCCCCCAGACACCGATCACGGTGCGGATGCTGCTCAACCACACGTCCAGCATTCGCGACGGTGACAGTTACACACTCCCTCCCGGACACCGCATCAGCGAAGTCTTCGACGCAACCCACAAACCCGGTGATGCCAGCTATCATTTCGCCCATGGCGACGGACACGCGCCGGGCACATGGTTTGCATACTGCAATCTCTGCTATGGCCTTATCGGCACGATCATGGAGCGTGTCAGCGGCGAGCGCTTTGACCGTTACCAACAGGCGCATGTGCTTGATCCGCTCGGGATTGATGGCGGCTATAACCGCGCCACCCTCACCCATCCCGAACGTCTGGCCACGCTCTACAGCCACCAGCCCACAGGATGGAATGCCGAGACAGACACCCTGCCGCTGGTGCAGGTCTGGGATCCTGTCGCACTCGCCCAATACAAGCCCGGAACCAATGGCACGTTGTTTGCCCCTCAGGGCGGCCTGCGGATTTCCATGGAAGGGCTGACCCGGCTGGCCCGCTTCATGCTCGGCCACGGCACGCTGGACGGCAAAACGTTGCTTTCGGCCCACAGCATCGCCCTGATGCAGACACCGACATGGCAGTATGACGGCCAGAACGGCGACTGCCCTTACCCGATCGCCAGCTATGGTCTGAGCATGGCGCGCCTGACCGGAGCACGGAATTCTTCGGGCCGCGAAACCCGGCCCTATAAAGGCTATTCCGGCGATCTGGCCGGCCATCTGGGGGATGCCTATTCGCTGCATTCAGGCTTCTGGTACGACCCTGCAACCGGCGACGGCTTCCTGTTCGCCGCAGATGGTTTCCCCGACGCCGGGCAGGAACGTGCGGGCACCTATTCATCATTCACCCGCGTCGAGGAAGAGATCTTCACCGCCCTCGCCGGAGCCGGGAAAGACATTCCATGACCCTTCGCCTGTCCCTCCTTGCTGCCTCGGCGCTCCTTGCCTCCACAATCTCCGGCGCAAACGCAACCCCCACGCAGGACAAAATCCAACTGGGTACCCTTCTGGCCATGCCCTATGCCAACGGCCTGACCGGGGCTGCGAAATCGGCGCGTCTGGCCTGGGTCGAACGTCGGGACGGCGTCCGCAATATTCTGATCTCGGACGGAGGCGCTGCCCCCCGCAGGGTCACGGCCTATACGCAGGATGACGGGACCGATCTGTGGGGCCTCGCTCTCAGCCCGGACGGACAGACACTGGCCTTCGTCGAAGGCGGCGATGCGGAATATCCCAACGACCACGCCCCCAATGCCGGCAACGCCGCTGTCCCGGGCAAGGAAACCGTGCGCGTCCTCCTGCCCGATGGCCGAACCGTCACCGCCGGAGAAGGACATAGCCCCGTCTTCTCCCCGGACGGACGCCTGCTCGCCTTCATGCGCGGCGGCACGCTTCTTGTTGGGCAGCCGGGCCAGACGCCGCGCGTGGTCATGACCACGCCGGGCGACATCACCGCCCTGCACTGGTCCCCGGACAGTAACCGTCTCGCGATCGAAATTGACCGGGGCTCCCACAGCCTGATCGCGCTCTGGGACGCCAGAAACAGCAGCGCCGCACCCGTATTCCTGCCCGCCGCACTGGGCCACGATCAGGACGCGACCTTCTCGCCAGACGGACGCTCCATCGCCTTCGTCCGGGCCTATCAGCCGCTTCTGACGGCCGAATGCGGCAAGGGACATTTCTGGTCCCTTCAGGTCTATGACACCGTCTCCGGCGCAGAGCATATGCTTTGGACCGCACCGGAAGGCACCGGGAACCTCTTCTGGGCGCCCGAAGGCATGGACCTGACATGGACCCGCAGCGGACAGCTCCTGTTCCCTTGGGAAGGCAGCGGCTGGCTGCGTCTCTGCGCCCTCAGCGTCACTGCACCGGCCTCAACACCACACTGCCTGACGCCGGATCAAGCCGAAATCACGTCTTACCGTCTGTCAGCGGATGAAACACGCCTGCTCTACACCGCCAATATCGGCGATCCGGATCACTGGCGCGCCTGGTCCCAGCCCCTCGATAACACCCAGCCCGTAGCCCTCAGCGCACCCAATGAACAGGTTATGGATCTCACACTGGCGGGACCGGCCATCGCCATGATGGCCACCCGCGCAGACCAGACCGCCCACCCGGTCGTGCTTCAGGGCAACGTCCGACACGTTCCCGTGACGCCCGCCTTCCCAGACGGCTTCACATTCACAACGCCCCAAATCGTCCATTTCCGCAGCGAGGACGGCCGCGACATTCACGGACAACTGTTCCTGCCGCCCGCCGGAACACCCGGCCCGCATCCGGCGCTGGTCTTCGTGCATGGCGGCCCCCACCGCCAGATGCTCCCGGCCTTCAATCCGATGGGCTATTATTCCAATGCCTACGCCATGAACCAGTTTCTGGCATCGCGCGGGTATGTGGTGCTGGCCGTCAATTACCGCAGCGGCACCGGCTACGGCATGGACTTCCGGACCGCCCCCGGAATCGGCCGTGCCGGTGCGAGCGAATACAAAGACGTTCGCGCAGCCGGACTGTTCCTGCGCAGCCGCTCAGATGTGGCCCCGGGCAAAATCGGCATCTGGGGCGGAAGCTGGGGTGGTTATCTGACCGCTCTGGCTCTGGCCCGCAACAGCGACCTGTTCGTAGCCGGAGCAGATTTTCACGGCGTCCATGACATGACAGAGCCAGATCATTCTGGCCTCTCCCCCGAAGAAAAACAGCGGGAAAAGGGCAGCGAATGGCGCTCCTCCCCAATCGCCGACATCGATCACTGGCACTCGCCCGTTCTGCTGATCCATGGCGATGACGACTTCAACGTCGAATTCGAACAATCCGTTCTTCTGGCCCGTATGCTCGTGGAGCGGAACATTCCGTTCGAAGATCACGTCTTCCCCGGCGAACGCCATGCTTTCCTGCGGACACAGGACTGGCTACAGGCCTATCTGTGGACGCTGCATTTCTTTGATACAAAGCTTCCGGCCATACAGTCTCATTGATCTTCTATCGGATCTGCCAACGGAAAAAATATCCTGAAATGGCAGATCCTCCCGGAAAACGGGCCATCATTTCCCCTGTCGCCCTCCAAATATTGCCTTCATGAAACGTCAGGGGATGGCGCGTACATAACTTCGGGTTATATGGCGCGCGCAGTTTCGACATCGACGCCTGCGTGACCGGCAGGCATATTAATTCGAAACCGAAACATCACCGCCCACTGGCGCTTATCGAAGGAACGAGGGTATGACCGCCAGACTGTCCCTGAAGTCTTATTTCCTGTCTTTTGCGGCCCTGTCATCGGGCGCAACATTCCTCATGCAGCAGCAGGCTTACGCTGCCGCAACAGTCTCCAAGCCTGCGGATACCAAGCACGCATCTTTGCAGCCTTCGAAACCCACCGCAAATCACAAAAAGACACAAAAACAGACTGACTCCAACCGGGAAGTCATCACTGTTACGGGCAGTCACATCGCAAACTCGCACATCAAGTCCCCGACCCCCATAAGCTCCCTCAACCAGCAGGAAATCCTGAACCAGGCGCCGAGCAACAACCTCGCCGACCTGATCAACCAGATGCCACAGTTCGCAGGCAGCCAGACGCCCCAGAACTCTGCCTACTCCCTCAGTGACGGCACAGCCGGCATCAACGCGCTCAACCTGCGCAACCTCGGCCCCGTCCGCTCCCTCGTGCTGATGGACGGCCGACGGATCACGCCTTCCGCCATCACCGGCATCGTCGACATCAACACAATCCCCCAGCAGCTGGTCAAACGCGTGGACGTCGTGACGGGGGGTGCGTCCGCGCAGTACGGCTCCGATGCCGTTGCAGGTGTCACAAACTTCGTACTCGACAAAACCTATACGGGCCTGAAAGTCAGCGCGGATTCCGGCATTTCAGATTATGGCGACGGTGAGAACGAACACGCTGCCATTGCCGGAGGCTTCGGTTTCGCGCATGGCAAGGGCCACGTCCTGCTCAGCGGCGACATCGCCCATCAGGACGGCATTTTCCACGTATCCCGCAGTTGGAACGTGAACGGCAGCCGCATCGTCGCCAATCCCGACTATGTCGCAGGAAACGGCCAGCCCTATTACCTTCGCGTCGGTGATGCAGGCACCAACAACGTCATGCCCGGCGGCATCATCAACGCCTCCACGGGCGGCGTGGCCAACTCCCTGCGCGGGATCTATTTCGGCCCCGGCGGCAGCGTCAATCACTACAACTACGGCTCGTTCTCAACGTCCAGCGTCTCGGTCGGCGGCGACCAGAACCTTGCCAACAACAACAAGAACATTGGCCTGGAGCCCCAGAGTGACCGCAAAAACCTCTTCGGACGCCTGAGCTATGACGTCGCGCCCTGGATGACCCTGTATGCGGAAGGCGCCTATAATGAGAGCGAATACGTCTACAATTCCGGCCCCCAGTATATCAGTTCGGTGTCCCTGAAAGGGACCAACCCCTATCTTGTCGATGCGCTCGGCGCGGCAGCCCTTCAGAACGTCTCGAATGTCACCGTCGGTACGACCGCGCTCGACATGCCGTATCGCCGGACCGATAACACACGCAACGTCCAGCGCTACACCTTCGGCGGCGAAGGCAATTTCGAGATGTTCGGCAAACGCGCGTCGTGGAGCGCTTACGGACAGTATGGCGTCACCCATACGCACGAGCAGATCTATAACGTCATGAACACGGCAAAAATCGCCAATGCGACCGATGCCGTGCGCAACTCCGCCGGACAGATTGTCTGCCGCTCGTCCCTGACCAATCCGGGCAATGGCTGTTCCCCCATCGACTGGCTGGGAACGGGCGTCATGTCTTCCTCATCCATCGGATACGTCCTCGACGCCCCGTGGCGCGACCAGCGGTTTCAGGAAATCGTCTCGGGCGTGAACCTCTCCACGATCCCGTTCGCAACATGGGCGGGCGACGTGAACGTAGCCGTCGGCGGCGAATATCGTGACGAACGCTCTTCAGGATATGTGCCGACCGAATACCAATCAGGCTGGTCCGTCGGGAATTACCGCCCGACCTTCGGCCATTACAGCGTCAAGGAAGCCTATCTCGAAACCGCCGTCCCGCTGGCTAAAGGCCTGTCCTTTAACGGCGCCGTCCGCGGTACGGACTATTCGACCTCCGGCTATGTCACGACATGGAAGATCGGCGGCACCTGGCAGCCCATCAGAGACGTCCTGTTCCGCGCCACGCAGTCGCATGACATCCGTGCTCCCAACATCAACGAACTCTACAATGCCGGCACATCCCAGACGACGACCGTGCTCAATCCGGAAACGGGCCTGACGAACACCGTTCTCGCCACCACGACGGGCAACACCAGACTGCGCCCCGAGACGGCCAATACGACCGTCGTCGGCGCTGTCATCACGCCGCGATACGTGCCCGGTATGGCCATCTCGGTCGACTGGTTCCACACCAAGATCAAGAACGCGATCCAGCAGTTCTATCCGCAGTCCATCATTAACGAATGTTATTCGGGCTACACCACGTTCTGTTCGGCCATCCGTCCCGACCCGACAGGCACGCGCGATCTCCTGATCAACGCCTCACCGTTTAACTTCGCCAAGCTCGAAACCAGCGGCATCGACATCGACGCGTCCTACACCTTCCCCCTCCGCCGCCTGCTGCGCGACGCTGACGGCAAGATTACCATCCACGGTCAGGCCACGAACTACCTGAAATATGTCTCGGACTCCGGCGTGGGCTACACGGTCGACACATCGGGCGACATTTCGTCCGGCCCGCCGCGCTGGATCTACCGTTTCTCGGCCACCTACAGCACAGACCGGTACAGCCTCACGGCCATCGCGCATGGCATCAGCGCAGGCAACTATTCCAACAGCTACATCCAGTGTTCGGGAACATGCCCTGCGTATAACGCCAACTATCCCACGATCAACAATAACCGCGTCACGGGCATTTTCTACTTCGACATGAACGCGACCTACAATCTTCCGGTCGAGAAAATCGGCAAGATGCAGATCTTCCTGACCGTCACCAACCTCGCCAACACGTCCCCGATCCTGCTGCCGGAAGGCGGGCTCGAAGCCGACGAAACCTACAGCAACCTGCTGGGCCGGGCCTATCGCGGCGGTATCCGCATGGAGTTCTGAGCCAGTCTATCCGCACCTGACCTACCCACGAGGCTGCCTGCCCGACCTGCGGGGGCAGCCTCTGTCTTTTCAGCCTTCAACCCATCTTCAGTCAGGGCCTTCATGCGTCAGATTTTCAACCACGCTTCGCACCGTTTGCCCCGGCCCTTCCACAAGCTGCTCTCCCGCGCCACCGCCGGACTTCCCGTCCTCCTGAGTGCCTGCGCCGTCCAGAGCACCCCGCCCCCGCTCAGCCCGCACGCCCTTGCGAAGCAACTCTCTCCCATCCTGCAACCTTCGCAGGATCAGGGCGTCCGATGGGGCATCGTCATTGCCACCGAAGACGGAAAAATCCTGTTCTCCCGCAACGCCAGCGGACGCTTCATCCCGGCATCGAACACCAAACTGTTCACCACAGCCGCCGCCATGGCCGAGCTTGCAGAACTGGACCACGCGGCAGCCGCACACCCCACAACGCTCCTGCTCGCCCACCGCCTCAACGGAGCACCGGACCTCATCCTGCGCGGCTCGGGTGATGCCGTCCTGTCCGATGACGCTGCCTGCAGAACCGACTGCCTGAAAACACTGGCGGATGCCGTCTCCGCCAAGGGCCTCAGACATATCCACGCCATCATCGCGGATGACCGGCTTTTTACGGACGAACGCTGGGGCGACGGATGGAGTTGGAACAACCTCCCAACCCAGTGGGGCACCGCCGTGTCGGCCCTGACGCTGAACGACAATACCGCCGCACTGACTATCCAGCCCGGAACCCATCCCGGCGACCGCCCAACCGCCCACTGGTCGGCACCCGACGAAGGCCTGTCCCTGCTCAATCAGGCTTTGACGGTCGCGGACGGAAAACCTGAACTGAGTTTTGAAAAGAAGCCCGGCGATAACCGCGTCGTCCTGAGCGGCACACTCCCGCTCACTGCTCCCGCCCAGACACTGAAAATCGGTCTGGACGATCCAGCCCTCTCAACTGCCCGTCACTTCAAATCCCTGCTGCGTGACGCAGGCATCCGGGTGCAGACGATGCAAGTCCGACACCGTCTGACGAAAATCACCCCTGATACGCCCACACCAGACGCAAGCATCCTCGCCACCCTGCCCGCCCCATATCTGAAAGACGATATCCGTCACCTGCTCAAAGTCAGCCAGAACCTCCATGCCGAGCTTCTGCTGCGCCGTCTGGCGCTCGTGCACGGAAACGGTTCGGTCGCGGACGGCCTCGCAGAACGCAGCCGGGCGCTGGCCGCGCTGGGCCTGTCTGCCGCAGGCGTCGCGCTTTATGACGGCTCGGGAATGTCCCCCTACAATCGCGTCACACCCCAGAGTGTCATTCAACTCCTGCGTCTCGCGGAGCTTCAGACCTGGGGCGCAGACTGGCGCGACGATCTTCCCCTCGCAGCGCAGGACGGAACGCTGGCGCACCGCTTCATCGGCACCCCCGTCGCGGACCACCTGCACGCAAAAACCGGCACACTCGCCGCCACGCATTCTCTGTCCGGCTATCTACACACCACGCACGGCCAGACACTTCTGATCGCCATTTTCGCAAACGATATCCCGGACGACCTGCCGCATCCGACCAAAATCATGGATGATCTCGTCACCGCCGTCGCCAAAGCCGAATAGCGGAAGACCCGGAGTCCGTCTCACATGCCTCACCCTTCTTCCGCGCACCCCGCCCGAAAAACGAGCATCGGCCGCCGCACCTTCATGGGCCTGTGCGCGGGAACTGCGGCCACATCATGGGCAACCGCTTCGGGACTGGCCGCCGGATGCCTCTCCCCGACCAAAGTCCGAACCGGCTACGACGTCCTCGAAGCCGATGGTTATCAGGCCCTCAGAGGCCGAAAACTGGGCCTGATCGCCAACCCCACAAGCGTGGACCGACATCTGCGTCATATCGCGGACCGTCTGCACGCCGCACCGGGTGTCAACCTGAAAGCCATTTTCGGACCAGAACACGGATTTCGCGGATCGGCACAGGCGGGTCATGCCGAAACAAAAAGCATCGACCCCCGCACAGGTATCCCCGTCTATGACATGTACACACTTTCCGGCCCAAAGCTGGATGCGCTCCTGAAATCTGCGGATATCGACCTTCTCGTCTTCGACATTCAGGATATCGGCGCCCGATTCTACACCTATATCTGGTCCATGTTCGACGCCCTCGCCGCCTGCGCCCGCTGCGGCATCGCGTTCATGGTTCTGGACAGACCCAACCCCATCACGGGCCTGCACCCTAGCGGCCCCACTCTCGACCCGGCCTTTTCTTCATTCGTGGGCAGGGTTCCGCTTCTTCTGCGACACGGCATGACCGTGGGCGAACTCGCACGCCTGTTCAACAGCCAGTTCGTGCCCCAACAGGCAGGGCGCCCCGCCCAACTCAGCGTCATCCCCATGACCGGCTGGCGGCGGGATCTGTATCTGGACGACACCGATCTCGTCTGGGT
Source organism: Gluconobacter sp. Dm-74 (assembly GCF_018256135.1). Classification (NCBI taxonomy): domain Bacteria; kingdom Pseudomonadati; phylum Pseudomonadota; class Alphaproteobacteria; order Acetobacterales; family Acetobacteraceae; genus Gluconobacter; species Gluconobacter sp. Dm-74. The sequence continues at coordinate 178,249 of NZ_JAERLX010000005.1, read as the reverse complement.
GCCCCCAAGCCCCAACATGCCTGACATCACCACAGCCCTCGCCTATCCGGGAACCTGCCTGTTCGAAGGCACAACCCTCTCGGTCGGCCGCGGAACGGCCTCGCCCTTCCTCACACTCGGCGCGCCCGATCTGGACGCAACCCGCTGGGTGGACAGCCTCAACGACGCCGCCCTGCCGGGATGCCTGTTCCGCGAAGACTGGTTCACACCCACCGCAGACGTCGCGAAAGAGCAGCTATGCCACGGGCTTCAGCTCGCCATCACGGAGCGCAGATCCTTCGATCCATTGCTGACAGGCGTAACCCTGCTTCAGAGCGCCCTCAAAATATCCGACCGCCCGATCTGGAGAAAATCCGGCGCAACCTTTGACATTCTCGCCGGCAGCAGCACCCTCCGCCAGCAGCTTTCCCAAAACCTGTCAGTCACCGAAATCATGGCAGGCTGGAAACCTGAGGAAGCGGCCTTCACTCAGAAACGCCACCCTTTCCTGCTCTACTAAAACTATAGGGTTTCTCATTTTTCAGATTCAGGCAGTGTTGATCTGAGGTAAAATCTGCTTCAGTCTTGGAAAAGACCTTAAACTGCTCATCACACGCGATCGATAGTCACCTATGTCCAATGATTTGTAAGAAATAAAATCCAACCGGCCGCCATGAGCATACAGGCCACAGAGATGGGTGCTCCGACACGCGAAAAAGTTGCAAAAGAAATTTTTACACCGCAGCGAGCTGCCTGTTCGACAACGATAATACCAGCAAGACTACCGAAAATTATCAGGTTACTAAAGAACCCTGTTCCCAGCGCCAAGGCTGCCCCTATAGCATTGACATTTGTACCCGGACTTAAAAATGGGACCAGCAACATAACAGTCGGATTATTCCCGATAATGTTGCTCAAGGTTGCGCTTGTTAAAAACAGGGACAAAGGATTGTTTAAATCAATTCCATACCTATGAAGATCATGCAAAATATTTTGAGGCAAACCGGTCTTCGACAGGGCCGCGTTCACGATAAACAAGCCCGATATCAGCAATAATAGATTTGCATCCACTCGCCGCAAAACATCGCTTGATGATATTTTTCGATTCAGCAATAGAATTGCTGCGGCTGTCAGTGCCACCAGTTCTTTTGGCCAGACATCCAGAACAAATGCAATAATTACAGCGATGGTAATAAAAATTGCCTTACAGGTTTCAGGAATATTCAAGGAATTTGGGGTTGTTTTGTCCGGATCTTCCCCTCCCGAAACCCCTGCATGCTCTAAAGTCCATTTGCCACGATACATCCAGGCAACAATGCCCCATACAATTGGCAGGGACAGCAAAGCCGGTATCCCAGCTACGGATAAGAAGCCTGTAAATGAAATCCCCAATTCCTGGGCCGCAATCATGTTCTGGGGGCTTCCAATTAAAGTCCCGGCTGATCCGGTATTGGCTGCAAAGCAGAAAGCCAGCAGAAACGGAACCGGATTAAGACCACGCGCCAGGGTAACGGATACCAGAAGAGGCGTCATGGCGACGACCACGACGTCATTCGTCAGCAGGGCAGAGAGGCCCCCAGACACAGCAACGAAAACGGCCAGAAGCGCTACGGGGCCAACAGAAAGCGTTGCAACTTTGCGTGCCGCCCATTCATAAAAGCCTGATTCAGCAAATGCGCCCGAAACGACCATCAGGCCGAACAGCATTCCGATCGTTCGATAGTCGACTGCCACCCATGCAGCCTTGGCCCCGATGCTGCCAACGGCCATCATCGCCATGGCACCAATCATGGCCGCGCCGGTGCGATCGACTTTGAAGCCGGGCAACTTGCCCAGCCCCATCGCCAGATAAACCATCAGAAAAATAAAAAGTGTTATATTCATAAACTATACCAGCCCAGACATCGGAAACATCAAAACTCAATTTTGAAGACCACTCCTGAGCAGCCGATTAAATATTTTCTTTTTTCGCCTGATGATATTCTTTTCTGATTTCCTCAATATCAACGGTCGGTTCAGGAAAACGCAGGTCCATATCCTGAAGGGTTTTCCAGATGATATTGGATACAGCCAGGTTCCTGAACCATTTGTTATTCGACGGAATAATGTACCAAGGCGCGTGTTTTGTAGAACATTTTTCCATCATGTCCTGATAGGCGGCAGTATACTTATCCCAGTATTCCCGTTCCTTATAATCAGCATCGCTGATTTTCCACTGCCGGGCCGGGTCATCCAGACGTTGACGAAAGCGTTCCAGTTGCTCTTCCGGCGTAATATAGAGGAAGAATTTCAGAATGGTCACATTGTTCGCAACGAGCATTTTTTCAAAATCATTGATAAGATCGTATCGATTTGACCAGATCTTTTTGGGAACAAGATCATGTACTCTCGTCACAAGAACATCTTCGTAATGCGATCTGTTAAAGACACTGACCTGTCCGCGAGCAGGTGTATGGGGATGCACACGCCATAGAAAGTCGTGAAGCCTTTCTTCTTCCGTTGGCTGTTTAAAACCATGCACGGATGTTCCCTGCGGGTTCATCGCTTTCATGACGTGCCAGCACGTTCCATCTTTACCGGCAGCATCAATCCCCTGAAGAACAATTAAAAGAGCATGTTTTTTTTCAGCATATAATTTTTGCTGATACGCACTGACAAGGGCCTGATGTTCTTCAATATCCTTATCGGCGTCATGCTCTGTTTTGTAATGCGCGTGATATGATGCGTTGACATCCTTAAGACGAACTTCAGTTTTCGGCTTAACGATCAATTTACGACGTAAATCCATAGCAATAATCCTTATTCGAAATCAAAAATTAGCTGTGAGCAATCGGCTGAACCAGTTTCAGGCTATTCTTTTCACGACGCTTTATTTGAGAATTGGAAATAATCTTGACGGCATCGATAATGACCATCCAGATCAAGGCATAGGCCCAAACAACACCAATCATGATCCAGGGCAGTGCAGGAACGAGAATGCCGAAGACGCACAGCAGCACGGCCACGATCTGCGTTCCAACAACTGCAAGAAAGAGCGGGCGACTGGGATACGGTGGCCGAAAGATCGTATTGCGGGTGCGCACAACGAACAGAAGCAGGTGGCCGCCAGCAGCAAGTTGAAGGAAAATCATCGTCTGAAGATGAGCGGTTGTAAGCGGAACAATGTCCATCAACCAGGGCGTATGCATCCAGCCGACGCCGAGAAGAAGAAGCCCAAAACTTTCAGCCAGAGACGCAATACCCATAATGGAAGAGAACGAAATAATACGGTGCATATTCCACCGCACCGGTTCGGGCGACGTCACGACGTTGTCGTAAGCGATTGTCATGATCGGAATATCGTCTAGCAGCGCCAGAACGACGATCATGATCGCGGTCAGAGGCTGGAAACCGAAAACGAGATATGCGGCGACGACAAGGAACATGATATCGATCGTCATTGCGATACGATAATAAATATATGACGTGATACGCTCGAAAATTGCTCGCGCTTCCACGATCGCATTCACGATTGTTGATAGTCCCGGAGCCGTCAGGACCAGTGCCGCTGCAGAACGGGCTGCGTCTGTTGCCCCGCTGACAGCGACCCCACAATCAGCCTGTTTGAGAGCAGGAGCGTCGTTAACGCCGTCACCTGTCATGGCGACGATATGACCCAGTTCCTGCAAGGCTTTGACAATTTCAAACTTATGCTCGGGAAAAACCCGCCCAAATCCATCCGCAACTTCGACGGCGCGTGCCGCATCAACCGGAATTTTGTTTGGATTCATATCTGCTGAGAAGATGTCGCTCGCCTTGAGCAGATGCTCGCCCAGTCCCAACTGATGGGCGATTTCAGAGCCGATCGCGACGTCATCGCCTGTCACCATTTTTACGGACAACCCAAGCTTTTTCGCCTGTGCGATCGTTGCTGCCGCATCCGGGCGCGGCGGATCCAGCATGGGCAGAAGCCCCAGCAAGGTCCAGGTCGCCCCATCATCTCGAGAAACCGCTACACCCAGAGATCTGGTGCCATGGCTGGCCAGTTCGGAAACTTTACCGAAATATTCGGCCGTCGGAGTGTTATCATTCGCGCCAGCCGGCTCTTCTTTCATTCCGCACAGCGTCGCGATAACCTGTGGGGCGCCCTTGGCATATCGGATTTTATGCCCGGCAGCGTCCTGCACAATGCCGACGGTCTTCTTGTTGACAGGATCGAACGGAATAAAATCCACAGGCTTGTAAGAGCCCAGCGGATTATTGTCAGGAAGCGCCTTGAGAACAGCAAGATCAATGGCGTCCGTGCTTTCTTTCTGCGTCGCCAAAGCAGCGGCAATGACGAGATCGTCTGCTTTGGCGGTTCCAAATGGGATCGGAGCTTGCAGTGTCAGCTTGTTTTGAGTGAGTGTTCCGGTCTTGTCCGAGCACAGCACGTCAACACCTGCCAACTCTTCAATGGCTGACAGACGTGACACGATGGCTTTCTGTCGCGAAAGTGCCAGTGCTCCGAGCGCCATCGTTACAGACATCACCGCTGGCATGGCCACTGGTACAGAGGCGACAAGAAGAACCAGCACAAACTGTGCGATCCCGCCGGCTTCGCTCCAATGCCAGACACCATGATAAGCCAGATCGTGCCAGAGCTGCGCTCCGACCAGCACGACGGCGAGCGCTGCCGCAAGAATGATCAGAAAGTCTCCAATCCGCAGAACAGCCTGCTCTGCATGTGACTTGCTTCCAGCGGACGCGACCAGCTTTGCGGTACGGCCAAAAAAAGTATTATTCCCTGTTGCAACAGCCACACCGATCATGGAGCCCTGGCGCGCAATCGACCCGGAATAGGCTCCATCACCAATTTTCTTTGAAACCGGCAAAGACTCGCCCGTCAAAGCTGCCTGATCAACAGACAGATATTTTCCATCAATGAGCAGCAGGTCGGCAGGAACGATTTCTCCCGCAGCAACCGTTACAACATCCCCCGGCACAAGCTCAGTTGCATCGATGGAGGCCCACACACCGTCGCGGCATACAGAGGCCTTGAGAGCCAGGCCTTTTTTGAGGGCGGCCAGCGCATTGGCTGCTTTATTATCCTGCCAGAAGCCGATTGCTGCGTTGTAAAGGAGCAAGCCCGCGATAACAAAAAAATCTGGCCAATCTGCACGCAGAAACGAAATAACCGCTGCAATTTCGATCATCCAGGGAATTGGTCCCCAGAAATAGCCCAATAGCTTTTTCCAGCGGCTTTCTTCATGCGCCTGAATGGCATTTGGGCCATCTTTGGCGAGACGGTCTTTAGCTTCTAATGACGTCAGGCCTTTAGAAGATGTTTTCAGCTCTAAGAGTTTCGCTGCAATTGCTGCCGCATCCAGGGTCGTTGAACTGCCAGTCTGATTTTTAATTTGTGCCTGAGGGGGCTTTGTAGAGGGAGAAGAATCTGCAGTTTCCAAAGGAGGAGGTGACATAACAAACTCCAAAAATATAAATGAATTTACTCTGCAATAATCAAAACATATTTTAATGAAGGAGAATCATTCGTTAAAATGCAGGAAAATTTATTGCAATAATAAAAATAAATTTTTATCGCTATGGAACTTTTATTTTATAATTATTTCTAAAACCAACCATGTCGATATTTCTGACGCAGATTGATTTGGATTGCTTAAGAAATGATAAATTTTTAGAATTTCTCTGAACTGAAATGAGGACATTTCCGCGCCTGGACTTCCATAAGCCATTGACGTTCAATCTTCATAGAACTGACGCATCTCTCTGGACATCGATCCAGATACACGTTCTCCTGCCTGAACGACGCGCCCGCATAGGGCGTTCATGCGTTATGGCCGTCAACAGACGGCAATATCTCAACGTGGATGCAAGGAACTCTGAAGCAATGTCCCATCTCAGTCCCCTGGCCGGAAAAACACTTTCTTCTTCCCAGCTCGCCGACATTCCCGCCCTGATCGCCGCCTATTATGATCGCAAACCCGATCCTGCGGTCTCCACGCAGCGGGTGTCTTTCGGAACATCGGGCCATCGCGGTTCCTCGCTCCATACCAGTTTCAACGAAAACCATATCCTCGCCATCTGCGAGGCCATCTGTCGCCATCGCAAGGCCGAAGGAATCGATGGGCCGCTCTTTATTGGCATGGACAGCCACGCGCTCTCTGGTCCGGCACAGAAATCCGCTATCGAAGTGTTCGCGGCTCATGGCATTGACGTGCGGATCGACGAACATGGCGGCTATACGCCGACGCCTGTCATTTCCCATGCCATCCTGACCTACAACAAGGGCCGCACCACGGGCCTCGCCGATGGTGTGGTCATCACGCCGTCGCATAATCCTCCGGCAGATGGCGGGTTCAAGTATAACCCGACCAATGGCGGCCCCGCAGATACCGCCATCACCAAAGCCATTCAGGACATGGCCAATGACTTTCTCGCCAACGGCCTGAAAGACATCAAACGCCTGCCCTATGAACAGGCGCGGCAGGAAGCCTGCATTAAAGGCTACGATTTCATCACGCCTTATGTGAACGATCTGGACTCTGTCATCGACATGAAGGCCATTCGGGACGCTGGCGTGAAAATCGGCATTGACCCGCTGGGCGGCGCAGCCGTCGCGTACTGGAAGCCCATCATCGACCGCTATGGCCTGAACGCCACCGTCGTCAGCGACGTGGTGGACCCGACCTTCTCTTTCATGACTGCCGACTGGGACGGGCAGATCCGTATGGACTGCTCCTCCCCCTATGCCATGGCACGTCTGATCGAAATGGGAGACCGCTTCGACGTTGCTTTCGCCAATGACACCGATGCCGACCGTCACGGGATCGTCGCCATGCCCGATGGCCTAATGAACCCCAATCATTATCTTGCCGTGGCGATTTCCTATCTGTTCCAGAACCGCCCGGACTGGAGCCCGGAACTTGGCGTGGGCAAGACGCTCGTCAGCAGTGGCTTGATCGACCGCGTGGCAGCCGAGATGGGGCGCAAACTGGTTGAAGTACCGGTCGGCCTGAAGTGGTTTGTGCCCGGTCTGATGGATGGATCGCTGGGTTTCGGCGGCGAGGAAAGCGCAGGCGCCACATTCCTGCGGCGCGACGGCTCCGTCTGGACCACGGACAAGGACGGTCTCATTCTGGGCCTTCTGGCGGCTGAAATTACGGCCAAGACCGGTAAGAACCCCAGCGCTCATTATCATGAGATCATCGCCCGTCTCGGCACGCCTTATTACGAGCGCATCGATGCGGCAGCAAACCCGGAACAGAAAGCAAAGCTCAGCAAACTCACGCCTGAACAGTTTCCACTGGAGACGCTGGCCGGTGACAAAATCATCAGCAAGCTGACCCGCGCACCGGGTAATGACGCACCGATCGGCGGACTGAAAGTTGTTACCGAAAACGGCTGGTTCGCCGCACGCCCGTCCGGCACGGAAGATGTTTACAAGATTTACGCGGAAAGCTTTGTTAGCCCGGAACACCTGCGCGCCATTCAGCAGGAAGCACAGGACGCCATTTCAAAAGTGTTCGCTGCCTGAACCGTATTGCCCCCGGAGTACGCTCCGGGGGCAATCGTAAGGCCGAAACGTCAGTTATAAACCAGTTCAAAATAAATACTGCGGCCGTAATCTTCTTTCGCTTCCAGGCGATTGAGGTGCTCTCCGTAATACATCCGCGTATGCGAACCCGCCAGATTATAGACTTCGTATTTCAGGCGAAGATTATCGGTAATATCGTTCCAGGCTCCAAGATCCAGACTGGGTTGGGAGCCGTAACCATACATCTGGGTCGGGTCGTCATTGAGACCTTCAAGATATTTCGCAGAATATGAAAAGGCTGCTTTGACTGCACCACGGATCTGCGGGATGTGCCATGTCACGCTCCCGTTAAAGACATAGGACGGCTGCTCGGTCAGTTGCTTCAGCTTGTATGAGACGTTGACACCTTGATAGGTCATCCGACCGCGCATCCAGGTTCCACTGGCATTGATGTCGAAGGACTGCCTCCATGGGCCTTGAATGCTGCGATCAACAACAGAAACCTCGACCCCCATCAGTGATGAGTTATTGGCATTGCGCGGCTGCGTGACATAGGTCAGTTCATCATTGATCAATTCGGTTGATCGGGTGGTATAGATGTCATGTTTGATCATCTTGTCGAAATAAGCGACGCTGAAGACACCTTTTCCGCGATTGAAGAATTTATCAAGAGAAATATCGAAATTCTGAGCCTTACGTGGCATCAGATTAGGATTACCTCGTGACAGCGAACAGTTAATGTCTCCGGGCAGCGTATTCTGGGAGTCACCACAGCTATATTGTGCAGCCTGCGCGAGGTCCGTCGGCTGAGGGCGGCCTACCGACTGGCTATAGACGGCATGCAGTATCAGATTTTTGGGAAATTCATGAACGAATGTCACGGAAGGAAGGGGGTTGATGTAACCACCCCGGTTTTTCTCGATTTTCCCTGTCGGATTCGATGAACTATCGGTGCCTGGAATAAACGCATTGAAGTTCACCGAGTCAGCACGGACACCGGCGATAATCTGTGACTTCCGCCACTTATAATGCAGCGAAACATACCCATCAAAGAGTTGTTCCTGATAACGGAAATACGCCAGTTCCGTGTAATTTTTGGATTTGGCGGGATCAGGGGTCTGCTTGTCCCACGGGAAATTCGTCAGATCGAAGAATGGCCCGTTCGGGTTCTGCATATTCGGGATGAACATGCTGGATGCCGCATTTCCGCCCGGCTTGTACCAAAGCTGATCTGACGAATTGGTGGCGTTCAGACTGCGCCATTCAAAACCGCTTGCAAATCCAAACCCGTGAAAATCCGGATTCAAATTACGTGTGTAATCCAAGCGAACATTCGTAACCCCTTCATGATCACGGTCATATTCCTGCTGAACTGTCTGGAAAGCATAACCGCTGTTGAGGAGTTTGTTCATATCGATAATATCGACAAGATTGGCGACATTATCTTTATTTATAGTATAATCGGCGTAAACAGCGCCTTTTGCATTTTCTTTGGGGTAGACTCTCGCAGTCACATAGGGCTCGTGATTGTAATAGTCTTCCCATGTATAGCCAGCGCGCAATTTCAGCGTCGAAATATTGTCGTGCCAGCTCAAATTCCCCAAAACACCATTGGTATTCATCCGCCAGTTATCTTTCCGGCCGATCGTCCGGGCGCGATAGATGTATTCACGGCCGGACGTGGGGGTCTGGTTCCAGATCGCTGTATCGTCGAGCAGGTATTCGTTGTGCTCCATGAAGGAATTTTCCCATCTTTCGTAGGAATATCCCATAACGGATGCATTAAATCCGCTATTTTCGGGATGCCATTCAAGACGCGCGGCACCACCCAGAGAGTTCAAATCGTTGGAATAGCTCCCGCCATCGACATAGCGAGGAGCGGTCATGCCATTCCAGCCCGGCGTACTGGGATCATTCGGACTTAGAATTTTGCCCTTGGCATTATAATAATTGTAGCTGTCTTCCTGCCACTTCTTGGTCGTGTTCCGGGTCCGCCTCTGGTACCGGAACGAGGTCATGATGCCGAATTCCTTGTGTGCACCGAACCGGTCCGAGAACACAGCTTTGGCACCCTGTCCCAGATGTGGCGACATACCGGGGATCCTGTTGGCGCCTGCCGATCCTTTTTCGGTGCCGTAAATGCCGTAAGCATTGATATATTTATAAAGTCCATCATGGTCGAAGGCGCTGCGGGGGTTCATGTTAATGACCGCACCAATGGCACCCCCATCCTGTTCGGCTGTAAAAGTCTTGTAAATATCGTCTTCACCGGTCATTTCGGCCGGTATGTTCTGCATATTGACGCGTCGGCGGATGCTACCGCCGTCACTGATACTTGCGAGCGTCATACCGTCCAGTGTCGTCTGGTTAAGATCCGACGACACACCACGCACGCTGATATAACGGGGTTCGTCGCCATTACGTATCCCCGTGACCCCCGGAAGCTGCGTCAGCAGCTGAGCCATGGACGTCGCTCCACCCAGATTGGACGTGTCATCATAAGTGATCGAATCAACGACACCCGCAAAATTACGCTTGGTCCGTAATTCGTGGCGGCTTCCCCTCACTGTCAGGTTGTCCACCATATCAGCTTCAGTGCCGGTGGATTTTCTGGCAGGTCTCGCATGCAGCGTGATGTTTTTGGGATTTGATGCGTCAATTTTGAAAGCATTCTTACCAAGAAGCCTGCGAAGTGCCTTCAGATTATCCATTTTCCCATAAAGGGGAGCAGAACGCAGACTGTTTGCCGCATTGGCATCAAACGCGACATGAACCCCGGTCTGTCGACTGAAAGCCGTCAAAGCAGATGTGAGAGACTGCGCAGGAAGAGAAAAAACGTTCTGGGAATCTTGGGCAAAAGCAAAAACAGGCGCAAGACATGGAACGGACGCGGAAAGCGCCAACGCGAAAGACCGACTTGAGAAAGACATTCGTAAAACCCTGGACTGGAAAAGACAGAGATCTGCTCTCGCTGCGCGGGACATTTACTGGTTTCTGATTATTTCTCTTGTTAATGTTTTGTTTCATTTAACGTTTTATAATGACATTTTCTATCAATTTTAACTCAGATCACGATATTTTCTGGTTTTAGACTACTGAAAACACCTCTTTTCTTATCGGAGGGAAGCAACATCTAAAAAAATCTTTTCAGTATATTTTGTAAAAATTTATCACGCTTATTTGAGTTTTTACGAAACAGGAAAGAACTCACCGAACTTTATTACAGTCACCTGAATATGATTTTCGTCATATCCGGAATGCTCATAATAGTCTCTTCCGAACCTCACTGTTTACTGCCGTGGCGAGGCGTAAACAGCTTTCTCCCGTGTATCTTTTTCTGATGCCCGTCCCCTCAACGGAGGCCTGAAAACCGATGCTGTCTCGACCTGAAATCCTGATTGTCGGAGGTGGTGTCGCCGGCCTGTCTCTCGCAACGCGCCTCGGAAAATCGATGGGGAAACCCGGAAAAGCGCGCATCACGCTGATCGACAAGAGCTTTTCCCATGTCTGGAAGCCAATGTTGCACTGCTTTGCCTCGGGCACGCTCAGCAACGAGAATGACAAAGTAAATTTCATCTCACAGGCCAGCGGTCATCATTTCGAATTCTGGCCGGGCGAAGTTGCGTCCATTGACCGCGAAAACCGGGAAGTGATCCTCAGCCCGCTTCTGGAAGCAGACGGCACCGTCGTTCTGGAAAGCCGCCGTATGAAATATGACACGATCGTCATTGCGATCGGCAGTTGCGCCAATGATTTCGGCACGCCCGGCGTTAAAGAATACTGCATGTCCATCGATAATCTCGTGGAAGCCAATGCTTTCAACGAGAAATTCCGTATGGAACTGCTTCGCGCATTCGCCAATACGTCCGAACTGGACATCGCGATTGTCGGCGGCGGTGCGACGGGTGTTCAACTTGCCGCAGAGCTGCACAAGGCGCTGGAAATCGTAGGCCCGTATAATCTGCACGCTTTCGGTAAGGCACCGCCCAAGCTGCATGTCACGCTTCTTCAGTCAGGCCCGCGTATCCTCCCCGCTTTTCCGGAATCCGTTTCTGCGGCTGCCCAGAAGGAACTCGAACATATCGGCGTGACCGTTCAGACCAATGCCCGCGTTGCGGGAGCGGACGCCCATGGCTTCATTCTGAAAGATGGATCTTACGTTCCTGCCAAGCTGCGTGTCTGGGCGGCAGGCGTCAAAGCCCCCGAAGTCACTACTGCCTATGGCGGGCTGACGATCAACCGGACAGGCCAGATTCTCGTCAATCCGAACCTCTCTTCCATTGACGATGAACGTATTTTCGCGCTGGGGGACTGCTCTTTCATTCAGGACGATCCCCTGCCCGCCACGGCTCAGGTCGCGGGGCAACAGGCCAAACATCTGGCCCGATATCTTCCCGCATGGATCGAACATGGCCGGAAAGTCCCGGGCTGCGTCTTCCATAACAAAGGCGCGATTGTGGCGCTCGGAAAATATAATGGCTGGGCCGCCCTCCCGGGGGGCACCGTCTGGGGCGGAGGAATCTCGCATGGTTTTTCGGCGCGGCTGGCGCATCTGATGCTGTATCGCCAGCATCAGATGGAACTCTTTGGCTATTATCGCGGTCTGATGTCCTGTTACTCGGACTGGGTGGAAACCTTTGTGCGTCCTTCCGTCCGACTGGACTGACAGGACGTCACAGGCCCCGTTACATCAGGACGTGCGCAAACGTTCCGTAAAGTTTTCCCTGAATTTAGACGTTCTGACTTTCGCGGATCAGGCGATGAATGAAAGCGAGTTTGTGCATGACACCTGCCGTCAGCACAAACGGGTAAAAATCTGCCAGCCCCATGGAGCGGTTCAGACTGTTCACGGCGTAGGTCAGTGGCAACCAAGCCTGCATGATGTCTTCGAAAGATGCCTGCGTATACGGATCTTCGAGTGTTCGCCCGGAAGCATGGCCGATCCCCTCAAGACGCGGATTGACGCTTACCCCGAAAGCACAGGCGGTTTCGAGCGTTGAGACGATGTGCAGGTAATGCGCCCAGGTTTCTGCAAAATCCTCCCAGGGATGAGATGTCGCGTAGACGCTGACATGATTGTCCTGCCATTTGGGCGGCGGGGGGCTGTCATAATAGACCTGAAGCGCCTGCTGATAATCCGCGCGATCATCACCGAAAACAGCGCGGCACTCCTCCAGGCGCCCAGCGTCGCGCACCAGCAGGTTCCAGTAATAATGCCCGATTTCGTGCCGGAAATGCCCCAGAAGTGTGCGGTAATATTCTCCCATCTCAACACGCATCCGCTCCCGTGTTGCATCGTCGGCTTCGCGCATGGCGATGGTAATGACGCCGTTGGAATGCCCCGTCATGACGGGGGCCGATCCGTCCAACGCATCGTCGAGGAAGTCGAACACCAGCCCGTTCTCCGGGTCCTGACGTCGATCCCGAATGGGCAGTCTGAGTCGCAGAAGCGTGTAGAAAAGCCGGTGCTTGGCCACCTCGATCTTGCGCCAGCGCTCCAGATTTCCGGGAATATCAAGGCTCGGAATCGTACGGTTGAAGCGACAGGCAAAGCAGAACGATCTGTCACTCTGCGGGTCAGGTTCGGTCAGCCAGTTGCAGACGTCATGATCATGATTGGAGCAGTAGCGCAGACTCTCGTGCCGGGCCGAGGGCTCAAGCGGGTGCCACAGCCGCTCCCCAGCCGGGTCCAGCGCAGTCAGCAGAGACTGTTCCGGCAGGTACCCGACGGGGTGGCGGCAGTGCTCGCAAACCGTGTTTTCAAAAAAGAGAATCTGTCCGCAAGACTGGCACTCAAAGAGCTTCATGGGAATGCATTACACCGCCTTCCCCGATCATGGCCAGTTCCGGAGCAATGTTCCCGACGGGAAGCGGTGTCGCACGCATCGTGACTTCAAACGTGGCCTTGCACCGGTCCAGCAGTCCTGAAATGGGCGCGGTTTCCTCGGGACGCCCGGCGACCGCCAGCGGAATGTGATGCTGCGCCACCATCAGACCGGACGTCGTATCAAAACCAACCCAACCACCTTCCGGAATCCACGCTTCAGCCCAGGCATGCAGGTCACAGCTCAGGCCAGTGACGTCATCCGGCTGGATCAGGTAGCCGGATACAAACCGTGCCGAAAACCCAAGATGCCGCAGGATCGTTACCAGAAGCCAGGCGCTGTCACGACATGAGCCGCTTTCTCGTTGCAACGTCTCTTCAGGCGTCCACACGCCCGGTTCAAATCTGCGCTGATAGGTCAGACGCTCCGCCACAGCCCGGTTGAGATCCGCCACCACGGACGGAACCCTCTGCTCACCCACGACCCGCCAGGCTTCAACGAAACGGGACACCTGCGCCCCAGCCGTATCGACATCTCGGTAGGCGGCACAGACCGGTGTTTCTGCTTCTCCTGCCTCACCCGGCTGGCTACCCAGATCAACTTCCATACTGACCGAAACATCAAACGCCGTCACGCGCTCCGGAACCCGGACTTCCGCCACGCGGTTGCCGTACGCATCGTGCCGCCAGAGCACATCCGCAGTGTCCGGCGCTATGTCGAGCGCATAATTCCGGATGACAGAGGCCACACGCGGCACCGGACACAGACGCACGGTCTGACGGCCCAGAAAGACAGGTCGATCATACTGGTATCGGGTATGGTGACGCAGTACGACGCGGGAATTCATGCTCGGCAGGCCCTGAGGACAATCAGTTTCAGAAATGCGTTCCAGACACAGGATTTTCGGGCCATCCCGCTCCAGCAACCACCGGGTCTGATGGCCGTTCAAACCATTACCCTATCAGTCTTGTCGGGAACCGCAACAATTTCCGCCACACTTCCCACGATCTGTCCAAACGCCAAATTTCACGCTTGGCAAAGCGTCGAAATCTTGCTCCGTTAATAAAATATCGTAACGAACCGGCACGGCTGATCGGGCTTTCCTTCAGCAAACGGGGTCGGGGAAAACAGGGTGTGAGGCAGAGAATGAACAAGCCGGTTTTGCAGTCTCCCGATCCCTCCGCGACCAGCCTTTCCGCACTGGCTCCGGCAAAGGCCGCGGCAGGTATTTTCGCCGCCTATGACACACCGGATTTTTTCTGCGAACTCATGCGCCGGACAGATGACATACCCCCCGCACTCAGGACCGTGCGAGACCGTCTGGCCGGTTTTGATCTTTCGGAACTGCGCCACCGCACCAGCACGGCCGAGACGCAGCTCTACCGGCTGGGCATCACCTTCACCGTCTATTCCGACCGTGAAGCGATCGACCGCATCCTCCCCTTCGACATGATCCCGCGCGTTCTCACGGCCCCGGAATGGGATCATATTGACCGCGGCGTGCAGCAGCGCGTCAAAGCGCTTAACCTGTTCCTGCGGGACATCTATCATGAGCGTCATGTTCTGCGGGATGGAATCATCCCTGCCAGTTTGGTCCTCGGCAACCCCAATTACTGCGAAGCCATGGTCGGCGTCCGCGTCCCCGGTGACGTCTATGTCCATATCAACGGGACCGACCTGATCCGCGACAGCAGCGGCCGCTTCATGGTGCTTGAAGACAATGCGCGCACGCCGTCGGGCGTCTCGTACGTCATCGAAAACCGCCACATGATGCTGCGCCTGATGCCGGATCTTGCCTCGGGCATGCCTCTGCGCTCAGTTGAGGAATATGGGCTCAAGCTGCACCAGACCCTCTGCGAGGTCGCGCCCGAGGGTGTGACCGATCCGCAGGTCGTGCTGTTCTCGCCCGGCATCTACAACTCCGCCTATTTCGAGCACGTTTTTCTGGCGCGCGAGATGGGCGTGCCCCTTGTCGAAGGCCGCGATCTGATCGTGGAGAACCATCGCGTCTATATGCGGACCGTCGCGGGGTTGCGACCCGTTCATGCCATCTATCGCCGCCTCAACGACGAATATCTGGACCCTCTGGCTTTCAATCCGGACAGCATGCTCGGCGTACCCGGCCTCGTGGAAGCCTATCGCCGGGGTAACGTCACGCTGGCGAACGCTCTGGGAACGGGCGTTGCGGACGACAAGGCCGTATACGCCTATATGCCCCGCCTCATCCGCTATTATCTTGGCGAAGACCCGATCCTCGACAGCGTCCAGACCCATATCTGCGCCGAGCCGGAGGGGCTGGCCTATACGCTGGCCAATATGGACAAGCTGGTCATCAAACCCGTCGGCGAGTCCGGTGGTTATGGCCTGTTGATAGGTTCGCAGGCCACGCAGACCGAACTAGACGAATTCCGCGCCAAGCTGCTCGAAGATCCGTCCAATTACATCAGCCAGCCGGTCATCGACCTCTCGGTCTCTCCCACGCTTTGTCCCAGCGGTGTGGAGGCCCGGCATGTGGACCTGCGACCTTTCGCCCTGACCGGGAAAAACACATGGGTCCTCCCCGGTGGCCTGTCCCGCGTGGCCCTTCGCAAAGGCTCGCTGGTCGTCAATTCCTCACAGGGCGGCGGCTCGAAAGACACCTGGGTGATGGCCCGATGACACAGACCGGCACACGCTTTCCCGCCATGCTCGCCAATCTCAACACGCTGCTGTCGCGCTATGGCGAGAGCATGATGTGGCTCGCCCGTTATATGGAGCGGATCGAGAATCTCGCCCGTATTCTGGAAGTGACGGAAGCCTTCGTCCGCAATCCCGACGGCAGTCCGGGATGGGATTCCATTCTTCAGATCAATTCTGATGAAGAGCGCTACGCCGCCCTTTATGCGTTGCCCGCGACGGAAGAAAATATCCTCGCCTTCTACATCACGGAAAGCTCGAACCCGACATCCATCCGCGCCATGGCGCATATGGTTCGGGAAAATGCCCGTTCGGCCCGTCCGCTGATCTCCACCGAAATGTGGATGCAGCTCAATATTTTCACACAAAGCATGATGGAACTGTCTACGCCCGACATCCGTCGCAACGGCCTGTCCGGGCTGTGCAACCGCATCAAACAGGACTGTCAGACACATTTCGGCGTTACCGAAGGCACTTTGTATCGCGATCAGGCGTGGCTGTTCTATCTGCTGGGGAAATATTTAGAGCGTTCCGACCAGATCACCCGTCTGATCGACATCCGCTACCATACACTGCTTCCGGGTGGCGAAATTTCGGGCTCTCAAATGGACCTGACGCAGTGGGGGTCCGTCCTGCGTTCGGCTGCGGCCTATCATGCCTTCCGCCGCCTCCAACCCGTGACGACCACACCGGCCAATGTCGTGGGGTTTCTGCTGAAAAACGAAGGATTTCCGCGTTCTCTGATGCTCAATCTGCGGCAGGTGGAGAGCACGCTCAACGCCCTGTCCACACACTACAATCTCCGCCACCAGTGCGGACCGCTACAGGAACGCATCATCAATCTGAGGGCCACGCTCGAAGACCAGACCGCCGAGGAGATCATTTCCCGCGGATTGCACGAATACATGACTTATATTCAGGACGAACTAGGGGCCTTGCAGGCGGAAGTTTCCGTCACATTCTGGCCAATCGCCCCGGTCATAACGCGACAGACGACTGTCAGTCCGCAGTAAGTCCGGGAGCGGGGCGCGGGACATTGGCGATCCTCAGCGATATGCCCGCGTCCAGAAGCTGCCCGGCGCAGACAGGATCGATCCCGTCATCCGTAATCACGACGTCGAATTCGGACAGGAGCGCCAGCCGGTTCATGGCCACAGTATCGAATTTCCGGCTGTCTGCCAGAAGAACGCGGCAATCCGCCACGCCCATCAGGGCCCGCTTGGCCTGAATGATGTCCTCGACCTGATGATAGGCCGTCACGCCGGATATTGCGGCTGCCGACACGAATGCCATGTTGATCCGCATGGACATCACAGCCTGCTCGCAGATCCTTCCCACGAAGGCATCGAACGTCGGGCTATAACGTCCTCCCAGACCGATCAGCCCGACCGTTTCGCAAGGCCCCAGACGGCTGACGAGGCCCAGACTGTTCGTCACGACCGTCAACTGGGCGATTTCGCACAGCCTGTCCGCCATCGCCCCTGAGGTTGTGGAATCATCCAGCGCCACGGTGTCGCCTTGGCTCACCATGGAGGCAGCCAAGGTCGCAATCGCCCGTTTTTCAGCAACGGCCTGCACCCTGCGATATATCACACTTGCCGATGCGCCGATGTTCGGAAGCGTCGTGATGTCCGTTCCGATCCGCCGTACCAACCCCTGCGCACAGAGCACCAGAAGATCCCGGTTGATCGAAGCCCGACTAAGCGAGAAGCGTTTCAGCAGGTCAGCGACCGGCACCACGCCATGTTCGGTGACATAATCAAGGATCCCGCGTCGGCGGCCAGACAGTGCCTGCCCTTCCGTAAGCAGGGCATTCATCATGCAGGAACCTTCGGAGAGACCACATCACGCACGCTCTCGACCAGATCCATGAAATCCGCTGGATCCCAGCCTGCCCGGCCGATCAGCACGCCGTCCACGTCGGGCAGGGCCACATAGTCGCGAATATTGCCCCGCGAAACGCTACCGCCATAAAGCAACGGAATCCGAACGGAACTGCCCTGCCCCGCAATCCCCTGCACAACACCACGCAGCGTCGTATGGATCTGGGAGACGAAAGCCGGTTCGGCCGGACGACCCGCCGCCCCTATGGCCCAGACGGGCTCATAAACTACCAGAACACGTTCAAGGTCTTCCTGAGAAACCCCATGCAGCGCAATTTTTGTCTGCCGCGCCAGAGTCTCCTGTGAAACACCGAACTCATATTCGTCGAGCGTATCCCCAATACAGATCAGAGAGCGCAGGCCATGCCGAAGCGCTGCGCGGACCTTCAAATTGACCGTCCAGTCCGTTTCCCCGAAATGCTGCCGACGCTCCGAATGCCCCAGCACGACAATGGACGCGCCGCATTCGGCGATCATGGGAGCGGAAATTTCACCCGTCCACGCCCCATTGTCCTCCCAGTACATATTCTGCGCGCCGACCATCAGAGGGCTGTCCTGAAGGACTGCTCCCACATCCCGCAGCGACGTGGCGGGTGGGGCCAGAAAACACTGGACGCCCTCAGGAGGACGAAAAAACGCCAGGGCGCGGGCATCCGCGATGGCTTCGGCCGGCCCCTTGTTCATTTTCCAGTTCGTCCCGACCCAGATGCTTTTCTGATTCACGATGCCTCTCCCGACAGCTTTCCGACCCGCTGGATCGTCACGACGATTCTCCTGACCCCAAACCGGCCAGAATTTTCTTTAGCGTTAAACAGTAACAGAGAAAATGTCATGCGTCTCATGAATAACGATACATCCCGCAACTCAGCGACAGTTCGGAATAAAGCGATCAGCATCTTTCCGACGTCTCTTATGTTGCCAACCGGCCCCTGCACGCCCATACAGACAACACGATATTGCAGGTCCTGCCCGGGGCGATCCCCGCTGATTTTCGCTGGATTTCAGCCATTCGGCGTATGACGGCCTGCTTCTGGAGACGGAGCACGGACATGACCCGAGAAACAGCCGCAACCGCCTTTCTGACGGCCCGGAACATTCCTTTCAGCGTTCATGATTATGAGTATGCCCCCAATGGCGGTCTGATCGGGATGCAGGCGGCAGAAGCCATCGGCGTGGCGCCGGAAGATGTGCTCAAGACGCTGGTTGTCGAAGTGGATAAGAAACAGGCCGTCTGTGTCGTCGCCCCTGCGCATCAGCGCATGAATCTGAAGAAGGTGGCAGCTTTGTTCGACGGGCGGAATGCCCGCATGATGAGCCCTGAAAAGGCGCATGAGCTGACAGGCTTCGAGTCTGGCGGCACAAGCCCGTTCGGATCGAAAACCCCAATCCCGGTTGTCCTGTCGCAGGACGCTATGCCGCGCACGCATGTTTATATCAATGCGGGTCGTCAGGGGCTGGTCGTGCGGATCACACCCGCCGACGCCCAGCAGGCCACGGATGCCACAGTCGCCGATATCGCGGCGGACTGAATGTCGTGAGCGTTTCCGGGAATGCCGCCACAGGCAAGCTCTCCCCAGAGCGTGCGTTGTCCGGGCCGCAGACGGATCTGTTGCAGCGCGTGGTTTCATTCTGCGAATGCCACCGACAGGACGACAGCGCCCTTTTCATTATTGAAGGCGCGGCAGGCACAGGAAAAAGCGTCGTCCTGAACGCAATCTTCAACACGCTCCAGACCCGGGCACGAAATGGTTCACCCGCCGACCCGCTGAAGGGTCTGCGGAACATGCTGATCGTCAATCACCCGGAAATGCTCAAGCTCTATCGCAACATCGCGACCACCATGCCCAACCTGCGCAAGAGCGATTACGAACGCCCCACAACCTTCATCAATAGATCCGCAAAGACCGGACACCGCGCGGATATCATTCTGGTGGACGAGGCGCATCTGCTGCTGACCCGTCCGGACCGGTACAATCATTTTTCCCAGCAGAACCATCTGGAAGAGATCGTGCGATGGGCGCGGATCGTGGTGGTCGTGTTCGATCCGTTGCAGGTTCTGAAATTCAAAAGCCACTGGTCCAGTGATCTTCTCGAGAGCTTCCGCAAAGACCGTCCTTCAGAGACTTTCCATCTTAAAACCCAGTTCCGTGTCGCGGCCAGTACCGCCACATGTTCGTGGATCGACGCTTTAGGGCAAGGTAAGATCCTGTCCCGGCCAAAAGATCCGCGCTTCGATCTGCGGATCTATGACGACTGCGCAAAACTGTATTCAGATCTGCGTGACTACAATGCGAAATACGGCCTCTGTCGTCTGCTCTCGACTTATGACTACCCATACACGCTCAATGGTGAAGACCACTTCATCACCGAAGGCGACTTCCATTTACGATGGGATCGTTCCCTGCCGAGCGAAAAACTCCCTTGGGCCGAGAGCCCGGATACGATCAACGAGGTCGGGTCCGTCTATACGATCCAGGGGTTCGACCTGAATTATGCCGGGGTCATTCTCGGACCGTCTCTGTTTTATGATGCGGAACATGACCGGATCGGCGTAAGGCCGGAAAGGTACGAAGATAGCGCGGCCTTTCAGGGGCGGGATGGAATCGCTGCACCCGAAGAGGCAAAAAAGCGCGTTATTCTCAATGCCCTGAACGTCATCCTCACGCGTGGGATTCATGGGCTGTTTCTATATGCCCACGACCCTGCCCTGCGCGCGCGCCTGCTGAAACGCTGATCTTCTGCACTCACGTGGGCGTGGGTTGTCAGGCCTGAGCCATTCTGTTCCTTTATCGGTAAAGGAGATCTCAGCCATGGCTCGTCAGACATTTCTAACCTTCGCTTTCAGCGTCGGCATTGCAGCACTTACTACCGCCTCTCCCCTCCTCGCCGCCGAAACCGTCGACAAAGGCACACTTCCGTCCGGCAATGTGCAGATCATCGGACGCTTTTCCAACGCTCAACCTTCCGGCATTGCCGTTCTGCCTGATGGACGCATGGTGCTCGGCTTCCCTCGGAGCGCGCACGACCATTCCGGCCCGAAACTGGGGCTGTATGCGAAAGGTAAGCTGTCCCCCTTCCCCGATGCAGCCTCACAGGAACAGTTCGTCTCGCCACTCGGTATGACCGTTGATGCCAACGGACAGCTCTGGGTTCTGGATGAAGGCATGGTCGCTGGCACGGGAACAATAGCAGGCGCGCAGAAGCTCTTCCGGATTGATCCGACAAGCGGAAAAATCGCGCAGGTCATTCCCCTCAGCGCCCCAGCCCTTCTGCCGGACAGCCACGTCAATGACGTCCGCATCGACCTGACTCATGGCAAGGCGGGAACCGCTTTCATTACCGACACGTCCGTCGACGTGCATCCTGCACTGATCGTCGTTGATCTGGCCACGGGACATCAGCGTCGCATTCTGGCGGACACGGTCTCCGTCATGCCGGTTCAGGGCTTTGTTGCCGTAATGGACGGCGTGGCAGGACGCTACGATCCGGCGCATGCCACGATCCCTCAGGGTGGCGTAAACGGGATTGCTCTCAGCCCAGACCAACAGACGCTCTACTGGCAGCCGCAGAGCAGCCGCCGCCTCTATTCTGCGCCAACCGCTGTTCTGTCTGATCCGAACACCAGCGAAGCCGATCTGGAAAAGGCCGTGAAAGATGAAGGCGAAACGGGAGTGGGCGATGGTATGGCAACTGGCCCGGACGGCTCGCTCTACATCACGGATGATGAACGCCATGCCATCCTACGCCACCGGCCGGATGGTCAGGTTTCCGTGGTGGCACATGATCCGCGCCTGACCGAACCCGATGGTCTGACTTACGCCAATGGCGCTCTGTACGGCACGGTCGGACAATGGGCACGTCTGCCGGTTTTTCATAACGGCAAAGACCTCGAAGTCATGCCATATATTGTCGTGAAAATCGCACCGCTGGACTGAAGACAGTACCGCCGGAGATCACTCGAAAACTCTCCGGCGCATTTTCTGATCATATTAATACGGGAATCCCGGGACAGACACTTCTCGCTCCGGCATTTACCGTTTCCTGTGTTCAAACTATCTCGAAAACCTGAATAATATATTCTATCTTTTTTATGATATACGATACATCTATAATAATAGAAATTTATAGTAAATATTTATTATTATCTTCTGAAAAATCGCGTTATTTTATTTAAAACAAAGGCGAATTTGTTTTTTTTGTTTTTTTTGTTTATATCTATTGCAGAATAAATTTCAATTTTATCATCAAACTTGAAATTATTAAAATATATTTCAAAAAAATCTCTTGAAAAAGGAATTTTTCGATAAAATTTCTCAATTTTATTTGTCTCTATACTAATTTTATTATAATCCATTTCAATAAGACTGGAATTATAGAAGCAAAAACATGTTTTTTTTTGGCCATCTACGATAATAGGAGAAAATCTATTATCTTCGAATGGAAACTCTGACCAAAAGGAGCCCGCTATCGACGAATAAAAACTCATTATATAACCGTGTTTGTTAATAATAATAAATAACTCCGAGCTTTCTTCATTTGGAAGATAATCATAAACGAAATAGTAGTATCCTCCATATTGATCTGGGTTATTAAAATATATTTGATTTTTAACGCAAATCTTTTCCTCTCGGGAAAGAGGAAATTCGAGATAAGAATTAAGAATATGTTCTAATATATTTTTAGTCGGCAATGAATAGGATTCATTTAATTTATCTCTAATCACAGAACTAAGAATTTTTCTTTTTTCAAGGCAATATAATGATAAGTGCCCCAAACCCGGAAGAACAACAACGTTAATTTTATTAAGAAATTTGTTAATTAAGTAAAATGTCTTATTATCATCTTTTATTGATAAATCAAGTATAACTATAAATTTATCCTGATCTTTTGGTGAAAGGGATGATACCTTAATATTATTAAGGCAGTAATTTTCTATGTAGCTTTTATTTATTTTGTCAAATAAAATAAACTCTTCACTATCATTTAAATTCATTTCCTTTTCTGAAAGAGATAAATATGGACTACAAACAATGCATAAATCTACCTTTATGTAGCTAGATATATAAAATGCAAAAAATCCTCCCATAGAATGGCTTATTATTACTACTTTAGAAAAAGCTTTTAGAAAATTTCTTAGAAAATCAAGAGCATTTTCAGTAGAATCATTTATGAAGAAATCTCTTTTTTTATTTGTTATTCCTAAAACGTTAAAATCTAAAAAACTATCTTCTAGCAAGATATATTTTTCTGATTCATCTTCATGCCCAATACCACTTATAGTTACAATAATTGTGTTTTTTATATTTTTTTTTGTTGGAATTTCCTGCGCCTTTGAGAAATTCATCGAAATAAATTCATTACAGAAGACCATAGCATTCTCCAAAAAATATAATTACTTATATTTTTTTATTTTGTTTTTTTTATATAATACTATACCGTTGTGAACGACGCTGAGGGATTTGAGTTCCTCAAAAATCAATCTCACAATCGATTTCGTAAATTCCAAATAAAAAAATACTACTATGTAAATATAGAATAAATATTAGTATTATATTATATATTAATATATAATATATTAATCGCCATATATTCGAATATAATGAAAATATTTACCTGAATATCATAAATATATACTATATAATTTCTACAATTTCTGCGCCTATTCTAGCTGAATCTACCTTATATACAATGCGGATTCTTGGGGAAATCTTCCTATTCTAGGTATAGTATATGATTCCTTTGCCTCCGGTTCGGATTGAAAAAATAGTGATCTGAAGCAGTCCAGCCCAGTCAGACCCGGCGCTGACGCTAAAACGATCCGTCCGTTTGATGAAAGTCCAGGAGCAATATCCTTGCTACTGGTTCATACGCTGAGCGAAATACCTCTCGAAACCAAGATACTATGCTCCCAAGCAACGGTTTGTCGCCTCTTGCAACTCCCGCTCGACATTTCTGGGAAGAGGAAATCTTTGCCGCTCAAATCACTTCTCTTGTGCGCGCCACACGATGCACATCGTTATGATGGGAGAACCGCTGACAAGAGAACAACGAACTGGCAGCTGGCTGCTACCGGCACGAAGTTATGATTATTTGATTTATTAGATTTTGGTGACCTGGTGGAGAGAGTTGGATTCGAACCAACGTAGGCGTACGCCAGCGGATTTACAGTCCGCCCCCTTTAGCCACTCGGGCACCTCTCCGGGTCGGCGGTTGAGATATGGCGGATTGGCGGCTATGTCAATCGCCTGTTGTCGATTATATGATTTTTATGGCCAGAAGATCTCCCTCCCGCTCCGCTCCCGACCGTTCTACGGATCGCGCCTCCCCTCCCTCCGCGCACGCTAACCAGCCGTCCCGCTCCTCCGATGAGCGCTCTGGCAGGCGTAATGGCCGTTCCGGTCGCGGTCATGCTGGCAACTCCGGTTCCGGCTACTGGATTTATGGGCACCATGCCGTGCAGGCGGCGCTCGCCAATCCTGAGCGTGTGATCCATGATTTTCTGGCGACGCGCGAAGCTGCGGCGTCTTTCGAAGGCGCACCGCACAAGCCGCAGATTGTGGACCGTGAGCGCCTCGACAAACTCTGTGAGCGCGATGCCGTGCATCAGGGTGTTTGCCTGCGTGTTGAGCCTCTGGAAACACTCGCCATTCTCGATATCGTCGAGCGCACCGGCCCGGTTCTGGTGCTGGATCAGGTGACGGACCCACGTAATATTGGCGCTATTCTCAGATCAGCTGCGGCGTTCGGAGCGGCAGCGCTTCTGGTGCAGGATCGCAATGCCCCGCAAGAAAGCGGTGCTATGGCAAAGGCAGCCTCAGGCGCGCTCGACCTCGTTCCCATTCTGCGTGAGGTCAATCTCTCCCGCGCCCTTCAGGCGCTACAGGCCGAGAATTTCTGGGTTGTCGGTCTGGATGCCGGGGGTACACGGCTGGATGGAAAGGGTTTCGTGGGACGTCGTGTGGCGCTGGTTCTGGGAGCCGAAGGGGCTGGATTGCGCCGCCTGACGCGCGAAACCTGCGACGAGATCGCCAGCGTTTACATGCCTGGCGACATGGAGAGCCTGAACGTCTCTAATGCTGCAGCCGTCGCGCTTTACGAACTCGTGCGGCCCGTCTGACTGGAAATCCGGGAGCAACCAACAGCTCCCGGACTGCCTCAAAGCTCAGTTGGGACCTGAGGTCGCGGACGGGTAGTCGATATATCCCTCCGGCCCCTGACTGTACCAAGTCTTCATATTGTCAGGCTCAAGGGCGATGCCGCGCTCGAAACGCTCCGGCAGGTCGGGGTTCGAGATGAACTTCCGGCCAAAGGCAATCGCATCGGCGTGCCCTTCTGCCAGTGCTTCCTGCGCCATCTCAAAGGTATAATCCTGATTGAGAACCAGCGGCCGGGTAAAGACCTTACGGATCTGCGGGGACAGTTTGGGCTGATCGGTCTTGCCGAAAGTGCCGTCCGGACCGGGTTCGCGCAGTTCGAGCCAAGCCACGCCCAGATCCTGAAGCAGCTTGGCGGCCGGCACGAAAACCGTTTCCGGCGCGCTATCGATGCAGCCCTGCGTATCACCATTCGGGGACAGGCGGACGCCTGTGCGTTCCGCACCGATCGCGCCAATCACGCGCTCGGTCACTTCACGCAGGAAGCGGATACGGTTTTCCGGCGAACCGCCATACTCATCGGTGCGAAGATTCGTCCCATCCCGCAGAAATTCATCGATAAGATATCCATTGGCCGCGTGGATCTGCACACCATCAAAACCCGCACGGATGGCGTTGCGCGCCGCGTTCTCGTAATCGTTCAGGATACGGCTGATGTCAGCGGCGTCGATTGCACGCGCCTGTTCGTAAGGCTTTTTGCCTTCATAGGTATGAACTTCGTTCGGAGCCGTCGTGGCCGAAGACGAAACGGGCTGCGTACCAGTGACGGAAGAATGGACCATCCGTCCCATGTGCCAGAGCTGGCAGACAATCTTGCCGCCCTTGGCATGAACCGCGGCGACAATCGGCTTCCAGGCTTCCACCTGTTCATCCGACCAGATGCCGGGAGCAAACGGCCAGCCCAAACCTTCGCGGGAAATGCCTGTGGCTTCACTGATAATCAATCCAGCGCTGCTGCGCTGGGCGTAATATTCCGCCATGATCGGAGTCGGAACGGCATTCCTGTCGGCGCGCGCACGCGTCAGAGGGGACATCAGAATCCGGTTCTTCGCATGAATGGGACCGAAATCAATCGAATCGAACAGCGTTGGCATCCTGTTTCTCCTTCAATGGACTGATCACCATATTGTTCGATAAAACTCGAACAAAGCAAGTGTTGCGATAAAACTTCAGGAAAGGGATAAGACCTCATGGCCGCCTACGATCATCCTGACTCCGCGACATTCGAACTGATTCCGGTGCTGCGTGCGCTGGCTGATCCTGCGCGTCTGGAGATCGTGCGACATCTGGGACGCGTTGGGGAAGCCAACTGCGCCACACTGATTGGAACGCGGCCCAAATCCAGCATGTCGCACCATTTTCAGGTCCTGCGTGAGAGCGGCGTCCTGAGAACCCGGATCGAGGGCGTTCAGCACCGTAATTCCCTACGGCTCGAGGAACTCGATGCCCGGTTTCCCGGGCTTATGGCGGCCATTCTGAACGCCGCCTGAGGCGTATTTAGTTCGTACGCCAGATTTCTTCGTGAATGCAGGTGGCGAAGATTAGCCATGCAAAAAACGGAACCTGCATTGAGGCTGCCTTGCAGTCCACCTTGTGCGCCGCACAGATCGAGGCTCCGGACGTCATGATCAGGCCGCCACAGATGGCCAGACCCGTTCCAAGCTGCCGTTTGCGGAACACGAAGAACGGAAAGCCTGCCACACCGGCAACGCACAGCGCCCACAGGATCAGCGATGCCGTCCGACAACAGGATTTTTCAGCACGCAGAAGCCGGTAGCCCGACCAAGCCAGAAGCCCGTCCAGAAGCGTCCACACAACGCCGTAAACCGGACCGGGCGGATTGAAATGCGGCTTGTTCAGCCGGTCGTACCACCGGCGCGTGGACGGATCGTCCGCCGGGCTGATTTCACGCGAGGCGTACTGCACTCCAAAAACCGTACCGACGGCCAAGGCCGCATCAATCAGACGTCCCATTATCCGTGATCCTTTCTGAATCCTGCCGCCCTAACGCGGAAACACAGCGGCAGGTTCAGACCGGTCAGGGTGCAGACGGTGCGGGAGTTCCAAAATCCAGTTCGGCAGCGATTTTTCCGGCCTCCGGGTTCCATAGCAGCACCCTATCGCTTCCGGCGCCGATCAGTGTCACCGCCATCAGACCGTCAGGGCGCGCCGTAACCGCCGTAATATGCTCGCCCGCACCAAGCGGAAGAGCCAGACGCGAGAAGCCCCCTTCGGCCAGCGGCACGGTTGCCGTAACGCTCGGGCGGGGATGCAGGAAGCGGTAGGCAATCACCCCGATCAATCCGAAAACGGCCGCGATAATCAGCACACCCATCAAAATTACAGCGGCCAGAAGCGCTTTTGGTGTCTGCGACTCGCTGTTCGCCATTTCCTCGGCTACACCCTGTGTCATGTCTGATCCTGTTTCCCCATTCCGTCTTGTTGTCGATGCGTCCACGGCTGGCCAGAGGGCCGACCGCGCGCTGGCGGACGCCATCGGCACGGTTTCACGCTCCCGGGTCAAGGCCCTGATTGAAGGCGGCAGCTTTTCCGTCAACGGAAAGACGGTCTGCGAACCGGCGGAAACGTTGCGTGACGGCATGGAACTGCTGCTGACATTCCCCGAGCCCCTCCCTGCCCGTCCGATCGCTGAGCAGATCCCGCTGAACATCCTGTATGAGGACGACGACCTGATCGTGCTCGACAAGCAGGCCGGGCTTGTCACCCATCCCGCTCCCGGAAACGAGACGGGCACACTGGTCAACGCCCTGCTCGGCCATTGTGGAGAAGGTTTCGAAGGAATCGGCGGGGAAAAGCGCCCCGGTATCGTGCATCGTCTGGACAAGGACACGTCCGGCCTGATGGTCGTGGCCAAGACGGCCATGGTTCATAATGCCCTGTCAGAAGCCTTCGCTGCCCGCGATATCGACCGGGCCTATCTGGCCCTCGCTTGGGGGCTCCTGCCGCTGGAAGGCGAATTCGACGGTAATATCGGCCGGGACAAGCGGGATCGTAAACGCATGGCTGTTGTCGGAAGCGGCGGCAAGGTTGCCCTGACACGCTTTAAGCTGATCGAACCCTATCAGGCTGCCGTCTCCCTGATCGAATGTCGTCTTGCCACTGGACGCACCCATCAGATCCGTGTTCACCTTTCAAATGCAGGCCACCCCCTGCTCGGCGATCCGGTCTACCTGCGGCGGATTCCCGCAGCGGCGCGTGGTCTGTCGCAGGATGCGAAGGAAGCGGCACTCGATTTTCCCCGTCAGGCGCTTCACGCAACCCGACTCGGATTTATCCATCCGAGGACGAAAAAGCAGCTTTCGTTCGAAACCGCCCCTCCAGAAGATTTTCAGACCTTGAAAAAGAGACTGATCGGCTAAACCTTAAAAGGCCATTGACTTTTTTGGCTGAGCCTGTCATAAATAACTCATCCGACGAGCTGACGCGCCGCCGGAACGGATCGTACCGCCAGAGGTCGCCCAGTCCGGGGGCTGACGGTCGGGGACGTGAAAGTCCTTCCCAATGCGTCACCTGGGTCAGACGGAACTATCCCGTCGCCGGTCCGTATGAGTCTCCATCTCATCCGGATGCGGGTTAAGCCCCGGGCGAAAGGAGTCGAAGACCATGGCATCCCCAGCCGTCATTTCAGTGGGTCCAGAGAACAACCTCACCCGCTATCTTCAGGAAATCCGCAAGTTCCCCCTGCTGACCCCGCAGGAAGAGCTCGATCTCTCCCGCCAGTGGCGCAAGAACGAGGATACAAGCGCGGCACACCGCCTCGTCACGTCCCATCTGCGCCTCGTTGCCAAAATCGCCATGGGTTATCGTGGCTATGGCCTGCCGGTGAACGAACTCATCAGCGAGGGCAATATCGGCATGATGCAGGCCGTGCGCCGGTTCGATCCGGAGCGTGGTTTCCGCCTTGCCACCTACGCCATGTGGTGGATCCGCGCCGCCATGCAGGAATACATCCTGCATAGCTGGTCTCTGGTGAAAATCGGTACGACCGCCTCACAGAAGAAGCTGTTCTTCAACCTGCGTCGTCTGAAAGGACAGATGCAGGCGATTGACGACGGCGATCTGAAGCCAGAGCAGGTCAACTCCATCGCGACCACTCTGGGTGTGCCGGAACAGGACGTCATGTCCATGAACCAGCGTCTGGCCGCACCGGATCACAGTCTGAACGCACCGCTCCGCATTGATGGCGAAGGCGAATGGCAGGACTGGCTCGTGGACGACCACGACAATCAGGAGCAGACCTATGCTGCTTCTGAAGAGTTCACGGGCCGCAAGGCGCTTCTGGATCAGGCCATGATGACGCTGAACGAGCGTGAGCGCCATATCCTGAGCGAGCGTCGCCTGAAGGAAGAGCCTTCCACGCTGGAAGATCTTTCCCATCATTATAACGTCTCGCGCGAGCGTATCCGTCAGATCGAAGCGCGTGCCATGGAGAAGCTCCAGAAAGCCATGGCTGCGGAAGTGGAACTGCGCCGCCGCGAAAACGGCCTTCAGGCCTGAAACGACAGATCACGAAAAAAGCCCGTTGGGATATTCCGACGGGCTTTTTTTTATGACAGGCTGACTTCTGAATAAAAAAAGCCGGGAAGGTTGCCCTCCCCGGCTTTCGTTCAGGTGAGCCCCAGATCGTGGCCTGCGGAACGAAGGACCTCGATCCCCGGAAGAATTTTACCTTCCAGCCATTCGAGGAAAGCCCCGCCAGCCGTGGAAACATAGGTCATCTTGTCCACGACGCCTGCATGACGCAGGGCCGAGACCGTATCGCCGCCACCAGCGATCGTCTTGAGCTTGCCCTCTTCGGTAAGCTGCGCGGCATACTGCGCGACATCGACGGTCGCCTTGTCGAAAGGCGCGATCTCAAACGCCCCCAGCGGACCGTTCCAGACCAGCGTTTTGAGCGTGTCCAGACGCTCACGAATCAACTCAACCGTACGTGGACCGGCATCAAGGATCATGGCATCGTCCGGGATTTCGCCAATCAGGCAGGTCTCGGTCGGGACATTGGCCTTGAACTCGCGCGCCACAACCGCATCGACGGGCAGGATGATCTCGCAGCCCTTTTCCTGCGCGAGGTGGGCAATCTTGCGCGCTGTCTCGTGCATGTCGGCTTCCTGCAGGGACTTGCCCACATTCATGCCTTCAGCCGCGAGGAACGTGTTGGCCATCGCCCCTGTGATGAACAGCGTGTCCACCTTCTCGATGACGTTCCCGATCAGATCGAGCTTCGTCGAGATCTTGGAGCCGCCAATGATCGCACCAACAGGGCGCTCCGGGTTCTCCAGAGCAGCCGACAGCGCGCTCAGCTCCGCCTGCATCAAACGCCCGGCAAAAGACGGCAGGTCGTGCGCCACGCCTTCGGTCGAGGCATGGGCACGGTGTGCAGCCGAGAACGCATCATTGACGAAGATGTCGCCATTCTGTGCCAGAGCCTTGGCGAAGGCCGGGTCATTGGCCTCTTCACCCGCATGAAAGCGCGTGTTTTCGAGAACGATGATGTCCCCGTCCGCCATCCCGCCGACTGCGGCTTCCACGGTCGGACCGACGCATTCGGCGACAAAGCCGACCGGCTGGCCGAGGATCTGGCCGAGCTTTAGCGCGATCGGACGCAGCGACAGAGCCGGGACGACCTGCCCCTTGGGGCGATCGAAATGGCTGAACACCACGACGCGCGCGCCTTTGTCGGCCAGTTCGCGGATCGTGGGCGCAACCCGTTGCAGGCGGGTGTCATCGGTGATGACGCCATCATGCATCGGGACGTTGAGGTCGGCGCGGACCAGCACGCGCTTGCCGCGTGCGTCCACACCATCAAGGGTGCGGAAGGCCATCACTCACAGGCTCCCGAACAGGGCAGCCGTGTCGGCCATACGGTTGGAGAAGCCCCACTCGTTGTCGTACCAGGAGCAGACGCGCACCAGCTTGCCACCATCGACCAGGACCGTCTGCGTCGCATCGAAGATCGACGACGCCTTGTCATGGTTGAAGTCGGAGCTGACGAGCGGCGCCGTGTTGTACTCAAGGATCCCCTTCAGGGAGCCTTCGAGCGAAGCGGCACGAATGGCTTCGTTGACGGCCTCGGCAGAAGCCGGAGCGCGCGTCGGGACGAAATCCAGCGAGACGACCGAAACATTCGGCGTCGGAACGCGAATGGAAGTTCCGTCCAGCTTGCCCTTCAGATGCGGCAGAACCAGACCGACAGCCTTGGCTGCACCCGTGGAGGTCGGGATCATGTTCAGGGCTGCGGCGCGGGCGCGGCGCGGATCCTTGTGGAGGGTATCCACCGTGCGCTGGTCGCCCGTGTAGGAGTGGATCGTGACCATGTAGCCGCACTCGACCCCGAAGGCCTTGTCCAGAACGGAGGCCACGGGTGCAAGGCAGTTCGTGGTGCAGGACGCGTTGGAGATGATCTTCATGTCGGGCGTCAGAACGTCGTTGTTCACGCCGAACACGATCGTCGCATCGACATCTGTAGCCGGAGCGGAAATGACGACGCGCTTCGCACCGGCTTCAAGCAGGGCAGCGGCCTTTTCGCGGGACGTGAACAGACCCGTACATTCCATCGCCACGTCGACGCCCTGAAACGGAACCTGTGCCGGGTTACGCTCGGCCGAGACCTTGATAGGACCGTAGGTGCGGCCATTCGCTTCGATGATCAGGCTGTTACCCTCGGCACGGACCGTACCCGGAAGGCGGCCATGCGTGCTGTCATAAGCCAGAAGATGCGCGTTGGCCTCGACGGAACCCAGATCGTTGATGGCGACAACCTCGACATCCGTACGACCGCTCTCGATGATGCCACGCAGCACCAGCCGTCCGATCCGTCCGAAACCGTTGATCGCGATTTTTACAGCCATGACCTGCCCTACTCCGTTTTTTGAAAACTCGGGCATCCTCCATAGCACCGCCACAGCAGAGCGACAGGGGGCATCAACAGTTTTTCATGAAGTTGACTCTATAATCTTGCTCAAACCCTCCGTTCCTGCGACGGTTCCGCGCGATATGGCACCATTCGTCCGACATTTCCGTTCGCAGCGGGGCTTTGTTCCGCACTCCGCACTCCTGATGTGGGGGCTGCTTCTGGCCGCGCCCCTGCTGTCAGGGTGCAAACTGCTGGACCAGCGCACGTTCAATCCGAACGCGGGCAAACCTCCACACCCCTATATTCCGCCCGCACCCCCGGCTCCCCCGCCGCATGCTGCGTTCCTGTCGATTCCAAACGGCACACCGGAATCCGAATACGGCCCCATCGTCGAACGTGCGGCAAAAGCGGCTCTGTCGCGCAAGGCAAACGTCCTGTTCACCGTGCAGGCTTTCGCACCGCCCCAGCCCAATCCGGACGCGCAGGCACAGGCTCTGACGGACGTGACCGATCATCTGGCAGCGGGTGTGGCAGCCCATATTGAAAAAGCCGGTGCCCAGTCCATCCAGATCGAAATGCACGCCATGACTGATCCGTCGGCCACAAAACCGTTCGTCCGTGTGGATGTTCGCTGAAGGCCACAAACGACAGAACACACCACGAATTGCCGAAATGCAGTGTCTCAGCGCCGTACTTTTTCAGGTTCGGCGCCAAGGATAATTATTTCGCGGACACATCGCGTGTGGTCTGATTGATCACAACGAAACTCACGACAGCCTGACAGGTCAGAGTAGCCGCGTCAGCAGCAGCCCCAGCACCAGACCGATCGCAAGCAGGATCAACCCATTCCGCAGACGAGTTCCGATCGGTGCTCGTTCCGGCGCAATATTCAGCGCCACGCTGTCTCGAAGTGCGGCCATTTCTTCCTGTTGCGCGCGGGCTTCTTCCTGCTCCTGCCAGATCCGGCCACTCATACGCCGGATATAGTGCCCAGCATCGGCAGGCGTTGTGGCAGCATGATCCACAACACGCTCGGCGAGCGTCCGGTTGGCCGTATGTCCCACACCCAGAACGCGATGCGCCGGACAGACCGCCAGTGCTTCCATCACCTGTGGGCTTTCAAACACCACGAAATCCGAGGCATCCCCGCCGCCGCGGATCAGGACAACGATCTCTTCGCGACAGGTGCCAATCGCTTCCGCCAGACGGCCGGGATCGTTCATGGCCGTGGGCAGGCTTCTGACACGTTCCGGACGCCACGCTCCGCCGAGCGCCTGAAGAAAGTCTTCCGCTACCAATGCACTTGAGGCCGCTGAATGGATCAGCAGGAGACGCGCCTCGGGTCGTGTTGGATAAGGATGCGATGTGCAGGGCAGTCCGCGCAGAACGTCGAGTACGGAGCGTTCGGCACGCTCGACCTTTTGCCGCGCGGGATCGTGAAGTTCAACGGCAACTGCTTCAAAACGCAGCACAATCTGCCCCCGATATTGGCGGGCCCGCAGCATGCCAGTCACATGGACATAATCGCCAGGCCCGACACCCGCCCGCGCCAGAACGGATTTCTGCACCTCCAGCGACAGGGCGGTCCCGAACTGCGGATCGGTCAGCGGAAGCTGGTAATATTTAGGATAGGAATTGGGCGCGGCATCGCCAAGCTGCCCCGCCACGATCAGCGGAAAACCCCAGTCATCAAAAGCCGCACAGATTTCTTCCAGCCGCGCAGAGAACAGGTCCTGCACCTGTAGCGGAGAAAGAACCGTCAATGTTGTGGTGTCTCCTGCCCCGGAAGATGAGCGGGAGCGTCTCGGAAAAGCGTCCATTCATCACCATATGGAGAAAGAACAAATGTTCTTACAGGGGGCTTGCGTCCTCTCACGCGATTTTTTGCCTGTTTTTCAGAAGGTTGTGGATCAGTGAGCCGTTTTGACCCCGAAGATCTCTTCGAACGCCTCGCCCGATCCCGTTTCCGCTCACGCTTTCATCTGGACGATCAGGCCCGACTCTATCTGGAAAGCCGGGGCCTTGATGCGGTCATGGAGCATGGGGCAACGTTCATCGCCGAACGCCTCGCTCCGGCACATCCACCGCGCGACGGAAAACAAACCCCCATGCGCGGTCATCCGGTCTTCATCGCCCAGCATGCGACGGGAGCCTGTTGCCGCAGTTGTCTGTCGAAATGGCACGACATGGAGCCGGGCAAACCACTGACATCAGAACAGCAGAAACAGATCCTGCTTGTGCTCAAATGCTGGATCGAGCGGGATTTTGGGGCGAGCATCCCCGGAAGCCCGGCACAGGGAGCGTTATTCTAGCAGTCCCATCCCATGGCTCATAATGTGACTTTACTCCAAGTTAAGAAACTTCCTGATAAATATTTCGTCTTTAGTGAAGATAGAAAATTCTGAATTATCCACGCAAAAATTATCAAATACGATTTTCAGGACCAACCCAATGAAAATAACGTCTCTTTCCAGTATGATGCTGTCCTCTGTCCTTTTATTTCCTGCAATCGGACAGGCCTGCTCAAGCCTGGCGATTACAGATAACAAAGGCCATGTTTTTCATGGACGCACATTGGAGCTTCCTGAAGATCTGCCGTCATGGGTGACTTTTTATCCAGCACAAACGGCGTTCCAGAAAAAAGCGCCGAACGGCAGTGCCGGAGCGCATTACAAGTCTCTCTATCCCATTCTGGCGATTACCACGCCTGTCTATGATGACGGCGACGACCACAACATGCTTGAGGGTATGAATGGGGCGGGGCTGTCTTTCAGCGCCAACATGGTGCCTGACGCCACCCTCACTCCACTTGCGGAATCAGACTACCGGGAATCCATTCCTGTAACATCGCTCGGGGAATGGGCACTGGCCAATTTCGCCACCGTGGAGGACGTCCGAAAGGCCGTGGACAATGGGCATTTCTGGTCTCCCGTTCTAGCCAGACTGGGCGGTGTGAAATCGCCTTTTCATTTTGCATTTTACGATAAAAACGGCGGAAGCATCGTCGTCGAAACGCTTAATGGAAAATTCCATGTCTATGACAACCCGACAAAAGTCATGACAAACGGGCCGGATTTTCCGTGGCATCTTCAGAACCTGAATAATTATACGCAACTAACCAATCAGGACAGATCTGCGGCCGTTCTGGGGAACATTAAGGTCGTCCAGCCGGATAGCGGGATTGCGGCCTCGGATCTGCCATCCTCAGACACCTCTGTCGGGCGTTTCATTCGCGGCGTTTACTACACCAGCTATGCACCCGTGTCCCAGTCATCGGGGGATGCAGTCAATATTCTGGCGCATATCATGAACCGGTTCGATCGCATGAAGAACATTACTACCGATACGCTTGGCGGCGAAACACAGAAGGAAGCCGGCAAAACGGTCTCTGAATACACCGTCTGGACGGCACTCTCTGACCTGAGCAACGGAGTGATGTTCGTCCGGGGATATAAGGATATCAGTTACCGGAAATTCTCACTCCAGACGTTTCACGACACGCCAAAACCGGTCTTTGAAAAAATCAACGACCGGGATCTGGCGGTACCTTACTAAGTCATCAGTCCGGCTGACGCCGTGGAACGAACCGTTCTGCGGCGAAGATCAGCAGGAGCGCGCCTGCCCCGAGAATAATCTGTGAGCGCGTTTCAGGCTGGATCAGCATGGCGACCAGCGTGCAGGC
The DNA here is from genome assembly GCF_018256135.1 of Gluconobacter sp. Dm-74. Taxonomy (NCBI): domain Bacteria; kingdom Pseudomonadati; phylum Pseudomonadota; class Alphaproteobacteria; order Acetobacterales; family Acetobacteraceae; genus Gluconobacter; species Gluconobacter sp. Dm-74. The sequence goes on along the minus strand of NZ_JAERLX010000005.1, from coordinate 142,660 downwards.
AATCAGCACCAGCGCTGCATAGGCCCTCCACGCAGACTCCCGCACGAGTTTCAGACGGCCAGCCACGATCATGGTATTGTTGAACACCATAAACCCGCCCGTCAGACTGACGAGCAGCCCGAAAATCAGCGTTGGCGACAGAACGGCCACCGCTGCGACGAGAATGGAGGCCAGCGCACTCACCAGAATGGCCCGGCGGGGGAGTTTCGTGGAGGCATCCACCGTCAGGAACAATCTTGGAGCAGACTCGGATTCCGCCAGTTCGTACAAAATCCGTGACGTCACATAGATCCCGGAATTGAGGCTGGACAGCGCCGCCGTCATGACCACAAGAGCAAGCGCCATGTCCGCGAACGGCACGTGCAGGCGGTGCAGCACCAGCAGGAATGGCGAATAACCTGACACCACATCGCTCCACGGCACCAGACAAAGGACCAGCGCGATCGAGACGATATAGAACCCGCCGATCCGCAGCGCGATGGAGCGCGTGGCGCGGACGATATTCTGCTCCGTATTGTCGGATTCAACGGCTGCGACGGTGGAAATCTCGCTGCCGCCCATGGAGAACAGGATGGTCGGAATGACTGCCAGCAGTGCCAGCCAGCCATGCGGCAAAAGACCGCCATGCGCGAACAGGTTTTCATGCACCGGAATAGGGCGACTCAGCAGCGCCCAGACGCCGATGCCGATGAAGCAGACAATCGCCAGAACCTTGATGGCCGAGAACCAATATTCGAATTCCCCGTACCCTTTGACAGACATGAGGTTCACGCCTGTCATCAGGGCCATGATAAGCACCTCAATGACGGCATAAGGCAGCGGAATATAGGGAGCGAGCATTGTCGCGACCGCGATGACCTCTACGGCAATCGCAATGATCCATGTCAGCCAGTACGCCCAGCCCGCGACAAAGGCTGCCCGCTCCCCAAGCGCATACTGGATCTGGCCCAGAAATGAGGCTCTCCCCGGCACTTTCAGCGCCAGATCGCGCATCATCAGATTGACCAGAAACACCAGCGTTCCGGCCAGCGCATAAGAGAGCAGGACCGCAGGGCCACCCAGCGAGAGTGCCGCGGACGCCCCGATGAAATATCCTGCACCGATCACCCCCCCGAGGGCGATCATGACGACATGGCGCGTACGCAGACTGTGGGCAAGCTGGTCGGGCTGGCTCATGGACAAAAGACTTCCTGCTGTGGACGGGATGGGCGTTTCAGACCGGAAGATCCCTGTTGTCCGCCAGGGTTTCCATGGTCATGTAGGACGTGATGGCATCGAGTTCCACCTTGCTGATGATCTGCTGATACACACGATCGAAATCGTTCATGTCACAGGCCACCACCTTCAGAAGATAATCGTATTCGCCCGCGATCCGATAAAAATCAACTATGTTCGGGATCGAACCGACAACCTTACGGAATGTCTCGAACCATTCGCGGGAATGGTGACGCGTTCGCATCAGCACGAACACCGTTAGCGTCAGGCCCAGCGCAGTCGCATTGAGGCGGACCGTATCGTGAGCGATCACACCATCCTCACGCAGGGCATTCAGCCGCCGCCAGCAGGCATTCTGCGACAACCCGACCTTCTCGGCGAGTTCACGTTGGGAGGGGGTACCCTGTTTTTGCAGGATTCTCAGGATCGCCCTGTCTGTCTGATCGAGTTTTCTGGCCATATCGCATCATATGACCACAAAAAGGATTTTTTATCCTCAAAAAAGAAGCAGTTTTCGCGTGTTTGGTCGGTCTATCGTTTCTCTATCACGCAGGGGAAAACATCGCGCCATGAAAACGATCGGCAATCTCGACAACAGCACCGCCATTCTTGAACAGTTCGAGCAGACATTGCGCAGCAACGGGCTGGCAGCGCTCGCCAACGGCGTGATCGGTGATGGTGCGAAGTTCTCGACGCCGTTCGGCACGCAATCCCTGCTCTACGCCGATTATGTTGCCTCCGGACGTGCGCTGAAGCAGATCGAGACGTTCATCATGGACGAGATCCTGCCCTTCTACGCCAACAGCCACACCGAAGCCTCCTTCTGCGGCGCCTACATGACGCGGCTGCGCAACAGCGCCCGCGCGACCATCTCGCAGCTCTGCCACGCTCCCTCCTCCGATTTTACAACCATTTTTATGGGGAATGGCGCGACGGCAGGGCTAAACCGTCTGGTGCATCTGCTGGAGATTCCGGCTCTGTGTGATGCAGGAAAGCGGCCGATCGTCTTTATCGGCCCTTACGAGCACCATTCCAACATCCTGCCCTGGCGCGAGAGCGGGGCGGAGATCGTCGAAATTCCTGAGGCAGCCGAAGGCGGGCCCGACCTGTCTATTCTGGAAGAGGCCTTGAAATCCTGCCCGGCGGACCGTCTGAAAATCGGCTCGTTCTCGGCCGCCTCCAACGTCACGGGCATTCTGACGGATGTGAACGCCGTCACCGCCCTGCTCAAGAAAAATGGTGCCCTGTCGATCTGGGATTATGCCGGAGCCGGACCGTACTGCCCGATCGACATGCAGCCCGGAACGCCATTCGAGAAAGATGCAGTTGTCGTTTCCTGCCACAAATTCATCGGTGGCCCTGCGGCTTCTGGCATTCTGATTGTGCGCAACGCCGCAGTCTCGCGCACATTGCCCGTTCTTCCGGGCGGCGGCACCGTACGGTTCGTCTCGCCGTGGAACCACGACTATTCTGCCAATCTTGCGTCCCGCGAGGAAAGCGGCACGCCGAACGTGATCGGGGACATCCGTGCCGCGCTGGCCTTCATCGTCAAGGATGTCATCGGAGACGCCTATATGGCGCAGCGCAATGCGGAACTGCGCGCCCGGGCCGTGAAAGCCTGGAGCAGCAATCCCGCCATCGAAATTCTGGGCCACCCGACCGCTGCTGCGCTTCCGATCTTTTCATTCCGGATCCGCGATGTGAAGAACAATGTGTTCATCCATCAACAGCTTTTCACGCGCATGCTGTCGGACCGTTATGGCATTCAGGTGCGGGGCGGCTGTGCATGCGCGGGGCCGTATGCGCACCGTCTTCTGGGGATCGACGAGACTGAGTCCGGCCAGATCCGTGGTGCCATCCTGTCTGGTCAGGAAATCGAGAAGCCGGGCTGGACACGTCTGAATTTCAGCGTGCTGATGGATGACGCCAAGGTTGAACGTATTCTGGAGGCCGTCAACGAACTCGCCAGCAATCCCTGCGAAACCGCCGCACAATATGACTGCGACATCACCACGGCACGTTTCCGGCCGAAGGCGGCGGCCTGACGGTCAGAAAAGATAGGCGATCTTCATGTAATAGGCGTTCGTTTCCGGCACGTTCCGACCCTCTACCGAATGGGAGTAACGGGGCGTGAACGACAGGCGTTTGGTGATGTAAAACATCGCACCGACGCCCAGCGCCGTTTCGCGGCTGCTCGAATTGGCGACCCAGAGATTGGATGTGTTGTCGTGCATGCCGCCGCTGTTCTGCCAGTCGAGCGAAAAGAACGGCTCAAAACGTGACGTGGCTTTCCAGCTGAAACGCAGGTTCGTGTAAAACACGTTGCCGGGCGAGTAGCTGTGCTCGCCATTGCGGTGTTTGGTCGAACTCACGACGCTGCCCAGATCGCCATCGAAGCTGAAATGCTTCCATTCGTAGTCGAAGATGATGCTCGACAGGTTCGCCCAGTAATGCATCGCCATGGAATCCCGCGTCCCTGACGGGGTTTCCATAAAGGTCTGGATGCCGAGCGTACTGTGTTTATTGGGCTTGAACCATGCTGCAGGGCCAACGATCGTCGTCCCCAGACCGCCCCAGTTCTGCCCGTTGGCCAAAGTATAGGCCTCGGACTGGATCAGCTCGAAGGCAAAGCTGACATGCGGGATCGCGTCGAAGCTACGGAAATGTACGTATTTCGTCATGCCGCTCCAGGTATGGCTGCCGCCATGAGCCCGGCGCTGGCCGCCGCTGTCATAAACTGAACCGGCAGCATTTCCGTCGCCGTACTGCACGACGACGTTGAACGGCTTGAAATCCACCGGCAGATCGTATTCGTGCGGGCCGATGATGGCCAAGGGAATATCCGCGCCATGAGCGGCAAAACCCGGAACAAGAGCAACAGCAGGCAACCAGGCGGTCAGGGCACCAAGACGCACTCCGAGCGTGAATTTGCGACGCATGACGTGAATTTCCATAGAGATTGAGCGGGAGTGTGGAGCGTGTCCTCAGGGGGACACGCTCCGTCCGTAAGCGGAGGCTCAGTGCGCGGCGGCGCTCTGGTCTCCATTCAGGCTATAGGCGATGATATAATCACCGCTGCGGGTGCCAAGGCCCCCATGACCACCTGCGGCGATCACAACATACTGCTTCCCATCAATTTGATAGGACATCGGTGTTGCCTGTCCACCAGCAGGCAGACGGTCCTGCCAGATGACCTTGCCGTTCGACATGTCGAAACCGCGCAGGTAATCGTCGGCCGTCGCTCCCATGAAGGACACGCCGCCCTTGGTCAGGACGCTGCCGCCGATGTTGTACATGCCGGTCGGAAGCGGAAGGTTGTTATGCGTCCGGAAAGGACCCGTGTCGCGCGTGGTGCCGACGGGATGCTGCCAGACGATTTTCTTCGTCACCAGATCGATGGCGGTGATCGTACCCCAGACCGGTCCCTTGCAGGGGATCTGAAGCGGGTTCAGCCACGGGCTGGTATAAGCGATGTAGGGCGTGCCGTAGTCGGGAGAAACGCTCAGCGCATCGCCCTTGGCTTCCGGTTTGTCGCCCTGACCATTCCACTTCGGCAGAATACCGGCGTTTTCGGCCTTCTGACGCTTTTCCAGACGGATCCGGAACGGCAGATAGCTCGCATTGGCGATCAGCAGTTTACGCTGCGGATCGATGGATGCGCCCTGCCAGTCCACCACGCCATAGAATGCCGGATAGACGATCGTCGTCTTGCCGACATGCGGCGGCGTGAACTGACCTTCGTAAGCGGACTGGCGGAACTGGATGCGGCAGATCATCTGATCCAGCAGCGTCGCGCCCCACATGTCGCTTTCCTTCAGGTCCGGCGGCGTCAGGGACGGCAGACCGACAGCGAAAGGCTGCGTCGGCGTCACGTGATCGTCCGATGCAACACCTGTCGTCGGAACCGGACGTTCCTCGACCGGATAGCCCGGAACCGGCTTGCCAGTGCGACGGTCCAGAACGAAGAACTCACCGCGCTTCGTGCTCTGGATCAGAGCCGGAATGTTTTCACCATTCGGGCCGGGCAGATCGACCATGGACGGTCCGATGGCCAGATCCATGTCCCACAGATCGTGATGCACGGTCTGGAAGGTCCACCGGCGTTCACCCGTCTCGATATCGAGGGCAATCGTGGCGCTGGAGGTCGCATCGTCGAACGGACGGCGCGAGCCACCCCAGTTGTCCGGCGGCGAGTTGCCCATCGGCAGGTACAGAAGACCCAGTTCCGGATCGGCTGTGTAAACGCCCCATGCGTTCGGGGTGTCACGCGTCAGCTCGTCGTTCGGGCCGGGTTTCCAGTTTTCCGGGTTATGACCGGCATCCCACGCCCATTCGATCTCGCCGTTGATCGGGTTGAACGCACGGATTGCGCCGGAGGGCTCGAAATTCGCCTGATTGTCGAAAATCCAACCACCCAGAACCACGCGATCCTTCACCACCAACGGCGGAGACGTCACGAAGTGGAAGCCATGCGGCACATGACCGAGATACTGGCGCAGGGAAATGAAGCCGTGCTCGCCGAAATCTTCGCAGGGCTTGCCGGTTTCAGCATCGACAGCCAGCAGGCGGACGTCACCAACCGGGGAGAAAATGCGCTTCTGGCAGGCCTTGGAGCCGTCCGGAGCCGTATAGTCGTCCGGCGCCTTGTAGTAAGACACACCACGGCAGGCCAGATAGACGTTCGCAGCCAGATCTTCGGCAGCAGGCTTGGGATCGAACTTCCACTTCACCTTGCCGGTCTTGGCATCGAGCGCCATGACCCAGTTATGCGGCGTGCAGAGATAGAGCGTGTCATCGACCTTGATCGGTGTGACTTCAAGGTTGAACTCGTGGCCCTGATCGGGGCCTGCAACAACGCCTTCATCGGCCTTCTGAACGTCACCCGTACGGGTCACCCAGGCGCGTTTGAGGTTGCTGACATTCGCAGGTGTAATCTGGGCCAGCGGGCTGTAGCGGTCCCCACCCACAGTACGGCCATAAGCCGGCCAGTCGGCGTCGGGCGTGTCCTTGGCCGTCAGGTCGGACTGGTTGGTCGCGGCCATACGGTCAGCCGGGAGCGTGCCGTTGATGGAGTAGGACGTGAAGCAGCTTGCGATAATCGCAATCATTGCGATCACGGCCGAACCGAGAAGCTCGCGCTTGTCCGAAACCCAGTTCTGACCGGTCCGCCACACCCATGGCAGCAGCATCCAGGCCGCGATCCCCACAAGCGTGAAGAGACGGACTTCCAGCCCCCAGATGTCGAACCCGACTTCAAACACGGACCAGATGGTCGCCACCAGCAGGAGCGCAGCATACAGACGCGCACCCAGCAGCGGATTGCGGAAGCTGACACCCGCCGCAGCAAGCATCACGAGCCCCATAAGGGCATAGAACCACGAACCACCGAGAACGAGGAGATATCCTCCCCCTCCCAGCAGGAAAAGCCCGACAACTGCGAGCAGGATAGAGGTTAATGGAGACATTACCCTCTGGAGTGAAGCAGACATGACACCTCGTTCTTGCGAAAAACGAAAACCATTCTCTCTGAAATGATTTGTTTTTCCTGATCATCGGCGGAACGCGTTACCGTTAGCGCTCCGTCATGGCTGTGACGGACGGGACAGCTCTGTTCGTACGTCAGGAGCGGCAATGACCGGCGCTTGCAAAAGCTCCGGCTTTCATGCCTGTGTCCCTTCCGACCCACAGCACTGAACCGGAAAAGAAAGGAGTATTGCGTTACCGATGGCCTGCGAAGAAACACACCCGATACGCAACGCTTCGCCTTTTCCAGAACCCGTCATTCCTGAATGTCTCCGCCGCAGGCTATCCCGTATGGTTCCACCCTCACCCGATTGTGACTGTCTGCGCCGCACCTGTCGCAGAACTGCGACAGGTTTTCGGCACCGGGTGCCTTATCCTGCCCTGAGGGGTGCGCGATGACCGCTGCCACTGCCCGGACATGTCTGTCGGATTCCTGGACAAGATGCTCCACGAACTACAATCTGGACCCGTCCGAACGCTGGGAAACGCAGGTGCTCAGCCAGCCCGAACTACGCTTTGTCAGCGGCCGCACGCAGCGGCTGATCCAGAGCGCACTGCCGGAAATGCAGCGCCTGCATACGCTGGTTGATCCGCTGGACTTTACGGTCATGCTGGCCGACCCCACCGGCGTCGTCCTCTCCCGTCACACGCAGCGCAGCAATCTGAGCGGCTGCCGGCGGTGGCGTTTTCAGGCGGGCGCGGTTTGGGATGAGGCGAATGCCGGGACCAATGCGATCGGCACCTGTCTGCGCGAAGAACGCCCGGTCATGGTCGTTCACGACCAGCACTGGCGTCTGTGTTTCCGCAAACTGACCGGCATGGCCGTGCCGGTTTATAATTCCATTGGGGATCTCGCCGGGGCCATCGACATCAGTTCCTTCGTGGCCGAGAACGTGCTGCCTGCCGCGCCGCTTCTGATGGATGCACTCCAGACAACGGCCCGGCGCGTCGAAGAGAAACTGTTTCACGACCGTTTCCGGGAGGACATGATCCTGACGCTTGGGCCGTCGACATCGTCTTCGGCCATGCTGGTTGCGCTGGATCGGGACGGGCATATCCGTGGCGCCACCCATGCCAGCCGCCAGCATATGAACTGGCCGAAAGGCGAATTATCGGGCCTTCCGGCGCTCCTGCCTCTGCTCGACAGTCAAGAAGAGCCGAATTTCCGGCGGGCAGAGGCGCAGGTGATCCGCTCCGCCCTTGGGACAGTCCGTGGAAATGTGAGCGCGGCCGCACGTCTTTTAGGCGTGAGCCGCGCCACACTGCACCGCAAAATCAAGGCGCTTGGTCTGGATCACTAGGACCGGACAAAGCCTTTGCGTAGTCATCGGGTCGGAACCCGACCAGCAGCACATCCGGCCCCTCCAGCACAGGACGCCGGATCATGGCGGGATGTTCCAGCATGAGCGCCAGCGCCCGGTCCGTATCCAGAGCCTCCCGAAGCTCGGGCGGCAGTTTGCGAAACGTCGTTCCCGAGCGGTTCAGGAGCTTTTCCCAACCCAGTTTCGCAACCCAGCCCTCCAGGCGCGCCTGCGGAACTCCGTCTTTGCGATAATCATGGAAGGTAGCCGCAACACCGTGCTCGGCCAGCCATGAGCGAGCCTTGCGCATCGTATCGCAGTTGGGGATTCCGTAGATCGTGACGGACATGGAATCTGTCTCCGGTCTCAGGCGACGAGGCCGCCATCCACCAGAATGGATGCACCAGTGATGTAAGAGGCATCGGGGCTGGCGAGGAAGGACACCGTGCGGGCAATGTCGTTAACCTTGCCGTAGGATTCCGTGGCCGTGAAGCTGCGGATGACAGCGGCACCCTGACCGTCTTCGGGGTTGAGATCGGTTGCGATCGGGCCGGGCTCGACGACATTCGCCGTAATGCCCTGCGGTCCGAGATCCCGCGCCACGCCCTTTGCAAACCCGATCAGACCAGCCTTCGTCGCGGCATAGAGCGAAATACCCTGAAACGGTGCCCGCTCGCCAAAAGCCGAGCCGATATAGATCAGGCGGCCACCTGTCGTCATATATTTCAGAGCTTCAACCGTCTCGATCATCGCCGCGCGCAGGTTGAGGTTCAGGACATCTTCGATCTGCGTCACGCTCATCTGCGCGATCGGTCCGTAGGGATAGATGCCTGCATTGCACACCAGCGTGTCCAGACGCCCGAACGCTTCATGCGTCTTCGTAATTGCCGCAATATTGCCGTCCGCGCTGCCGCCATCGGCCTGCACTGCAACGGCACGACGCCCGAGGGCTTCAACTTCGGAAACGACTTTCTGCGCGGCCTTTTCATTGCGGGCGTAAGTAATGGCGATATCGAAGCCATCCTGCGCCAGCTTCAGCGCAATGGCCGCACCGATGCCGCGTGATCCACCTGTAACGAGCGCTACTCTCTGGGTCATGATCCTGTTCCTTCTAGCTGCTTGGACGAAAGATCCGTCCTTGATCTGGCAGATCATGAGCCATTTTCGAGCCGGACCCAACCTCCCCCGGAACATTGTGAAGACAGATCCGGACCACAGGCCTAAAACACGTCTCATGTCAGCACAGCCCCAACCCACAGCCCCCCGCCGGAAATGGACGGATATTATCGCGGGGCTCTCGCTGGCGTCGGTGAATATTCCGCAGGTATTGGGCTATACGCGCATTGCGGCCATGCCTGCCGTTACAGGACTTTATACGGTCCTGCTGCCGCTTGTGGCGTTCGCAGCCTTTGGGTCCTCCCGACATCTGGTTGTCGCAGCCGATTCCGCAACGGCGGCTATTTTCTCAAGCGCGATTGGCAAGATGGCGCCGCAGGGCAGCCCGCATTACATGGCGCTCGTCAGCATGACAGCGCTGCTCTGTGCAGCCCTCCTGCTTGTGGCGCGGGTCTTCCGTCTGGGATTTCTGGCGGATTTCCTATCCCGTACCGTTCTCACCGGGTTTCTGGCCGGTGTGGGCGTGCAGGTCTGCATCGCGATGCTACACGACATGCTCGGCGTGTCCGTCAGCGCGCATAACCCGCTGCTTCAGGCGTATGGCACGCTTCGGCAGATCCCGCAGGCCAGCCTTGTTGTCGCCGGGCTTTCCGCTTTTACGGTCGGAGTTCTCATGACCGGACAGCGCCTCGCCCCGCATCTGCCAGCCGGGCTTTGTGTCGTTATCGGCAGCATCGCCCTGAGCATGGGGCTGAACCTTCCGCATCATGGCGTTCCCATCCTTGGCCGTGTCGCAGGCGGGTTGCCGCATTTCGGTCTGCCGGATGTCGCATGGAACGAACTTTTGGCCCTCCTGCCCGTGGCGGCGTCCTGCGTGTTCGTCATCATCGCACAGAGTGCCGCCACGTCCCGGGTCTTCGGCGAGCGGTTTCATGAAACCGTTGATGAGAACCGCGATCTTCTGGGGCTGTCCGCCGCCAATATCGCCGCAGGTCTGAGCGGCACCTTCACCGTCAATGGCAGCCCCACCCAGACCGCGATGGCGGTACATTCCGGTGCGCGCAGTCAGGTCGCACAGGTGACGTTTGCCTGCGTGACGCTCATAGTCCTGCTGTTTCTGACACGCCCGCTGGAGGCCCTGCCCCGCTGCGTTCTGGCCGGGATCGTTTTTACCGTCGCCATCGGGATGATCGACCTGAAAAGCCTGTGCGCAATCCGGCAGGAAAGCCCGGGGGAGTTCTGGCTGGCCATGACGACCGCCGCCGTTGTCGTGGGAGTTGGTGTTGAGGAAGGCATTTTCCTCGCCATCGCGCTCTCGCTGTTTCGCCATGTCCGGCACAGCTACGAGCCGCATACGGTAGTCCTGCAACAGGCCGCAGGCACAGGAATTCTGGAAGCCCTGCCTGCGAAGAACGGACTGGAAACGGCTCCGGGCCTCATCGTCTTCCGGTTCTGCGCGGATCTGTTCTACGCCAATTCGACGCGCTTTCGTCAGGACCTTCTGGCTCTGGTGGACCACGCGCCGCACCCGGTCCGCTGTGTCGTCCTAGACGCAAGTCCAGTCACGGACATCGACTATTCCGCCGCCGCCGACCTGCGGGACCTGATTGCGCAACTCCAGCAGCGCGGGATTACACTGATTTTCGGACGGGTGAGCGTCTATCTGCGCTCAGACATGGACCGCCATCACATCACACCTGTCCTCGGGGCAGGGAATATCTACCCGGAACTGCATACGGCGCTGAAAGCCGCCCACGATATTCTGGACGGCCCGGCGCCGTCCGTCAGGCCTTCCTGACGAACTCGGATTTCAGGTTCATCGCCCCGATCCCGGCGATCTTGCACGCGATATCGTGCCCGTCTCCGCCGTCTGACAGGCGGATGTTCTTCACCTTGGTCCCGCCCTTGACGACCATGGACGAGCCCTTGATCTTCAGATCCTTGATGACCGTAACCGTATCGCCATCCGCCAGAACATTGCCGTTGGCGTCCCGGATCTCGCCAGACGCCGCGTCATTTTCCGCTCCCGTCTCGGCCGGGTTCCACTCATGCGCACATTCCGGGCACATCCACAGCGCGCCGTCCGGATAAACATGTTCGCACCCGCAGACCGGGCATTTCAGATTGCTGTCCATGATGACCTTTTTTCGTTTGTGGCCGGACACTACTGCACGCAGTCCGTATTTCAAAACGGGGATCGGCCGTTTTCATAACCTGTTCGTTTGACAGGACGCGCGCTATCAACAGCCAGACATATATTGCCACGCTGATGGAAAGACTGTTCCGATGTCCGACGCCACGCCCCAACCCGTTGCCGCCCCCCTGACGCGCGCCGCCATTTTCCTTGTCCTGAACATCAATCCCGGCACGGATGCGGAAAAGACCATCCGCAGCCTCTGCGCGGATCTTTCCGGCCTGCGTCGCACGGTCGGCTTCCGGGATCTGAACGGGCAGCTTTCCTGCGTTCTGGGGTTCGGATCAACGGCGTGGGACCGGCTCTTTCCCGGCCCGCGTCCACAGGAACTGCACTCGTTTCAGGAAATCAAAGGCGTCCATCACGCTGTTTCCACCCCCGGCGACATGCTGTTCCATATCCGCGCCACCCGCATGGACATGTGCTTCGAAATGGCTAAGCTGGTCATGGAGCGCCTGCGCGCCGTCTGCACGGTTGTGGATGAAGTCCACGGCTTCAAATATTTCGATGACCGGGACCTAATCGGCTTCGTGGACGGCACGGAAAACCCTGAAAATGCCGCAGCCTGCGAGGCCGCCATCATCGGCGACGAAGACGCGGCTTTCAAAGGCGGAAGCTACGTCATCACGCAGAAATATTTCCACGATCTCGATGCCTGGAACACCCTGCCCGTCGAGATGCAGGAAAAAATCATCGGCCGCAAAAAGCTGTCCAATGTCGAACTCGATGACAAAACAAAACCCGCTTACGCCCATAACGCCCTGAACGTTGTGACCCGCAACGGCAAGCAGGTCGATATCCTGCGTGACAACATGCCGTTCGGCGAAGCGGGCAAGGGCGAGTTCGGCACCTATTTCATCGGCTATGCCCGCTCCCCGTCCGTCACGGAGGAAATGCTGCACAACATGTTCGTTGGCAAACCGGCAGGAAATTATGACCGTCTGCTGGATTACAGCCGTCCCGTCACAGGCTCGCTGTTCTTTGTTCCCTCTGCCGATTATCTGGACGATATCGACGCCTGATCGTGCGAAGAGGCATGGTCACGCGCTTGTCCGTAATGATAGACAAACCGGGCCATAAAGCGGAGCGTGGTTGAGCATGTATCACTGGGGCAAGCGGATCGCGCGCTGCGTGATGGGCGTTCTTGGGGTCCTTTTCTGCGCGACGGCCTATTCCGCTGACCTCACCGGTGGCGGCTCCAGCTTTGCCGCCCCGCTTTACCGGGGATGGGGCGAAGGTTTTCATCGCCAGACCGGCCTATCTCTGACCTATCAGAGCGTTGGCTCCGGTGCGGGACAAAAGCTCGTCATGACTTCTGGTGCGGATTTCGGAGCCTCGGATCTCCCACTCTCGGCCACCTTGCTGGACTCAAACAGCCTTTATCAGTTCCCGACCGCACTGGGCGCGATTGTGGTGATTATCAATGTCCCCGGCATTGCTTCGAACCAGATGAAACTGGACGGACCAACACTTGCCGCGCTGTTTGACGGCACGATCACAACATGGGCCGATCCACGTCTCCGGGCCCTGAACCCCGGCCTGCGCCTGCCGGATCTGGATGTGCTCCCTATCCACCGCGAGGAAGCCTCGGGCACCAGCCATGTTTTCGCGGATTATCTGCATGACATCGCGCCCGACTGGAAAGCCGGAATGTGGGGTGATGGACCGGAAGCGCGGGGCAATGACGGGGTCGCAGCCAGCGTGCGTCAATCCATCGGGGGCATCGGCTTTGTGGAATATGCGTTCGCGCGTCAGAACAGGCTCAATACCGTCCGGCTGAAAAACTATGCCGGACAGTTCGTCACGCCGGAAAAAGCGTCGTTCACCAGTGCTGCCACCAGCGCGGACTGGGCGCACGCTGACCATTACGCCGTGAATCTTCTTCAGGCCCCGGCGCCGCAGGCCTGGCCGATCATGAGCGCAACCTTCGTTCTCGTGCCTGCCCATCCGACAGACAGGACGGCAGCCGCCGCCACAAAAACATTTTTCAGATATGGCCTGAAACAGGGCGATGACATAACGCGGGATCTGGATTACGTACCGCTGCCCACGAGCGTGAAAGACAGGGTCCTGTCCGGCTGGCCCTGAACTCTGCCACGTCATAATAACTTCACTTCACTTCCCCCTCCCCGTCCTGTGAATGGTCCGGACAGTCCACGCCCTCAGGGAAGGGGAACCGTCTTGCCAGACCGTGTTCCGGGTCATTGCCGATCTCCACACGTCTCCAGCCCTGCGGGAGCACTAGATCCGGTTTTCCTACCGCTGTTCCTGTCCGCCTCCATCTGACGGGATACCGGCATGTCCGAAGGACATTCTCCTTCGCTTCTGCGCCTAACGGGCCGATATTTTGCTCTGGTTTTCCTGATCGGAACCGCACGGGCGGCAACAGCGCCGCTCGTCACCGATGTGCTGCCATCAGGCGTTCCCCTGCCCTCCCCGGCACCGGGTTTTGTTTTACCCCCTGAAGATACGGGAACCGAACTTCTGGGCGACATGGGCGGCGCACGCTCCTGGCTGGGTCGGAAAGGGATCCGGTTCAATCTTCAGGATGTCGAGGAAGTCTGGGGCCTCGCTTCCGGCGGCCTGCATCCCGGTCCGACCTATGACGGCATGACGGCCGCAACGCTTCTTCTGGAAACACGCCGGGCCTTCGGATGGCATGACGGGCTGTTCAATATCAGCGCCATTCAGGTCCGGGGACGGTCTCTGGCCGGAGAACGCCTTGGCTCCCTCAATCCGGTCAGTGGTTACGATGCCGGTCGGACGACCCGCCTGTTTGAACTCTGGTACGGGCAGGGATTTTTTGGAAACAGGCTGGATATTCGCGTCGGAACGATCGATCTGGACACCGAGTTTCTGGTCAGCCAGAACGCGTCCCTGTTCCTGAATGCCAGTTTCGGCTGGCCGCTTTCAACGTCCAGTAATCTCTACTCCGGTGGCCCCTCATGGCCGTTTTCCGCCGTTGGAACACGAATCAAATGGTCCCCCGCCTACCCGCTCGTCCTCATGCTCGCCATCACGGACGACAATCCAACCCGAGGTCCCTTCTACAGCACTCTCAGCCCCACACGGATCGACCCGTCGGGGACGACCTTTTCCACCAAGGGCGGCACGCTTTTCATGGGAGAAGCCCAACTCTGGGTCGATGCAGCGCAAAGCCTTTCAGGAAAGGACGCCCCTGCCCTTCCGGGAACATGGAAAATTGGCGGACTGTACGATACAGGCCGCTTTCCGGACCCGCGTTTCGACAATCAGGGTGGCCTTCTGGGGAGTCCGGAGAGCAATGGCACACCCTTTTACCATTCCGGAACCTGGCTGGGTTATGTCGTGTTTGATCAGGCGCTCTGGCGAACAATGGGCGATCCGGTCAAGGCCATCAACACTTTCGTACGCGCCACCATGGCCAGTGGCACCCGAAACCGTCTTACCGCCGAGGTGGAGGCCGGACTGACCTTTCAGGGCTTTGTCCCTTCCCGCCCCAATGACGTGATCGGAATCGGCTGGGGAACAGGATTTTTCAGCCATCGCGCCAAGGAAAACGCACGGGATGTTATTCGTCTTTCAGACAGTTCGGCCAGACTTCTGGTGCCGGAAAACCATATCGAGCTGACATGGCAGGTTCCGATCCGCGATTACGTCACCCTCCAACCGGATTTTCAGTATTTCTGGAATCTGGGCGGTCAGGAACCGGTAAAAGGCGCCGCATCCGCATCACGAGGAGCCGTTCTGGGTCTGAACATGACCACGTCCTTCTAAAACCGGTTTTATGATTTCAATTAAGTTTCAAACTTCGGTTGCGCTTTGCCCGGTAAGGTTCTGTTCACGGCCTGTAAAGCCGGTGACAAAGGAATCTATTCATGACGCAGGACAACGATTTCGGCGGTCTCTCGCCAGACGAACAGGCTCGGGCGCGCATGCGCTACGAAATCATCGATGACCTGGATGAAGAATTCGAGCTTTCTCTGGAAGAAAATGAAGGTGAAGGCCTTGATCCTGCGGACCGTGAATTCCGCCGCACTTATTTCCGCGAACTGATCCGCCTTCAGGGCGAACTCATCAAACTGCAAGACTGGGTTAAAGCCAGTGGCGAGCGGATTGTCGTCCTCTTTGAAGGCCGGGACGCTGCGGGCAAAGGGGGCGCAATCAAGCGCATCACCCAGCGTCTGAATCCCCGGATCTGCCGCGTCGCCGCCCTGCCAGCCCCAAATGACCGCGAGCGCACGCAGTGGTATTTCCAGCGCTATGTGGCCCATCTCCCGGCCGCAGGCGAAATCGTTCTCTTTGATCGCAGCTGGTACAACCGGGCCGGCGTTGAACGTGTCATGGGGTTCTGCACGGACGAAGACTATGAAGAATTCTTCCGCTCCGTTCCCGAATTTGAACGCATGCTGGTTCGCAGCGGAATCCGGGTCATCAAGTTCTGGTTTTCGATCACGGACGAAGAGCAGGAATCACGCTTCCGCGCCCGGATCGAAGACCCACTGAAGCAGTGGAAGCTCAGCCCGATGGATCTTGAAAGCCGTCGCCGTTGGGAAAATTACACTCTGGCCAAGGAAGTCATGCTGGAACGTTCCAGCATCCCCGAAGCCCCGTGGTGGGTCGTTCCCGCCGTGGACAAGAAACGCGCGCGCCTGAACTGCATCGCCCATTTCCTGTCACTTGTGCCCTACGAACCCGTCAGCCGCACAGAAGTTGTGCTGCCGGAGCGGGTCTTCCATCCGGATTATGAGCGCGAACCCACGCCCGAAACCATGCTCGTTCCCGAACGCTACTGAAAACCACGTCTTCTCCTCCCTCTGACGGGAGGAGAAGATGCCTGATTTCAATCAGTCATCCCCGGGAAAGAGCGGTCCTGACGCGACGTTGAAGGCTTTTTCCAAAGTCATTGAATGGGATTTCAATGAAACGAAAGACAAAATAGGACGCTGCCAAGGATATTGCGAGAACCGGAACAAGCATCACGGAAGCCTGTACAAGAAGCGAGTACGGAAGCAGAAAAGACGTCATTAACCGCGCAACAATGACGATAACCAGGAAATGGACGAGATATATTCCAAAGGAAATATCTCCAAGCCAAACCAGCCACCGCACCGAAAGAAGCCGGGACATATGGCTCTTTGTCGCAAGGCCATAAATGATGACAGCAGCAAAAATGGCTTCGACAAGACTGCGGAACGGATCGTTGAATGCCGGATCAACCTGGCCTGTCACCACCTCCACTATCTTCCAGGCCCCAACAAGTCCGATTACCGCCGCATAGAAAAACAGGTCAGAATATCGTTTGTCATGAGACTGTAAAATCCTGAAGGTCAGAATTCCGACAACAAAATCGACCGCATAAACTACAGGAAGGCTTTTCCCGCCACCATCGGCAGCAATAAACGATAATACCGCCGCAATGACAAACGTCAGTGCAGCAAGCCAGAAACGTCCTGTGCAGGCTTTGACCAAGAATGGCAATATCAATGCCACCAGTAATTCGCAGGCGATCGTCCAGTTCTGGGGAACGAGAGCACTGTTCATGCCAACAAAACATCTGGCCAGGATCGAGGCCGATAACGGCACGCCATGCGGAAGCAACCCGGCAAACCAGGAATTGGTAAATGGCACGTCCCAGGTCGAAAAAGACGATTTTACATAAATAAGCGATAAAGCCGTTACGACTGCAAGCAGCGGAACAATGCGAAAAAAGCGCCGAACGTAAAATCCGGCAAGCCCACTCACGCTTATGGACTTTCTGAAAAGAGACGGAGACAGGACGAAGCCGCTCAGAACAAAAAATACGACAACGGCCGCCTGCGAATTCAGAAAGATATTCTGGTATGCCAGCCAGAAAGTTTCGCCTCCAGGAAAGCAACGCACATAATGACGCAACAATACGGTTATGGACGCAATTCCCCGCAGTGATTGCAGAGACGGGATATGATCCCCCGAAGAGCTACTCAAACCGGTGGGCTCGTGCGTCCTGTCAGACATTCTGTTTGTTGTTCCTGAAACGGTTTATTTTCCAACATTCATACTGGAAACAAAAAAAGAAGCACCCGTTTCCAGGTGCTTCTTTTTCAATCCCGGAACAGACTAATCGCCAGAGCGATTAGCAGCCCCAGTGAGACGTGTTGTGGATCACAGATGCCTGGGAATGCGACGAAGACTGTCCCGATGACGAGAAGCAGCCGTGTGAACCGCTCTGCTGGCCCCAGTTGAAAGAAGAGCTCCAGCCGCTACCGGACTGGGCGGAGTTGCCACCAAACCAGTTGCTGCTACCACAGCTGCTCGACTGCCAACCCTTGCAGGACGAGAAAGCATTGCTCCAGGACGCAATGATCTGCTTGATGGAAGAGGAGTAGTCACAGCCACCCGATCCCCAACCCCAGCCCCAGCTCGCGCCATGGCCGCCACAACCCGTGCTGGAGCCATTATGACCGTTCGATCCCGAGTGACCGTCGTGGCCGTTCCAACCGGAATGACCGCTCGAGTTTCCATCATGATGACCCCAGTGGCCACCGTGCCCACCACAATGGTTGCCCGAGTTGCCACTGTTCGCGGACGTATCAGAAATAAGATAATTACCGCTCTTATCCTGAGTAATCGCGAGGGTACCCGGAGT
The DNA here is from genome assembly GCF_018256135.1 of Gluconobacter sp. Dm-74. NCBI lineage: Bacteria > Pseudomonadati > Pseudomonadota > Alphaproteobacteria > Acetobacterales > Acetobacteraceae > Gluconobacter > Gluconobacter sp. Dm-74. The sequence continues at coordinate 124,704 of NZ_JAERLX010000005.1, read as the reverse complement.
ATATCCGGAAGCCATCGTGACACTGTTCAGGGTCAGCGTGTGGTTATCGCTTTCCTGCACAACGAGGCTGTAGCTACCGTCCGTATTCTTGACATACGATGCCGAGAGCGGGGTCTCGCCCGTATTGGCTGTGATGCCGAACTGGGTTTTGGAAGAAACACCCGAGAACTTGGTGTCGACCGTTCCGTCCGAACCATTGAGGAAAAACTGCTCGCTCGACTTGGAATCGAATGCAACAGAGACACCCGTCGTCAGAAAACCCGTGTACATCGTGCTGTTGCCAGAGAGCGTGATGTGCATCGAATTTTCGACGTTGATGCTGGCTGTCTGGCTACCAAACGTGGAATCAACCAGATTCAGCGTGCCGCCGCCATTCAGACGAGAACCCGCGCCCATGAAAACGTTGCTACGGTTGTTTTCGATGGTAAGGGTGCCGTTCATGACGTTGATGTCGCCAAGCTGAACTGCAGACGGCGTATCGATCACGATCGTGCCGTACTGGAACACCTGGAAAGCACTGGTCGAGAAGACAGGAGAGCTTTCGCTGGACTGGCAGGACGTTGCCGTGATGTCGAGTGTGCCGTACCCACCGATTGTCAGGCTGGGAACCGGCGTTGCACTGACCGTGCTCGCGACAGCTTCTGCCGTGACAGTAGCGCTCGTACCGAAAATGGAAACGTCATGATACGTGGTCGGAGACTCACCCGTCGACCAGTTCGTGACATTATAAAAATCGCCGTTAGTGCCGCCGGTCCAATAAGTCGAAGCCATGTCGCAGTTATCCTGTACTATCGGGAGCAGTCCCGAAAATATTACAATCAATCCCAAGGCACTCAATTATTGAGTTAGCGCACTTTTGGATCGAATAATGTGCACTTACTCGCACATCCGAAAAATCTTTTCTCATTAATAAGACGTTAATGAGTTTTTTTGTTATCAACATCGCCCTCAAGGCCGAAATATGCGCAACTAAGAGGGCCTTTCCAGCGGAAAGGGCCCAACAAAAAAAATCCAATCCAGACTTTTCGTCAAAAAAGCCAAATATCTTCGGCAGAAATTCCCAATAGTTAAAATGTGATTAATTTTGCCCTATTCGAACAAATGCTTAATTTTTGAGCATCGATGAAAAATATACGGAAAATCAACGGAGCATTGTCATTCTCTCAACGAGACGCCCATGCCGCCAGTGGCCCTGGCTCAGAACAAACCATTAATATGGACCGGGAATCGGGTTGGTAGGCAAATATGCTAGCGCTATGCCCTGCACTGGAAAGAATGAGCAGATCGGAACCTTGATCTTCCACAATCCAGCCTGACTTCATTGGGTAACCTGCATCCGCGCGCAGGTCTTTCCACCTTCGTCAGCAATTTTGAGGTCATGGCGCGGCCCTCCCGAAATAACATCAAAACATTTTAGGAGAGGGTTTTTGCAGGCAACAGCATGAAAGGCGGGTGACAAACAGAAATAACTCGGCAAAACGCAAAGACGAATGATGATAATTTTATTTTCACGGCATGGAACAAACGCCACAAAAGAAATAATCTTAGAACTTGAACATCTCCTGGACTGGAGGCATCCATAACCAGAATGATAGCGCTGAAGGGTTGACGCACTCTCGTGACTAATAGCTTCGAACCGGAAAATGCCCCGATCCCGGAGCAGGAAACATTTACGAACGTCGGCGCAAAAGCAGCACGCGGTGCGGCACTTCTGCTCGGTGCCAAGCTGTCAGGTCGTCTCCTGGATTTTGTATCGCTTGTTGTTCTGACCCACCTTCTGCTGCCGGCCGATTTTGGCGTCGTGTCTCTGGCCATGTCCGTCATTTATCTTACGGAAGCCATTTTCGAACTTCCCCTATCTCAGGCGCTCGTTGTTCTGGAGACCATAGACAAAGATCATCTCGACACATCATTCACGCTCAGCTTCCTGCGCGGCACCATTATTTGTATTATTATCTTCGTCATTTCCCTCCCATTTTCCATTATATACCACGACTCCCGGCTGTTTCCGCTGCTCATGGCGCTTAGTCTGGCTCCTGCCCTGCGCGGAATGTGGAGTCCGACCCTGACGCTTTACACAAAGCGTCTCGATTTTACGCGCGAATGTATCATCGATTTTCTCGGAAAATTTGGTTCTATGACCGTTGCGGTTATTGTGGCCGTGACAACGCGCTCCTACTGGGCTGTTGCAGCCGCAACGATTACAAATACTGCTTTTGGGATGATCGTTTCTTATGTGATCTCTCCATACAGACCACGCTTTACGCTATCGCGATGGAGCGATTTCAGAAATTTTCTTGGCTGGAGCAGCGGAGGCCAGATCATCAGCGCCATCAATTGGCAATATGACCGCCTTATTCTGGGACGTATGGTGCCTCCGCAAACCTTGGGAGCCTTTTCGATCGCGAGCGATCTGGTGGGGATTCCGTCACAGGCCATTATCGCGCCCCTCAGTCGTCCCCTGCTTTCTGCCCTTGTGGCGCGGCGGGACAACATGGATCACTTCAGAAATCTCTACCAGTTGTCGAACGCCAGTGTGTTCATGATCATTCTTCCTATTTTTATTGAAATGTCTGCGCTTTCAAGGGAGATCGTCCATACGATTCTGGGAGCAAAGTGGGAAAAATCCATCACCTATATTTCCCTGCTCGCCATTCCACCGATCCTTGCAGGATTGGCAGAAGGCATTTCAGCACTGGTCATGGCTTTCAAAAAAAACCATCTTTATATGCGCCTTAATTCTCTGGAATTTGCCTTCAAAATCCCTATCGTCACAGGGGCGTCCTATTTCTTCGGAGCGCTGGGGGCATGCTGGGGACGCATCTGCGTCGCATTCATCATGATGCTTATCTATCTCTCGACCACCAAAACCCTGATCAAAGTCTCTTATGGTGAAGTCTTCTTTCAGAACTGGCGGACCTGCCTAGCTGGCATCGTGTCGTGGCTCAGTATAGAAAGCATCAAATGGTATCTTCTGCCGGCTTCATGGCCCGGCATTATAAAACTCTTCATTCTCGGCAGCGCTGGACTCATGGCTTATGTTCTTGCACTGCTCGCACTCTGGTCTATGACCGGAAAAAAACCTGGATCGGTAGAAGCCAGGGTCGTTGGACTATGCATGTCAAAGCTGAGGAAAAACCGCGTCGCGCTTTGACAGGCACACTGTCTGCCAGACAGGCATCCCTCCTTGTCAGTTTTCCTACCCGAAACGTTGCAGCAATTCTTTCGCAGCAGCGTTTCCTCGCGATGCTGCGAACTCCAGAAGCCTCTTCGCCTCCGCAGGATCAGCAGCACATCCCATTCCATTATAGACCAACTGGGCCAGTGTTACCGCAGCGCCCGCGTGTCCGGATTCTGCGGCCCTGCGATACCAGGAATGGGCCTCAGGAAAATTGGGACTCACACCATCGCCCTGAAGATTGATATCTCCGACCAACGCAATCGCTTCAACTTCTCCACCCTGTGCGGCTTTGCGCAACCACGTCTCGGCTTTGGAAACATCCCGCTCCACGCCACGCCCCTGATAATAGGCGATTCCAACCTTCATCTGTGCCGCAGGCCGATCATCTTCAGCAGCTTTCATGAAATGCTCGAAGGCCTGCGCGTCTTTTCCGCCCTCATATTCCAAAACGGTTCCGAGAGTCAGTTCAGCATCCGCAAGACCAGCCTGCGCGGCCCTGCGGATATAGGATAGACCTTGCTCGCGCTCCGCGGCATTTTGCGCGGCTCCAAGCAGATCAAGACCATAGCCATAAAGACCCTGCACATTGCCAGCCTCAGCAGCCCTGCGATAAAGCTCCCGCCCTCTTTCAGGATCGCGCAGATTTTCAGGCCCCTGCATCAGGAGATGAGCCATCATCGCCATACCGCCGGAATCTCCGCCGTCGACGGCCTTCCCTGCCCAGTGCAAGGCACCTTCATAGTCAGGCGTTCCCTGTTCGGGAATTCTTTCAAAAACTGTCGCGCGATCTACGGATGCTGGACCCAGCCCCATGTAACACAACTGTGCCAGTTTATGGCACGCTTGGGCGTGACCATGTTCTGCGGCTTTCTGAAACCAGCGCAGGGCCTCTCCGGGGTTTATAGGGACGTCTTTATCCGCCAGATAAAGCTCTCCCAGAACAAACTGAGCCTCCTCATTTCCTGACGTCGCCAAAGTATGAAGCTGTCTGAGTCCCTGCCTGGCCTTTCCATGCTCCAGCAGTCTCTTGGCATTTTGCAGCTTTGCCTCGGGCCGGAGAAATAACGGGAATCCGAGTTTACTCATGGGACTTTTCCAGACTTGAAGAAATATAAGGTCAGGTTGTGGAGAGTGTTACAGGACAGTGCCTGAATGGCGCAACAAACCGGTGAGAAAAATATTCAAGCCATACTTCCGCTGGAGACCGCAGACCATGCAGTGACAAAGCCACAATCAGAAGGCCCACAAGAAGCACTACAACAGACCAATCAGGCTTCTTTTGTTTCGAGGATGTCTGTATTTCCCGGTAGCGTGCAAACGTCAGCAACAGAACGCCCAGCATTCCCAAAGCGCCCCCCACACACACCTCGGCAACGGAATGGACATGCAACCAGACACGTGCAGCGCCAGCGAGCAGTGCAATCGCCAGAGCCCCCACAAAACCCGCGATCGGCAGCCTGCCAAACAGCACAATCATGCTGCCATAGACAAACGTCGTACCTGCTGTATGCCCGCTCGGGCTGTAAAGATTCTGGCCCGGAAGCCGGCCGCATGCTTCAAACTCCAGTTTGAGCACCAGCATTCCGCCAAACACCACGATCACCAGAGCCAGCCATTGGAAAAATATTTTCCGCCGCGCCTGCACAATCAACAGAAGACCAGTCAGGGCCATCACCGGCCACAGGATATTTTCGTCTCCGAAGTCGCTAAAAAACCCGATAAGACTTATGAGGCCGTCAGGCACGCACCCGCTTTCCCGCTTTGGTCTGAAGGCGAATCAACGATGACACCAGCATGGCCAGCATCACATAAAAATCCATCGTCCCCAGAACGGGGCCTGAAATCAGGGTCGCCACCGTTCGCCCGAGTAACGCAGTAAATGTTGCCTCGATCATCCATGCATCAAGCGATCGTTCACCCGCTGCCGCCTTGATCGTGCGATAGATTTTCAGAAACAGGCTTCCATTCCAGATCACCAGAATCAGAACACCTACAACGCCTATCGTAGCCAGAAAGCCCGGAAGAAGACTGGAGGAACGGTCACTGCCCCAACCGGTCCCAAGGCCATAGGTGTCAAATGCAAGTTGGTACGAATCAGCGTCCTTCTGGGTCCGCTCCTCATAAGAAGCCGACTGTTTCTTGTCCTGAGTTTCCAGCATGACTACCGACGCCGCTTTTACAACATCAGGCGCAAAAGCCGTCAGAGCCAATGTCGTCACCCCCATGCACACTATTCCGCCTGCAATGAACATCATCAGACGTCGGAACAATCGCCTCTCACGACTTAATACGGCGTAAACGATCAACAGGACCAATCCAGCCAGCATGGCGACATATCCCGTCGTCGACGTCGTCATCAGCAGACACAGGGTACTCATGAAAATCATTAACCGTGTCGCCCAGTTTCCATACCCTCTCAGAGTGGACCATACGGTTGAATAAAGCGTCCCTGTGAGAAATGTCGCACAGGATGAAGGTTCGGTGAAGGTTGCATTGATGCGCGGCACCGGGCCGCTCATCTGCCCATCGAGCACGGCCCAGCCTGGATTGGAGTAGAAAAGTTCTTTCGGAAACGGAATACTTCCAACCAGACGGTGCGCCATCTCCCAGAAACCGATCCCACACGCCAGAGCGGCTCCCAGGAGATAGGCATTGTAAAGCCGACGTGGATCAGCCTCACGCCGGGTCAGAAAAAAAACAGTCATGACAAACATGACAAGATCTAAAACCAGATAACAATCCTGGGTCATGTTCCCGCGCGTGGGCGCAAGCGGAACACGGGCGGCTACGTCGTCCATTTTCTGGGGCCAAACTAGCACAACCCCTTCAAACAGACGGGGCAGCAGAATGGAACCAAGGAGCGCCCAGAAAAACGAGATAAAAAGCGGCACGCAAAATTTGAGGGTCGGTCCAACCGCGGGGAACTTGACCCCCAGCATGAACTGAAGACCCATGAACGCAATGAAGAGCATGCCCGGAGCCATTGTCGGCTGCAGGCCAAGCCCTCCCATGACCAGAACCGCTGCCGCCTGAAAGATTCCTCCTATGAGGGTCAATTCCAAGAGACGCTGCGGATCTTTCCTAAAGAAGAAAATGAAGCTGAGGGGCCAGAAAATCAGCCCCATCGCGGTCAGAGGCATATCAGACCCTGTCGTTCCGCCGGGATGGCATGAAATCTTGCCATTGCTGTTCGACAAAGGATGTGAAGCGTGAGCGGAACAGTTCTTCCGAAAAACGGAGAGCGTTCTGATGACACAGTTCCGGGGTCATATCCTGTTCATGCTCTTCGAACTCCTGAACAGCTGCGACGATGCTTTCCGCGCTCTGGATGCCAAAAAGAAGACCTGTCACACCTGGCTGGACGATATCGCACGCTCCCCCGCGGCCATAAGCAATCACCGGCGTTCCTGCTGCCTGTGCCTCAACCAACGAAATACCGAAATCTTCTTCGCCCGCATAGACGAAAGCCTTGGCGCCTCCTAACGTCGACTGGAGTTCGGCATCGGACACATGCCCCTTGATCGAGATATTTGGAGCGTCTCCGGCCTTTTCCCGAACAAGTTCCAGATCTGTACCACCGCCAATAACGATCAGTTTCTTATCAGGCATGTTCCTAAAGGCTTCGACCACCAGATCAATCCGCTTGTAAGGCACCAGCCGCGACACCACGACGTAGTAATCCTTTTTCACCTGTGCGACCGAAAAACGCTCCAGATTAACGGGAGGCGGAATAACCGCAGCCTCACGCCGCCATGTCTTTCGTATCCGCCGGGCGATATAATTGGAATTGGCGATAAACGCATCCACTCCAGCCGCGGCACGGACGTCCCAGTTTCTCAGGCGATGGAAAAGCCAGCGGATATAGAAGCCCCGCAAGCCACGATTCAACCCGCTCTGGCGAAGATAGGTGTTCTGGAAATCCCACGCATACCGCATCGGCGAATGCACATAAGACACATGCAACTGATCAGGGCCTGTAATGACGCCCTTTGCCACTGCGTGATGACTGGAGATGACGATATCGAATCCACTGAGATCCCACTGCTCCACAGCAAGCGGCATCAGACCAAGATAATGCCTGAAAAGGCGACGTGCGAAGGGCAGTTTCTGAATGAATGACGTCTGGATTTTACGGCCACCGAGCCGCGCCCGGTCTTTTGGAGACAAAAAATCCACCACGGCAAAGATTTTTGCATCCGGGTAACACTTAATTAATTGCTCGATGACAAGCTCGGAGCCGGCCCAATTTTCAAGCCATTCATGTACGATCGCAACTCGGATGGATTCCATGTCTCTTTTTTCTCATTCTGCTGCCATCGAACGCCAGTCAATGACAGGTGCCTGCACTCATTCAACGAAACCCGCTTCGGTGGAAGATACATCGCCCATCGCTGGCAGCGGAATTGGACTTGCGGCGTTTCTGGGAACATTCATCTGGATCGCTGGCGGTTACTGGCTCTTTTCCTGAGCTGTTGCCACTTGAGAGTAACAACCCAGTAAGAGCCTGCGACGCCCGGCATCAGAAATGCCGTTCGTATACCTTGATGACATCCCCCGGCTTTACGAAATTCTGGGGATAAAGCAGTCCGGCGACCGTATAATTTCCCTCTTGGCGGATTGTGTAGGCATATCGCTCCCACGACCGGTAAGTGAACCCACCAGCCGCAGCGACAGCGGAAAGCATCGTCATGCCCGGCTGATACGCATATTGCCCCGGATGTTCGACTTCGCCGATTATTGAAATCAAACGGTAGGCCGTAACCTGAACCGCAATCTTCGCATCCCGGAGAATGGCTTTCTGTCGCAGAGCCGCTGTAACCTGTTGGCCAAGCTGTTCCGTGGTCAGACCCGACGCATGAACGTTCCCGAGTAACGGGATATCAATGTCGCCTGCACTGTCGATTCGAAAATCAGAGGTCAGCTGGTCCTGCCCGTAGGTTATCAGACGCACCTCGTCATCGGTTCCAAGACGATACTGCACTGGGTCGTAGACAGGAACCGGGGAAAGACCGGCACCCGGGCTACAGGCCGCCAGAGCAATGCCCGATATGGGAAAAAGGATATATTTCCGCACACTCTGTAACAGCGACATTCGGGAGATTTCTGTCATGATGAGAACTTTATCATAATTGATATTTCACACTTATCATAGCCATATCGATGCTGTATCGGCTGCTCCCCGAAGCATTCGTATTTCGATAGACGTTTGAAGCCTCAAGAGAAAAATGCTGGTCCAATGCCCAGTCCACGCCAACGTTGAAGTTGGCATTCAACTGGGACGTCATCGTCTGATATAACGGGGTATTGTTGAAGATAGCCGGGCTCTGTCCAGCTCCGCCCTGTTGAATCTGGAAGCCGGCGTGCAGAACGACATTACGGGAATAGACCTGACGGATATCAAGAGCAGCGGTCGTATAAACAAAACCGATCACGCTTTCAAAAGCACTGTCAGAAATTCCACGTGATACGGTCAGAGACACTCGCGTCATGCGTGTAGGGGTCCATGTCCCACGCAGCTCTGCATAAAACGTATTGAGGGTTTTATAGGCTGAGACCTTATAGAATCGATTCTGATACCCCCCCAAAACACGAATACTGAAAGGACCCGGCATTTCATAATCATAGCCGAGCAGAGCTGAAAAACCGTTGGAATCTCGTGAAGGAAGATGAAACCGGTTATTGGAGTACCGGATCTCAACACCCTGCCCGATCAGCAACAGATCGCTGCCTTCCGCAAGGCTGTAGCGCACCCCAACGCCTTCAGAGAAAAGGAGCCGGTCACGGTAGGACTGATGCAGATAGATGTTATCGCCTGGAAGGTCTGTGAAAAGGAAACGCTTCAGATCGAAGTTCGGAATGATCGACAATCTTCCGCGCGTCTCGATCCTATCATCCAGACTGAGATCTTCCGTAAAATAAGGAATGGGCTGGTTGACCTCAGCAGCCCCCAGATCAGATGGCATCTGGGTCATCTTCTCATGATCAAATCGATAAGAGAGGCGATGGCGGCCGATCTTTTCATATCCGCGCAGAAAGGCCGTCCAGTTCGTCTGGTTCTGTAATTTTCGCTCCGGATAATACTGCTGGCTAACGGTAGCCCCGATATCAAGCAGTCTTCGATTTTGGGTCAGCAGTCCTTCAAGATTGGCATTGGTTACACTGGCTGCACTTGGAACCCCGCCCATCATCTGGTCGGCATTGTTGGTATAGCCCCATCCTTCGGACGCCCCTCCACTAATCGCCCAAGGCCCATATTGCAAACCCTGTGATCCATAGCGACGATCCGTATCAGACTGAAACGCATCGACAGAAAGGCCGTCTTCGGCGCTTCCCAGCGCAGAGAGATTCTGTGTCACGACCTGCGCATGCGCCGCCCCGCTCAGAAACAGGGAGAACTGCGAGGCGATCCCGATCTCAAGCGCAAAAAACAGACGCAAACCAGTTTTTTCACGACACACGAACATAGGACCTCTTCTAACAGAAAAAGATCCACCCAGAAATGCTTCGATTGCAGCAATAGCGACAGATATGAGACATATACGCTATGACGATTTATTAATTGTCAATATTGTAGACGTACATATGTTTTTGTGTCTATAAAAAGTCTTAATTACCGAGAGATCGTTATTTTTGTACCCGTTCGCCCGGAGACTAATTGGGGAACAACGCTGCTATCGCATCCGGTAGCATCTTTGAAATGCAGAGAGCCGATGAGCCTATTTCCTTCTTCTTTCCCCCAAGACGCTCTCGAAATTTTTCCAGACAGGGAAGCCTTAACTGCGCCCGACGGCGTGCGCTCCCGATTAACATCTGATCGCTCATCAAGGATTTTTTTCGTCTTTCTTGTAAGTGACGTGATCGCTTTATGCTTTTCGGTACTGTTTGGCAGCTGGGTCGCCTCAGTGCTGCACAACATGTCCTCTGGAGACCCAGCTTTTCTGGATGCCCGTATCAACGCGGTGCACACGATGGGCTCTCTTATGCCCATCTGCCTCGGCGTTCTCCTCTATATGTTTGCGAGCGGAGAATACCGCATCCGGTTTCCGTTCTGGAGTGAGTTCGGGCGCCTGATCACAGCCGCTTTCTGTGCCTTGCTGGCGACAGGTTTCTGGGCCTTCGCCTTTCAGATTTCCGGACCGCGCTCTGCGCTTCTGCTGCCTTGGATTATCTTTCCCTTCTTTGGCGAATTCATGCGGCAGTGCGCTAGGCGCATTCTCCACACACTGCGTTTATGGCAAATTCCTACGGTTCTGATCGGAAACGAGACCGAAACTGCTCAGGTACGTCATGTTCTGGCCAGCGAAACGCTCTCCAGCTACGAAATCATCGGATCCCTGAGCCCCGAAGCCGCAATAGGGTCTCTGCTGGCTTCTGAAAATGCGAATGCATCTTCGAGGTTTCAGTTTCTCCTCTGCCTCGACCCGACCGACACGTATTCACGCGATATCATCGAGTGGCTGACGCGTCGGCGTGTTCCTTTTGCGCTGATCCCGCAGATTTCCGGGATGCCCACGCATGGCCTGACACAATCGTCCTATTTCAGCCACGACACCATTATTCTGTCCTACAAGAGCAATCTGGAAAATCCGCTTCAGCGCAGGCTCAAATTCACCTTTGATTTCCTCGCCGCCCTGCTTCTCTTCATTCTGGTCCTGCCCGTTTATGTGATCCTCTATGTCCTGATTGCTCTGGACGGTGGTCAGCCAATCTATGGTCATCGACGGATTGGCCAGAACGGGCGTGAGTTCAAATGTCTGAAATTCCGCTCAATGGCGAAGAATTCCGATGAACTGCTGAAGCAGCTTCTGGAGACCGATCCTCTTGCCGCGGCCGAATGGCAGGAAACCCAGAAACTTCGCAATGATCCCAGAATCACCCGGGTTGGTCACTTCATCAGGAAAACGAGCCTTGATGAACTGCCGCAGCTCCTCAACGTATTACGCGGCGATATGAGCCTGGTCGGGCCACGACCCATCGTTCAGGCAGAAGTCCGTCATTACGGCGAGAATTTCGATTATTACCAAGCCATCCGTCCTGGAATTACCGGGCTGTGGCAGGTCAGTGGCAGAAGCGATACCGGCTATGCTGAACGCGTCCAGCTGGATCGATGGTATGTGCGTAACTGGACTTTGTGGCACGATATCGCAATTCTTGCGAAAACCCTACCCGCCGTTTTCCTGAGACGCGGCGCACGGTGAGCAGGACACATCACTCATGAGCCAGATTTCCGGTGCAATGCCCCCACAACAATATTCCCCGATGGACATTGGTCCTGCCCCCGAGCAGGAATTCGCCGGTTTCGGTAGAATTTTCTCCATCCTGCGCCAACACAAACTTCTGATGTGTTCCGTTGCGGGCGGCACTTTCCTTCTGGGAGCGGCCGCTATTGCGACACTGAAGCCCTACTACGAATCTGTCGCCGAAATTGCGATCGGTGCACGAGGCATGATTTCCCCATCGGAACTCAGTCCTTATGCAGACCGTGCTCTGGATCTGGTCGCCCTTAATACCCAGATTGATATCCTCAAAAGCCCAACCATTGCCCTGATGGTGACGCAACGATTGCACCTCGCGGACACTCCTGAATACGTCAAGGCTTTGAATCCTTCTTTTCTATCACAACTCAAGAAAAGATTTGGCCTTCAAAAAGCCTCCCCTCCTCTGACGCCGCAGCAACGTAACGAGGTGGTTTCCGGTCTGCTCATGGGGAAAGTTCACATCAGCAATGATGGGCGCTCCGCGATCATAGGAATTACTGCACGATCTGCAGGTCCTGATTTGGCGCCCGCCATCGCTAACGGCTACGTCAAAGCCTATCTCGATTTCGAGCAACAGGCCAAGATTCAGGCCGCACGGAACGCGAGCCTCCTTCTGGAGGAACAGATCGCTCCCCTGCGCCAAAGATCAATCCAAGCCGAACAGGAACTCTCGCGGTACAGGCAGGAGCATAATCTCTACCTGTTGGGCGATGATTCGGGCGGCGATTCTGGTCGGACGGCCCGTATTGCACTGCCTGCCACACCCAATGACCTTCATCTGACACAGATGAATCATGAACTCGGCGAAGCAGAAGCAGATCTGGCGAGCAAACAGGCTATTTATCACGAGGCTGCTTCTAGCGGTAACGTTGGAACCATTACTGCCATCACCGCCTCCCCCCTGATTCAAGGCCTCAGACTTCAGCAGACCCAGATCAACGCCCGTATTTCGACACTCGCATCCACGGCACTGGAACAGAACCCGGAGCTGGTCGCAGCCCGCGCCCAGGCCGCACGCATCGATGCCCAGATTGCGGCAGAGAGCCAGAAACTTCTTCAGAATTTGCGTTACGAAGCGGACGCTGCCCAGCAGCGGGTCAATGCTTTAAAAGAGCGCACCAACGCCCTGCAGGCGAATGTCACGGAGGAAGAACACGCAGACATCCGGCTTCGCCAGCTTGTGGGGGAAGCAACTGCGGCACAGACCCTGTATCGTGACTACCTCTCACGCCTTGGTCAGGTGTCCGCAGAAACCACCATTCAGCAGGCAGAGGCGCGCCTGATTACACCGGCAAACCAGCCTCTGGGGCCGGCGGGGCCGCCCAAGAAGCAGTATGGCATATTGTTGTTCTTGGTTTCTCTGGGGCTGGGCGCTGGTGCGGCCCTTCTACGTGACCGCTCCCGCAGCAGTCTGCGGACGCTCGCCGAACTGGAGCAGCAGACACGACTGTTCGGGCTCGGCGCACTCCCGCGTTTCAGAGGCTCGCTTCGCGAACAACTGACATCCGGAGACTCCCTGTATGGCCGGATGCTCAACTCCATGCGGGCTATCCTGACCTTCGGCAATCCCTCGATCCGTACGAAGATCACGGTCATCACCTCTGCGGAGAGCGGCGAAGGAAAGACCACGCTCGCTATTTCGCTGGCTGCCAGCATCGGGGCACTCGGCAAACGCGCTCTTCTGATCGACTGTGATGCCCATCGGCCCAGCGTCCTGCGGGCGCTCGACCTCAGAGCACACGAAGAAGGTTTCATCCATGATGCCCTCCCGGGGCTGGATATTTTCGTCGCCAGCCAGACAGGCGAACCCGGCGTCCTGAATTTCGGCGCCCTCGGAGAATTTCTGGAGAAGCATCGCGGCGAATACGATCAGATCATTATCGATACGCCACCCATTCTGAGCTTTCCCGAAGCGGGCGTTCTGGCGTCCTTTGCCGAAGGTGTCATCATCGCCGTCAAATGGCATCAGACATCCGCAAGTGCCGTGATCGAAACGCAGAGAATTTTGCGGACACATCACGCAAACTGTCTGGGCGCGGTCCTGACCTTTGTCGATATCGAAAACCTGCGACCGGAAGAAAGCCTTCGTATGGGTGATTATTCACACTATCGCAAACTTGTTTCTTCTTCGTAATGGCTGTTTCTCCAATGAGCAAATTTTTCCTTAACGGACGCTTTTCCGTCCAGTCGCTCAGTGGCGTTCAGCGTTTTGCGACGGAAATTACGCGTGCCCTTTCGGAAATCTGGCCTGCGGATCTGCCACCCCCAGAACTCCTGACACCCCGGACAAATCCCGGGACTTCAGTGTCTGTCGATCTTGGTTTTCCTGCACGTTCCTGTGGCCGGTTCCAGGGGCAGATCTGGGAACAGATTGATCTACCAAAAGCCGCGGCATCAGGATTACTCGTGAATCTGGGCAATACGGCCCCTCTTCGCCTGTCATCGCGGCATAGTCGACAACTGGTTGTCATTCATGATGCCGGTGTCTTTTCAACGCCACAGTCTTACTCGCGTCAGTTTCGCGCCTATTACAAGATTTTGCATCGCCTTCTGGCATTGGGCAAAACGCGCATCGTTACGGTCTCAGAGTTTTCCAGAAATGACATCGCACGTCATTTAAAGATCGATCCTGCACGTATCAGCGTCATCACCGAGGGTGCGGATCATGCCACCCGTATTGCGGCGGACAGATCCATTTTAGAGACCCATGGTCTGGAAAGCGGAAAATACGTTCTGGCAGTTGGCAACAAAGCACCTCACAAAGATTTTGCAGCCCTTGATCACCTCGCCGCAACGCTGGGTCAGCGCGGGATCAAACTCGTCATCAGCGGTGGAATGAACGGACGGGTTTTCAGCGCAGGCGCTCCTGATCTGCAACACGCAACCTATGTCGGCAGGGTCACGGATGCGGAGCTGCACGCGCTCTATAGCGAAGCCGCCTGTTTTGTCTTTCCGTCCATCTATGAAGGTTTCGGCCTCCCGCCCGTAGAAGCTATGGCAGCCGGTTGTCCAGTTGTTGCACGCGATATTCCCGTCTTGCGCGAAGTATGCGGTCAAGCCGCCCTGTTCGGTCGAGCCCCCGCCGATCTGACGGCGCGTGTCATTGAATTGCTCGACAATCACGAGCGCGCCAATGACCTTCGCCGCGCGGGTTACGAACAGGTTCAGAAATACCGCTGGACGATCGCCGCAAGACAGCTCCTAGACATCATGCGCGAGGAATCTGCCAAATGCTGACAGCTTCCCGCCTATTGGCGATAATGATTGGCATCGCTGCCATCGTACCTGCCTATGCACAGGACGAGAGCGCAGGCCTTTCCCCAAGAAAGATGGTCTTATGGTGCACAGTCATGGATGGAGCCTCGAAACGCCTTTTCGCGTCTGATCCGGTTCCTACATCCGCACTTAGCCACATGGCTCTATGGAATGCCAACAGTCGTTTTATAACAATCGTCAATAGTCGCTACAATCTGACGATCCGTAACAACGATCATTCATGTTCCGTTTACCTCGATATGACACACGCTACAAAAGCCCGCGACGTGCTCGTCTCCCTAGCGCAACAGCGTGGCAACCGTATTGTAAACGTCGGATCGAATTAATTCATGACCCCCGATACAACCCAGATGCCCTCGGCAGACCTCCTCTGCCCTCACGGTTCTCATGAGGACAACCGACAGATGCAGCCGATACCCACGAACACTGAAGAGACTGTTCTTTTTACAGAAAAAATGCAGGTCGTCGTGGGTATCGCCACCAGTAGCCGTCCAACAATTCTGGCCGAACTCGTGCGTCAACTGGCTCATCAAACCGTCAAACCGCACAGAATCATCATCAGTTACGCTAAACCGGACGATATTTCCGCTATTCCCCAGACGCTTCGGGACATGGCTTCAGTCGAATTCGTCACCGGGCATCAGGGAGCTGCCGTTCAGCGCAATGTCATCCTTGACCGCCTTAAAGACGAAGATATCGTCCTGTTTTTCGATGACGATTTTTTCCCCCACCCGACATATATCGCCCGTATCATCGAAGCATTTCGTGACAATCCCAATATTCTGGGCGCAACAGGACACGTTCTAGCGGATGGCGCACAAGGGCCCGGTCTGCTGATTGAAGATGCAAACCGTCTGAACGCTCAAGCTGACACAGCGGCAGTTTCTAAAATCGAAGATGCTTTCAACACTTACGGCTGCAACATGGCGTTCCGTTGCGCCGCCATAAAACGTCTTGGCGCGCGCTTCGATGAAAGACTCCCTCTCTATTCCTGGTATGAAGACATAGATTTTTCCCGCTCTCTTCTGCCCCACGGCAGGGTCGTCAAGGTCAACAGCGCGCAAGGTGTGCACCTTGGCAACAAGACCGGGAAAGGCTCCGAACTGCGGCTGGGTTACTCCCAGATCATCAACTGCATCTATTTGGCCCAGAAAGGAACGTATCCCTGGTCCAACGCCCTGAAAAGCGCAGGGCGGCATCTCGTTATTAACACCCTGAAATCATTCAGACCCGAATATTACATCGACCGCAAAGGCCGTTTGCTAGGCAATCTGATCGGACTTGGTGACCTGCTGAGGAACCGCATTACGCCAGAACGAGCTGCAACACTTCATTCAAATAAAAAGGCTTCCTGAGATGCGATTCTCCTTGGTTGTCTCGACTCTGGCCCGCCCTGCCGAAGTCGAGGCCTTCATGCAGGGGCTAGAGAAACAGACGTTCAAAGATTTCGAAGTCATTCTGGTCGATCAGAGTCAATCGGACATCTACGAAGATCTTGTCGCTCGATACAGCGCCAAATGGCCTTTGAAACACCTTCGCCCCGAGATCAACGGACTGCGTTATGCTCGCAATTTTGGCGCGAACCTCGCAGTGGGCGACCTCATAGCCTTTCCGGACGACGACTGCATTTACGAGCCCGACACGCTGGAACGGGTGAACGCCTATTTCCGCAAAACAGATGATACAGGCTTCATTACTGGTGCCGTGCTCAATCTGGACGGCGCCCCCACAGCCATGGGGCGCTGGCTGAGAAAAAGCCAGAATCTGAACCAGCATAACATCTGGACTGGGCTAATCGAGTTCAATTTTTTCATGCCGCGCAACACGTTTGAAAAAATCAATGGGTTCGATGAAGATCTGGGGATTGGCGCCCCATTTGGGTCTGCAGAGGGCCCCGACCTTGCCCTCCGCCTGATGGCGGTAGGATCGAAAGGGTACCACGATCGCGCCCTTCTGGTCCGCCATATGGACAAACCACCCACTCTCAACCGTGAACGGGCCTATGACTATGGCATTGGGATGGGGTACGTCCTTCGCAAGAACCGTGCAGCCCTGAAAACAGTCATGACATTCTTTATCCGCCCCTTCGGAGGGATCTGTCTCAGCATCATCCGCAGACGATCTGAAATGACAGCCTATTATTTCAAGATGCTTCAGGGGCGATTGTCTGGATATTTCTGCCAGGCGGCCAGTAAGGCAGCCCGGCATAGGGCAGGAAAAATTCTTTCCTGACAGACGTTTTTTTGTAAGTAGGAAGACAGACCGCCATGCAAGTTCACTTACTGAAGATCCTCGCGGTCGCCAGCATGGTGGCAGTGTCGATTTCCACTTCTCCTGCCATTGCCCGTCCGAATGATCCGGCCGCGATGATCGCAGCCTGTCCCGCATGGCCAGCCCATTGTCGGGTCGATCTGAACGGACGGGTTTACAGACTTCAGAACACCCTGCACCTCAATCCGCTCACGACAACTCTGACCAATGGCGTATTGGACGCTTCCAGCCTTCCCGATGGGCAACCTGCAATTCTTGTCTCATCAGACGGGAAAGGGCAGCCGGAAAGTTACGATACTGCCTCTAACAGCATCGATCATCTTGTTCTGACCGGTCAGTCCAAAGCAGACGGAATCGTTCTGGACAACAAAGATGATGATAACATTCGTGCCGCTGCAATTACGCTGGAAAACGTCTCCATTTCAGGCTTTCGGCGGGGACTGACTTTCGGGAACCATGCCTATGTTTTCGGTCTCTCGCATGTTCAGATCCATAATAACGCGACGGGGATCTATACCATTCCCAACCCCTCGGATGCCGGTGAGCGGATTGCGTTGGAAGACGTCAATGTTTTCAACAACACACTCGGCGTCGATGATGAAGGCGGCATGGAGTTGGACTGGCTCGCATCACGTCTCGATTATAATGCGACAACCGCCTTCATTTCCGGTCCGTGGACGTTCGACGGGCATATCGAACTTGCTCCTCCGCAGACGCCTCCGATCCGATTGCACGCCTTGGTCGGAAAACCAGCAGGGTCTCTTTACATGACCACCGGATCGATCGTTCTTGTCAACCAGTCTGGCGGCAAGGCCAGCAGTGATTACTGGGTCCAAAGCGACAGTCCCTACAGCACCATCCAGTTTCCAGCCCAGACTTATGGTGTCCGCGGAAAGATCGGCATCATGAATGGCCCCGCCGCCGTTTATGGTCCCGCCTTTCCGGCGTTCAATCCTCACTGATCAGACAAAGCCCCTGATGAGGTGCAAAGCCTGATCAGGGGCCTGTAGCCTACACCATCCAGCGCCTGACAGATTCAAGACCCAGTGTCAGGAGTTCTTCGGCCCGTTCGGAGGTCGCCGACTCAACATATACCCGCAATTCCGGCGCATTCCCGGATGGCCGCAGATGAATGATGTCACCACGTTCGAACGTCATCCGGATACCGTCCGTCTCATCGACGGTCGCGACAGGCCCACAGGCCTCCACGAAGCCCAAAGCGCCACTCATAGCAGGAACATCCTCGCGCAGGAGGGCCAAACGGGCCTTGCTCTGCTCTGTGGGGACATCTTTTAGACGGTCGCTCACCGTGAAACGGGGCGGAAGTGTCTCAAGCAGTTCCGCAAGCCCGCTCTGCCCGCTTCTGGCGGAAACCAGCGCACAGAGCATCGGCAGGACGGCATCGCGCGTCGGCAAAGCCACGAGACGTCGGCCGCCATGCTCGATATCGCTGGCAAGCAGAAAGCCCCCATTGGCTTCATAACCAACGGACGGAACATTTCCCTTTTCCACAGCATCCGTCATGCCTGACACGACAAACGGCGAGCCAATGCGCGTTCTTTGAACGAAGGGCGCAACGCCGGACGCTTCCAGCGCCGTATTGCTGCTGACGGGCGTTGTGACGGATACGGCGCCGAGTTTGCGGGCCGCGAGAATACCCAGCACATCCCCCCGGAGCCAGCGACCATTCTGATCCGCCAGCAGCGGACGATCGGAATCACCATCCGTCGTCAGGATCGCATCGAACTGTCCGGTCTGTGCCCAGTCCCGCGCTAGAACGACATCTTCCGGGCGCACAGCTTCCGTATCGACCGAAACGAACACGTCGGAGCGTCCCAGAGGATGGGCTTCACCCCCGAGGGCCTCGACGACGGACACCAGAACGTCACGCCCCACGGCAGAATGCTGATAGACTCCGAGTTTCAGGCCTGAAAGCGCTGTCGGACCAAAGAAATCGACATATCTGGCGACATATTCCGGTAGCACATCAGTCAGAGGCGGAACTGTGACCTCAATTTTCAGCGCGCCCTGCTCATCAAACCAGCCTTCCGGAAGCGTGACGTCCTCATGCCGCATGGCCGCTTCGTCGCTTTTAAGAAATTCGCCGCGCGCACGGTTGAACTTGATGCCGTTCCGGTCGTCCGGAATATGGCTTCCCGTCACCATAAGGGACGGAATACCCCTGCCAAACGCATAAAGGCTCAGAGCAGGCGTCGGCACAAAGCCGCAGTTTACAGGCTGGCCTTCCATCCAGAGAATGGCAGCCGCACAGGCGCGCAAAATGCGCGGCGTACTCGGTCGCAAGTCTCCGGCAATGGCGACGGATGTGCCGGGAGTAAACTCTCCCAACGTCCGTAAATGTTTGAGATAGCCGACGGTATACGCAAAACAGACAGCATCCGTCATGGACGTCACAAGTCCACGTGCGCCGCTCGTTCCAAACGCAACGCCTGATTCCACCATCCAGTCAGCTATTTTCATATGTAATCAGTCCCAAACAGTTAGAAAAACAGGCGATGGATGGACATATCAGTGCCTGATTGCGGGCAGTAAGACGCGCTTCTTTTTGCATCCACTCAAGAAGAAGCATTCCCTGTTTTTATGGCTCACGGTTGCTGTGATGACAACCGTGCAGGTTATCCGCAGCAGATCAGATTTCTGGCCCGTCATCGGGGCATCAGCGTGATAAGTCACACTAAATCTTAAAATATCACAGATATATGTGTTCTATATCTCGCAATCGGTGATATGGCTGTCCTTCGAATTTGCGTGTCCCTGACACTGAAGCCGTCTGGAGGGCCAGAAATGCGCCGGGATTTCATCATCGGAATCGATAGCGGTTCCACCACGACCAAAGCCGTTGTGTTTTCGTCCACAGGGGCCATCGTCGGAACAGGGCGACGCCGTGTTGCACAGCACATGGAGCGCCCGCACCATGTCGAGCGCGATATGCACGAAGCGTGGCAGGCCGTTATTGGGTCCATTCGCGATGCGCTGAGCACCGCGGGGCTGGACGGAAATGCCATTGCCTCTGTCGGTGTCACCGCGCACGGGGATGGTGTTTTTCTACTTGACCGCTCAAGAAATCCACTTGGTCGGGGCATCATGTCGCTCGACAGTCGGGCGACGGCCATTCACGATCGATGGAAGCGTGACGGTATTTCCGATCTGACGCTCCCGATCGCGGGGCAGCGTCCGTATATCTATTCGGCGAATACCCTGCTCGCCTGGATCCGGGACAACGAACCGGAACGGTATCAGGCAATCGGGGCCGTGATTTTTGCCAAAGACTGGATCCGTTATTGTCTGACGGGTGAAATCGCGACGGATCTGACCGAGGCCAGCACGTCTTTCACCGATCTGTACACGCAGGATTACAGCGACGACCTGCTGGATGTTCTGGGCCTTGCGGACATTCGGGCTGCGCTGCCGGAAATGCGTCTCTCCTGTGAGCAGGGTGGCGTTGTGACCGCCGAAGCCGCAGCGCTGACGGGACTTGTGGCCGGCACGCCCGTTTCGGTCGGATTGCATGATGTGACGGCCGCAGCCGTCGGTCTGGGCCATACCAGAGCAGGCGATCTGTCGATCACGGCTGGAACCTTTTCGATCAACGAGGTTTTTCGCGACCGGCCTGTCGTCGGGGAAGGCTGGGCCTGTCGGGCAGGATATCGTCGCGGCCTGTGGAACTGCATGGCGATTTCTCCGGCGTCTTCGAGCAATCTCGAATGGCTGGCAAAAATCCTCATGCCCGGAGATCAGGACGCGGCCCGTGTCCTTTCTGCGGAAATAGAAGCGCGCCTGTCCCAGCCGGGAACCCGTCCTGCGGTTCCGCTGTATCACCCGTTCCTGTTCGGCTCGCCCTATGACGCACCCGCCAGCGCGTCCCTGTTCGGCGTACAGTCCTGGCATGATCGGGCGGACCTGTTTCAGGCAATGGTGGAAGGCACTGTCTTCAATCATCGCGAACATGTCGATGCCCTCAAACAGACCGGACCCGTCCGCAGGATCGGAATTTCGGGAGGTGGAAGCGGACAGCCTGCTATCGCCCAGATGTTCGCGGATATTCTGGGCATGCCTGTCCGCATCCCTGAAGTTCGCGAGGCCGGAGCACTCGGCGCGGCTCTGACAGCGAGTGTTGCCGTAGGATTATACGCAAACCTTGAAGATGCCGTGGCCGCGCAGGACGTGCCGATGCACACCTACAGACCGCAGCCGGACCGCGAACGCGTCTATGAGGGAATTTATCGCCGCTATGTCGCACTGACACAAGCCATGAGGCCGTTCTGGTCAGATCTTTATGATGGCGGAACATCCTCCTTGAAGCCTGCCACGACAGAACGATCTCGCGAAAACGATCTCGTGGAGGCCGGACCGGTTCTGAACTACGCGATGGCCGGCACCATGACACAGGGAGCACGGCCATGAGTGGACTGAAAGATATCCGCGATAACGCGGAGTTCGATGTCGTCATCATAGGCGCCGGCATCAACGGAGCCGGGCTGTTTCGCGAACTGGCCCTACAGGATCTGCGCGTCCTGCTCGTTGATCGGAGCGACATCTGTTCTGGTGCTTCCTGCGCGCCCTCGCGGCTGATCCATGGCGGAATCAAATATCTCGAAACGGGTGAATTCCGCCTGGTTGCGCAGTCCACTCTGGAGCGCAATCTTCTGCTACGGAATGCGCCGCATGTGGTCAAACCCTTGCCAACGGTTCTGCCAATCCGCTCCTGGTTCGGCGGCATCGTCCCGTCTTTAAGGAAATTCCTGCGTCTGGGCGGAAAAATGACGGACCGGGGGGCTCTGGTGCTGGAAGCCGGACTTCAGATCTATGATTTTCTGGGACGGCGCGCACGTGTCATGCCTCGACACAGCCTGTTCCTCAATCGCAGAACGCGGGAAGAATGGCCACATATGGCGACGGACGTTCTCGCCACCGCACAATATTATGACGCGGCCATCACCCAGCCCGAACGGCTTGGTTATGAATGTGTGCAGGACGGGCTGAATGTCGGGACCGGCTGCGGGATTGCGACCTATACCGTTCCGGTTTCATTTGCCGATGGTATTCTTCATCTCAGAGACAGCATCACCGGAGAGACACGCAATGTCCGGACACGGGCGCTTGTGAATGCGGGAGGCGCGTGGATCGATCGCATCAATGCCGTCCTCGGCGAGACGACGCGTTATATCGGCGGCACGAAGGGCTCGCATTTGCTGTTGCGGCATGACGGGCTTCTGCGCGAACTCAAAGGACGCATGATGTATTTCGGAACGCCGGACGGACGGATCTGTCTGGCCTATCCGTTTTACGGTCACGTTCTGGTCGGCTCGACGGATATCCGGATCGAAGATCCCGATACCGCCATCTGCACCGATGACGAACAGGAATACATGCTGCGAATGGTCGCGGATCTGTTCCCCGGCTTCAGCTTCAGTTCTGATGACGTAGTTTACCGCTACAGTGGCGTCCGCCCCCTCCCCGCGACCGATGCGTCTGATCCCGGAGCCATCAGCCGCGATCATATCGTGCATGAAAACCGGCTTGGAGACACGCCGCTGCTATCCTTGGTTGGCGGGAAATGGACGACATTCCGTGGACTGGCCGAAGAGGTTGCAGACCGGCTGCTTGAAACGCTGGGCGCTGCACGGCACCTCTCCACAAAGACTTTCCCGATTGGCGGCGGCCGCGATTATCCGGCGCCGGAGCGCTATTCCGCGTATCTGGACGAGTTTTTCGTGACCTATGGCATGCCGCGCCAGAGGGCCGGAATTCTGTTGGAACGGTACGGATCGCGCGCCCGCGCTTTTGCAGTGTTCTGCCAGAAGGAAGCCGACGCGCCATTGCGGACACTCCCGACCTACACACGTCGCGAACTGGCCTTCATCACTTCGGAAGAACTGGTCCGCACCCTTTCCGATGTTCTCTTTCGCCGGACGCCGGTTGCCCTGAGCGGCCTCCTCACACCCGACGTCGTTCTCGAGGTGGGCGGTGTCGTGGGTGCAGCTCTCGGATGGAGCGCACAGGAAACGGACCGGCAGTGCCGCGCCGCCTGGAAAGAAGCGCAGGAGCGCCACAACCTGAAGGGCGACCTCCCCGACACCTCCCCCTCACAGACAGCCCTGAGAGCCTGAACCATGAACCGTTACGAAGAAAAAATCGCGCGCATGCTGGCCGGTCAGGACGACCGTACGGATTTCATTCTCGCAGATGCCAAGGATTCCGACATGGCCGCGGGCGTCAGCGCCACAGGCCTGCGTCGCGACCCCAGACAGGGTCATTCCCGTTTCCGAACGCGCCGCGAATATGTCGACGTGATCCACGGCATCCTCCAGCAGGACATCGTGGACATCATGCTGACGTCGGCCTCCATTCTGGAGACCCTGATCGCGGAAGACGGTTTTGCCGGAACCCGGATCCAGTCCGCGATCCGAGCCAATGACACGACGGATCTGTGGCGTGGACGGGGTGGGTCCTACCAGTCCCAGAAATCCGTTCCGTTTCGCTCGGCATCGCTGAAAAAAGCGCAGACCAGCCTTGGACTATATTCTATGACCTTCAACGGCGACGCCGAGCAGGACAGCTTCGCGCTGGAAGAATTCGCCCGCTTTCGGGAAGAAGCCGAAGAAAGCCGCTTTTCGTATTTCCTTGAAGTCTTCAATCCCAATGAAGGCCGGATCGCACAGGCGGATCGCGGCTTTTATCTAAACGACATGATCGTCCGCTGTCTGGCAGGTTTGCGGCGTGAAGAACGCCCCATTTTCCTCAAGGTGCCCTTCAACGGTGCGGATGCCCTGAGCGAACTCTGTGCGTTCGACCCTTCCGTGATCGTAGGCATCATGGGGGGCAGCAGCGGAACAACGCGCGACTGTCTGGAACTGATCCATCAGGCGCA
The DNA here is from genome assembly GCF_018256135.1 of Gluconobacter sp. Dm-74. Lineage (NCBI taxonomy): Bacteria > Pseudomonadati > Pseudomonadota > Alphaproteobacteria > Acetobacterales > Acetobacteraceae > Gluconobacter > Gluconobacter sp. Dm-74. Next base: position 100,826 of record NZ_JAERLX010000005.1, on the reverse strand, counting down.
GTGCTGTGGTGCGCGCGCAGCGCTTTTCGGCCGCAAGATCGTGGATGCCGATGACCCGCTTCTGCTGATCGAGGCCATGCGCAGCGTGACCGACGGCGCGCTGTCGGCAAAAGAAGCAACACATCTCTATCATGAAAAACTGGGCGCTCAGGGCGTACCGCCCCTCAGAGAGGCGGATCTGGATAGCGTAGTGACCGAAGCGGTCCTGCTGGAGCGCGCAGCGTAACATTTTTATGTGATTATAAAGCAGAGCGGGTTTCCCAAGAATTCAGAAGAAAATCGCCCTCAAAGAGGATTTTTCTTCTGAACTTCCTAAATTTTGTATCGTTATTTTTGGTATTGGTAACTCTTTTATGTTATGCTTTAACGCTCAAGCTAACATATGCCGGTCTGCAACACGGAGAATCGGGATGAACATTCAGCCTCTCGGAAGGTCGGAAATGGATCAGGTCTGGATCGGAACGAGCTGGAAGATGAACAAGGGACCCGCCGAGGCCATCGCTTCAGCGCAGGCCCTTGAAGGATTTGTTCCGCCGCAGGGGATCCAGCCTTTCGTCATCCCGCCTTTCACATCTCTGAAGGATGTCTGCACCGTGCTGGAAGACAGCGCCCTGATGGTGGGCGCGCAGAACATGCACTGGGAAGACAGCGGTTCCTGGACGGGCGAAGTATCGCCGGAGATGATCCGGGGCTGCGGCGCTTCGATGGTGGAAATCGGTCACTCCGAACGTCGCCAGCATTTCGGCGAGACGGACTGGACCGTTAACCTGAAGGTTCACGCAGCCCTCCGCCACGGATTACGCCCGCTCATCTGCATCGGCGATACGCTGAACGAGTACGAGTTTGGTGTCTCGCACGAAACGCTGGCCCGGCAGACCAAGATCGCACTGCATGGTGTGGCGCGAAACGATCTGGCGCATGTCCTGATTGCCTATGAGCCGGTCTGGGCCATCGGAGCTTCCGGCCGCCCGGCGGACGCAGGCTTCGTCTCGGATGTTCACACCCGGCTCCGGCGCGTCGTGCAGGACCTCGCAGGTGCGGAGGGCGCGCGCATCCCGCTGCTTTATGGCGGGAGCGTCTCGCGGGACAACATCCGCAGCTATGTCGAACTTGCGGATGTGGATGGTGTGTTCATCGGGCGGGCGGCCTGGAAGGCGACGGACTTCATGGCTCTCATCGACAGTGTGCGTGATCTGGTTTCGGACAAAATAGCGGCCTGAACGGTCGCCTGAACGCAAGAACAGGAAAATGACCATGCGTATTGCCATTGGTGGAGACAGCGCCGGCGAAGGTCTGGCGAGACTTCTGACCCAGCATCTCTCGACGCTTGGACGCCATGTCGTCGTCGACATGTCCCATCCCGAAGATGAACGGGCCGAACTGTATTCCGAACTGAGCGAGCGCGTATCGCTGGCGGTTCTGAGCGGTGAATTCGACCGGGGCATTCTGTGCTGTGGAACCGGAATTGGCGTGTGTATTTCCGCCAACAAAATTCCCGGCATCCGGGCGGCGCTGACCCATGACACCTATTCCGCCGAACGCGCAGCCCTGTCGAACAACGCGCATATCATCACCATGGGCGCACGCGTGATCGGACCGGAAGTGGCGAAGTCGATCGTGGAAGCCTGGCTGGCCTGCACCTTCGATCCCAAAAGTGCATCGGCGCGCAATATCGCCGGCATTGATGCACTCGGCAGGAAATACCGGCAGCCCGTCTCTGCGGACATGAGCTGCTGAAATAAAAAACCTTCAGCCCGAACAGGTTCTGGCTGATTTTCGAAAGAACAGAGTTATGAAAACGGCATTCGCTTTTGCCGCAATGCTGGCGGCTGCGCCAGTTCTGTCCTCCGGCGTCGCCTGTGCGGCGGAGAGTGGCGCGCCCCTGCATTTCGTTCTGATTCCCAAAACGGTCCATCCGTGGTTTGACAAGGCCATGACAGGGGCGAAGGCCGCTGGCGACATGATCACCAAAGCGACGGGCCGCCCGGTCGAGATCGAATACCGCGCGCCGCAAACAGCCGATGTGTCTTCGCAGAACGACATTATCGAACGCGCTGTCGCAACCCATCCCGACGGCCTGATTCTTGATCTGCTGGATGAGAAGGGCAACCGCGCCGCCATGGACGAAGCGGCAGACCAGAAAATCCCGATGACGGTGTTCGACTCCCTGCCTCCCGAAGGCATGGACATCACAGCCGTCGGCGCGGATTTCTGCGAACAGGGCACCATGGCGGCCGAGCGGCTAGCGAACCTTGTTGGCAAGAAGGGTGAGGTTGCCATCATGATGGGTGTGCCCACAGCGCCAAACCATACGCTTCGGGCCGAATGTGAAAAGAAGGTCTTTGCAAAATACCCCGACATGAAAGTCGTCGCGACGGGGATCGACAATGACAGCATCGAAACCGCCCAGAAACAGGCCTCCGCCATCATGCAGGCCCATCCGGACCTAGTGGGCTGGGTCGCCTGCGATGCCTCCGGACCGGTGGGCATCGGACAGGCCATCCGTGAGGGCGGCAAGACCGGCAAAGTCAAGGAAGTCGGCCTCGACAACCTCAATGACATGATCCAGCTCATCAAGGACGGCGTAGCGGAATCCTCAGCCTCAAGCCGCCCCGAAATGCAGGGTTATTGGGCCGTCATCTCCGCCTGGCAGAAAGCCATGGGACAGAAGACACCCAAATATATCGATACCGGAATTGATCTTCTGACCAGCAAGACCCTCTGACATCTTGCCGTACGATCAGGACAAGGGAAACACGACCATGACAATTCTTCAGATCGAAGCCGTACGGAAGACCTATCCCGGCGTGGTCGCGCTCGATCATGTGGATCTGACGCTGGAGCCGGGGAAAATCCATATTCTCGCGGGCGAAAACGGTGCCGGAAAATCCACCCTGATCAAGGTCCTGACCGGCCTCGTCGCCCCCGATGAGGGCCGCGTCCTGATCGAAGACGGAGACGCGCTGGCGGACCGCACCCTGTTTACGAAGGTCGCCTATGTACCGCAGGAGCTGAGCCTTTTCGGCTCCATGACGGTGGCCGAGAACATGTTCATGCCCTTCGACCGCTCCGGGTTCGGCCATCTGACTGTGTCGCGGCGTGCCATGGAAAAGGCGGCAGCAGACCTCATCCAGCGCTTCGGCATTCATGCAAAACCCGGACATCTGGTAAACCGCATCAGCGTGCCGGACCAGCAGCTTCTTCAGATCGCGCGCGCGGCCTGCCGTGAGGAATTCAGGGTTCTCATCCTTGATGAACCGACTTCCTCACTGACGGCGAACGAAACCGAGCATCTGTTCGGGATCATCCGCAGGTTGCGCGATGATGGCTGCGCGATCGTGTTTGTCTCCCACAAGATGGAAGAAATCTTTGAGCTGGGCGACACGGTAACGGTTCTGCGCAATGGCCGCAGCGTCGGCACCTACCCCATGCAGGGCATGACGGAAGGGCACCTGATCCAGCTCATGTCCGGCAGTTCCGTCTCGCTGGAAGAGAAGTTCCAGCCGCGTTTCGCCGTCAGTGAAAACGACACCATCTTGAGCGCTAAACAAATTTCAGGACCTGGGTTTTCGGACGCCTCCTTCACCCTGCGCCGGGGCGAGATCCTTGGATTTGCGGGGCTTGTCGGCGCGGGCCGCTCCGAACTGATGCAGACGATTTTCGGCTATCATCGGGCGACATCCGGCCAGTGCTTCCTCGACGGAGAAGAAATCCCCCGTGGCCGCACGGACCGTGCCGTAGCGATGGGGATGGTTTACCTCTCCGAAGAGCGCAAACATCACGGCATTTTCCCGCTGCTCAGCGTGCGGGAAAACATCAGCCTCTCGGTTCTGGATCGCATGAAGCGCGGCGGCATCATTTCCTCCCGGCGTGAAAATGACGTCGTAGCGGAGACGATCCAGCAGTTCGACGTCCGGACGTCCTCCGCGTCCAAAAAAATCGTTCATCTGTCAGGCGGCAACCAGCAGAAGGCAATCATTGGACGCGCAATGGCCCGCAGGCCGCGCGTCCTGATTTTCGATGAACCCACCAAAGGGATCGATATCGGAACCAAGTTCCAGATTTACCGCATCATGCAGCAGCTTGCCGAAGAAGGCGTGGGGATCATCCTCGTTTCGTCCGAAATGACCGAGCTTCAGCGCTGCGCCTCGCGGATCATCACCATGTATTCCGGCCGGATCACGGGTTCGTTCGATCAGGCCACCACCGACGTCAACACGCTTGTCGGCGCGATCATCGGCGCCCCGGAGACCCGTCATGTCGCTTGAAACCACCCTCCCCGCCGCGCCGTCCAAGCCACCGAAACTTCCACCCATGAAGGCTCTGGTGTCGCGTCTGGTCGGCAATCCGCTGGGCGGCGTCATCGCCGCGCTCGTCATCATTTTCGGGGCGTCCTGTGCGCTGTCGCCGCACTTCCTGACGTCCTTCAACATGATGATAATCGCGCGTGCGCTGGCCTTTGTCGGGCTGGTCACGATCGGACAGTCCGTCCTCATGATTCTGGGCGAGCTTGACCTGTCTGTTGGCGCCATTGGCGGTCTGGCGGGCGTGGTCGGCGGTATTTTGATGGTGCAGCTTGGGCTGAACCCCTGGCTTTCGCTCGGGCTGTGCCTGCTGATGGGAGCCGGGTGCGGCTTGCTGAACGGGGCGCTCATTACGCAACTCCGCCTTCACTCTCTGGTGCTGACAATCGGTATGGCTGGCGTTTATGGCGGCGCCAACCTCGTTGCGACCAAAGGCGTGGCCATTACGGGTATTCCGCGCGACATCTCCTTTCTCGGACGTGGACTCGTCATGGGCGTTCCCGTGCCGTTCGTCGTGCTTCTGGTGTGTCTGGCGGTTGTGGCGTTCGTCATGTTCCGCACACCTGTCGGCCGCTACATCTACGCGATCGGCAGCAACCCGGACGCCGCCCGGATGCTGGGCATCCGCGTCAACGCCATCCGCATGGGCGCTTTTGCCCTCGCCGGATTCCTGTCCGCCCTTGCCGGGATCCTGATGGTCGCCCGCCTGGGAACAGCCCAGCCTTCCATCGGTGACACATGGGTTCTCGCACCCATCGCCGCAGCCGTCATTGGCGGCGTCGCGACCACCGGCGGCATCGGCAGCCCGGTCGGAGCGGTTCTGGGTGCAGTCATCATCGGCATGATCGAAGACATCATCGTTCTGTTCGGAATTTCGCCCTACTGGCAGTCGGTCGTCAGCGGCGGGATCGTTGTCCTCGCCATCTCCTTCGACGCACTGGCCCGACGTTACCTCAACCGTGATGCAGCCTGACTGTCCCGCTGCGGGACACGACTGGAGGAAAAACACATGACTAAGATCTGCGGCGACGCATCCAATTTCGCAATGTCGGCCCTTCGCGGGTTCAGCCTGATCCATCATGACCTTGTGCGCCTCGTCCGTGGCGGCGTTCTGCGGGCAAAGCCCGGCCCGAAAGGCAAAGTCGCCGTCGTGCTTGGAGGCGGTTCGGGCCACTATCCCGCCTTTGCAGGCTATGTCGGCAAGGGCTTCGGCGATGCCGCCGTAGCAGGCGACATTTTCGCATCGCCCTCCACGCAGGCCATCAAGAGCATCGCCCGACAGGCCGATCTCGGCGGCGGGATCATCCTCGGCTACGGCAACTACGCGGGCGATGTGCTCAATTTCGGGATTGCCGCCGACCGTCTGCGCGAAGAGGGCTATGACGTCCGCGTTCTAGCAACCGCCGATGACGTGGCCAGTTCGGACGCCTCCACCCGCGAACGCCGCCGGGGCATTGCGGGGGATCTGGTGATTTTCAAGATCGTCGGGGCCGCTGCCGAAGCCGGACTGACGCTCGATGAGGTCGAGGAAGTCGCGCATCGCGTGAACCGTCAGACCTGCACCTTCGGCGTGGCTTTCGACGGCTGCACCCTGCCCGGCGAGACTGAAAAACTGTTTGAAGTTCCCAAGAACCGCATGGCCCTAGGTTTGGGTGTTCACGGTGAGCCGGGAATTGATGAACAGGACGTGCCCACCCCCGAAGCGCTGGCAAAAATCCTGTTCGACCGCCTTCTGGCCGAAATTCCCCACGAGGCCCCGCGACGTGTCGCTGTGCTACTGAACGGTCTGGGCAGCACCAAGCAGGAAGAGCTTTTCGTGCTGTGGAACGCGCTGGCGCCAATGTTCGAAAACGCCGGACTGACCCTCGTGGCCCCTCTGGTGGGCGAATATGTCACCAGTCTGGACATGGCGGGCTGTTCCCTGACTCTGACATGGCTCGACGAGGATCTTGAGCAGTACTGGCGCGCACCGGTGGATTCCGCGGCCCTACGCCATGACAAGTTGGTCGGAGACGGCGTGGCCGACCTTGCCGTCGAAGACGAAGCGACGATCGTCTATATGCGCTCCGCTACCGCAGCGGGCCGACAGGGCGGCGCGTGCGTCGCGGACGTCATGGAAAATCTGGCGAAAATGCTGGCCGCCGAGGAATCCAGCCTTGGCCATATCGACGCCCTTGCAGGCGATGGCGACCATGGACAGGGCATGGCGCGCGGCTCCGCAGCCTCGGCCCGCGCCGCCCGCAACGCGGCCAATGCTGGTGCAGGCCCTGCCACGGTTCTGGCCACGGCCGCCGATGCCTGGGCCGATCGTGCCGGGGGCACATCGGGCGCTCTCTGGGGGGAAGGTCTGCGGGCCTTCAGCACGGCGCTCGATGACGGCCGTCTGCCGAGTGCAGAGCAGCTTTCGCAGGGCGCCCGCAATAGTATGGAGCGCATCATGCTGCTCGGCAGGGCCAGGCCCGGCGACAAGACTCTCGTGGATGCCTTGGTCCCGTTTGTGGAAACGCTGGAGCGGGAACTGGCCGCGGGCCATGAGCTTGTCAAAGCCTGGATGGAAGGCGCAGAGGCCGCCTATCAGGCCGCGCAGGACACACGCAACCTGTTGCCCCGAATGGGACGTGCGAAAATGCACGGCGAACGGAGCAAGGGCCATCCCGATGCCGGTGCCCTGTCCCTCGCCCTCTGCGTACGCAGCGTCGGTAGGGATTTGAAAAGCGGCATGGCTGCCCAGCACGCCCACGATCTGCTGCACGACCTCAGGGCCTGACAGCAAAGTCACCGATCATCGTCTCTTCTGCTTGGGCGGACGATGATCGGTGCCCCCCCTTTTCGCCAGTTAAAGGGCGATCGGATATTCACGCGACGGCCTGTGTTCCGACACAAGCCGCGCGGAAAGTTCACGGACAATCTCGGGATATCTGGCGGCCACATCACGCTTTTCGCCCGGATCTGCCGTCAGATCGTAAAGTTCCAGCCGGGACGACCCGACAGGCCGCACGATTTTCCATTTCCCCAGACGCGCCGCCTGCCAGAAAGACGGCTCATACGTCTCCCAGTAGAGCAGTCGCTCCGGCAGCTCCCCCTGCCCCAGCAGAACGGGTGTCAGATCGAGACCATCCGTCACCACAGGAACACTGCGCCCTGCCAGCCCGAGAACCGTCGGCAGCAAATCAGGATGATAAACGGGCGTCCCGTTCGTCGTGCCCGCAGCGATGCGTGAAGGCCAGCGCGCAATCAGCGGAACACGGATTCCGCCCTCGTAAAGCTCGCGTTTATAGCCTCGCAACGGACCATGAGAGTTGAAGAAGGTCACAACTTCCGTCTGCTCCGCCGTGGGTTCGGATCTCGGCCCATGATCGGACGACACAAACACGATCGTATCATTGTCCAGCCCGGACGCTTCAAGCGTTTGCAGAATACTGCCGACGCCAGCGTCCAGAAATTCGATCATGGCCGCATAGGCCTTTTCCCGGGAGCCCCAGGGCTCTCCTGCATAATCCCCCTCGGCTGGCGTAATATGCGGACTATGCGGCGCGTTATAGGCGACCGTCAGAAAGAAGGGCTTCTGGCGATGACGCCTGATGAAGTCGCAGCTCTGATCCGTCACGATGTCGGTTTCGTAGACGGCCCGCCCCCCGCCGGCATTTCCCGCGACATCCTGCAACGTCGTGCCGTCGTACCATTTCTCCGGAAAATAGCCCTGCGTCTTTTCCGTCTGCGTCAACCATCCGTGGAATTCATCAAACCCGTGCCGCGTCGGGATGGCATCAGGATCGTAACCATCGAGATGCCACTTCCCCACCAGCCCCGTCACATATCCCTGCTCTTTCAGAACGGACGCGACCGTCGGCTCCTGATCGAACAGATTGGCCCTGCGGATCTGTTCCTTCCCCTTGTATCCGACCACGCCTCCGGCGAGCGCAAAATTGTCTCGGATGGACGCATGTCCCATATGGCGCCCCGTCATGAGCGCACAGCGGGAAGGCGAGCAGATAGGCGCGCCACCATAAGCCTGCGTGAACTTTATGCCCTGAGCCGCCATCCGGTCGATATGCGGTGTGCGGATTCTGGTCTGGCCGTAACAGCCCAGATCATACACACCCAAGTCATCTGCGATGATGTAAATGATGTTGGGCACACGCGAGACTGCCCTGGAAGCCGCCTGCGCAGCCCCCTCCGACAGCCCCAAAGTCACCGTGCCGAGCGCTGCGGTTCCGGCGAGGAGTGTCCGGCGGTTCATACGGATTGAACGGATCAAGGCCTGCGCCTCCTTTGATGGAACGGGATTCATTGGCCGGAGGACTGCGCAGTCGTGAGGGTGACCGTGTCGATACCGCCCGTAAATGCTGCGGGCACCGTATAGGCCGGGCTCACGGCAGACCCCAGATCACGACCGATATCGAGGGTCTCGCGCGATGACAGGGCGATGTTGCTGAAACGCGCCTGCCGGGCCGGAGCTTCGTCCACGGAAAGCCCTACCGTCGCGGGAACCGGCTTCCCGCCCACCCAGCGCCGGATCATCTCCGCTGCCGCATCGCTTTTACCCGCTGTCCGCTCCTGCTCCGGTGTGACCGTCACGACAATATGCCGCCGTCCTGCCGCCAAAGGAGCAGACGTTACGATCTGTCCTGTCCGCACACCATTTGCATTGGCTTCATAAACAAGGCGCCCCTTCGAAACATAAAGGGTGACACCCCCATATCGCCCGCCCTCGGCGAAAATCACCCCCTGCGCCCCGCCCGCAGGAACATCGACATCAGCACTCAGCGTATACGGATCATGCCCCAAATCCGGTGCAAAACGCGGCCCTACGCGATCCACGCCAGAGCGGTATGTAAAGACCGTCTGGCCTGTCGCCGTACCAAGCGGATATGCGTCAACTCCGGGCCGGAGCGGATCTGCATGATTACGGCTGGCCTCGTGCTGGAAAAGAACCTGAAGCTCTTTGAGTTTTTCGGGATATTTCGCAGCCAGATCATGGGCCTGACTGTAGTCATCGCTCAGCCTATAGAGTTCCCACGGATGCGTCTGCGGCTGTGTTCCACGGGTCAGATACACGCTGTTGTCACCCACTTCCCATGTTTCCTGAGCAAGCTGTCCGGCCCACCATCCATCGGAATAAATGCCCAGATTTCCGCTCGTAGTGAAATACTGCACTTTGTGCCGCGACGGAGCGTCGGGATGATCGAACGTATAGAGCAGGCTCCGGCCTTCAATCGGGAGTTGCTCAACGCCCGCCGTGTGGGACGGCGGTGTAATCCCGGCGGCTTCATAAAGCGTTGGCGCAATATCATTCAGATGCCCGAACTGCCCCCGTATTCCATGAGTGTCGTGGATGCGTGCGGGCCAGGAGATGACCAGCGGGTCCGTCGTCCCACCCAGATGGGCGGCATCCTGTTTCGTGCCCTGAAACGGAGACGTCAGCGCCCATGCCCATGCGGCGGCATAATGGTTGAGATACAACTCGCTTCCCAGCGCATCACTGTCGGCCAAACGCGTCCTGACATCCGGCGTTCCGCCCTCCGCAGTCTTCGCATCCCTTCCTAGAAACCCGCCTTCGGCACTCCCGCCATTATCCCCGAACACTTCCAAGACAAGCGTGTTGTCTGCAATGCCTTCCTCCCGCAGCGTCGCCAGAAGCCGCCCGACTTCATGATCGGTTTCTTCGGCAAAAGCGGCATAGACCTCGGCCTGATGCGCCAGAAGCTTCTTTTCATCCGCAGACAGACTGTCCCATGCAGGCAGAGTAGAGGGCCGCAGTGTCAGTTCCGCATTCGCCGGGATGACGCCAAGCGCCTTCTGACGCTCAAAGCTCTGCTGCCGGATAACATCCCAGCCCTGATCGAACTTCCCTTTGTATTTCGCAATCCATGCCTTGGGCACATGATGCGGCTCGTGCGTCGCACCCGTCGCATAATAAAGGAAGAACGGTTTGTCGTGCGCCACGGCGTCATGCTGATGCAGCCAGCGGACAGCTTCATTGGTGATGTCGGTCGTGAAATAATAGCCCTGTTCCGGCGTGGAAGACGGCTCAACAGGGGTCTGGTCACGGTAAAGACGCGGATAATACTGGTTGTCCGCGGCGGCGAGAAACCCATAAAAATGTTCGAACCCCCACCGCCCTGTCGGCCACAGATCAAATGGCCCCGCCGCGCTGATCTGCCAGTAAGGCGTATTGTGCCATTTCCCGAATGCCGCCGTATTATACCCGTGCTCCTTGAGAACTTCGGCAACCGGCGTCACGTTCGCAGGCAGAACGGTATTATATCCCGGATGCTTCGAAGCCGCTTCTTCGATATTTCCAAACCCCACCTGCCGGTCATTATATCCTGTCAGCAAGGATGCCCGCGATGGGGAGCACAACGCATTGACGTGAAAATTGTTATATCGCAGCCCGGCATCCGCCAGACGTGCAAAATCCGGTGTCGAAATCGGGCCACCAAAAACATTCGTCGCACCAAATCCGACATCATCAATCAGAATCACGACAATATTCGGCGCCCCCCTAGGCGCCTGTGGCGATTGCGGCCACCCCTGCGTCGCTTGGGACGGTTCTGCGGCACGGGCATGCTGCACAATACTGCCCCATAAAAGCGTACTGCCCAGAAGAAGGCCCAGAGACGTCTGTCTTTTCATGACCATTCCTCGCCGGTTCAGTAATTCACACGGGCAATAAAGCCGAAATTGCGGGGCTGCGTGACATAGGCGTACCAGCTGCCATTTCCCGAAGCGGCGCTTCCCTGGGAAATCTGCGTGACACGCCGCTCGTCCGTTGCATTATTGATGAAGCCCGCAAGCTCCCAGCGCCCCTGATGGTCGCGAAACCCGAAATTCAGGTTCAGCGTGCCATAAGCCGGCACCCAGCCATAAACGGAGTTGTTGCTGGAGGTGTTCATGCGGGTGTTGTAATTGTAGCTTCCGCCTGCATAGGCATCGAGAGGGCGGGAAAAAATCTTTCCGATCCCGTGCGAATACTGCACCGCAGCCGACAGCGCCCATCTCGGCACGAACGGAATCTGCGTATGGGCGAGACTGTAAGCGCCTTTCCATGCCAGTTCCGGCGGCGCACTTGTGGAATACTGGAGGAACTGAGCGTCATTATAAGACGCAGACAAAGACGTCACGAGATTGGCAAGCGGGCTGTAATGAATGTCCATCTCCGCACCACGGACCCGCACTTTCGGAGCACTGCTCAGATAGGAAACCAGCGCGCCCTGATATTCATGAACTGCCGTAACCTGATAATTGTGGTCGTTCGTCTGATACAGCGCACCGCTGACCAGAAGACGGTTCTGAAGAAACTGCGCCTTCGCCCCGACCTCAAAAGAGTCATCCGTCTCCTTTCCGACATTCGGCGAAACTGCGCCCTGAGAAAGCTGGCTCGCAGAAAAAGAGACCAGATTGAGGCCACCGGATTTTCCACCGCGGCCATAGCGGCCGTAGACAATGGCATTATTCGCCACATGGTATTTCGCAACGAACTGTCCGGTTACGAAACCATTATCGACATGCGCGCCATATCCCGTATTGCTACCATACAGGCCCCAGATTTTCTCTGCCGTAGCCACTGATGTAACGGCTGAATTATAGCTTTCGGGTGTGACCTGCCACTGGGAAAAACTTCCCGTTTTAGCACTGTAATTATATCGTACACCCGTCACGAAATCCAGTTTGCGGGTGATGTGCCAGGTCCCGTTCGCGTAAAGCCCGTAATAATTGGTGGTGGGCTGTCCATAGCTGCGCACGTCATAATTGTTCAGGACATTCGAGGCCTGTTCGGCAGAAATACCGCTGACAGGTGAGCTTCCGGTTCCATATCCATACCACGCCCCGGCATCCGGTCCGTAGCGGGTGTCACCGTAAACGCGGTTTTCCTGCCACATGTAAAACGCTCCCACCCGATAATCGAGCAGACGCCCCAGAGAACTGGAAAAACGGAGTTCCTGCGTGAACTGCCTTTGATCGACCTTGGCATTGCTGTTGAGAATGGCATTGGCCGGCCCCAGATCACCGTCATTATGCGGTGCCCAGTCCCACCAGCGGAAAGCCGTGATGGAGGACAGCGTGAAATTGGCATGGTGCCAGTCCACATGGCCCGAAAGCCCCATGTCTTCCTGCTCTGCGTCAGAAAGAGAGCTTCGGTTGATGGTATAAGGCGCATTGGAGGGGGCCGTGCCACCATATCCCGCCCAACCCAAACGCTGCGGCAGCGTTCCCGCTACGGCGCTGCCATCCGTCTTGGTTGCAACGATCTTGTAGAGCCCCCCAGAGCAGCAGTTTTCACGAAGATGGGCATAATCTCCCGTCAGCCGGACACTCAGCTCATCCGTGGGGTGATACAGAACCTGTGCGCGGAAAGAGCGGCTTGTCTGGCCATTAATATCGCCCCCGCCCGCAAGGTTTTTGACCCAGCCGCTGTTGCCATATCCCAACGCACTCAGCCGGACCGCAAGCTTGTCCTTGATGAGCGGCGTCGTCACCCCAAGGCTCCAGCGGTTATAATCATAATTTCCAACCCCCGCTTCACCATAGACATGTCGGGTATGCAGATCCGGCGCGGCCGTTGTGAGTTCGATGGCGCCTGCCGTGGCCGTCATGCCCCCTTCCGTTCCCGCCGGACCACGCAGGACGGTGATCCCGTTCAGATCGACCAGATCGCTCAGCGCTGTTGCAGGGCGTGAACGATAAACACCATCGACATACACCGCCACGCCCCCTTCGATCCCATCCGTCGCTGCCGTTCCGGCGGCTCCGAGACCACGGATATTGATTGTGGTGTTGCGCGGATTGGAAATATTGAGTTGAACGGTCGGCAGGAGACGCGCGGCCTGAGGCAGGGCCGTGATATGTTCGGCCTTCAGTTCCTGTGCACCGATCCGTGTCGCAGCCTGCGGAACGTTCTGAAGCGCATGCGTTTCCTGGTCAATCGTGTGCGCTGCTGCCTGCGCCGGAGATGCGACCACATGGATCCGTTCCGGATCGGAAACCGGCACCTTGACCGCTTTGAGAGTGGGCCGTGCTGCCGGAACCGATTTTGCCGTGTGATGCCTGTGCGCGGCATGCGTGGCCGCGATTCCTTCTTGGGGGGCAGCGTTCTGTGCCTGCGCACTGTCCCACCCCGTCACATCAACCACGGCAGCGATGGCGGTAAGCAGGACGTATTTTTTCTTCATGACCAGAATATTCCCGAACCGCATTAACATTTATATATCGTTGTTTTTCCATAAGAACGATATATCGTCGTTTTGATTCGGTCCATACAAACGAATCGGATTCGGGATGTATTTATTTATACTATTTTATAATGTTATATGTCCTATGTTCTGATCTGCTTTGGTAAACCCCACATCAGTCAGACCGGGACGCATCATAATGATCCGCAAAATCTTGGGCATCCGCTCCCCAACTGTAGCTGCCCTGCGGGAAAGGCAGCATCGTTGCATTCCAGGCTGCCCATTCCTTTTTCAGACGGGCAAAAAGCTCGGGTTTGCGATCTTTCAGATTGGCTCTCTCGCGCGGATCTCTGACAACGTCGAACAGAAATTCGTTCTCCCCGATTTTCAGATATTTGTAATCGCCATCGAGATGAGCGTGCTGGTCATGGATCTTGTAACGCCAGAACAGTGAGCGCGGCTGGCGTTTCTCCGGATCACTCAGGAACGGCACAAGATTTGTACCGTCGGACGGGAAAGTTGCGTCCGGCGTCACACCCGCAGCTGCCAGAAAGCTGGGAAGCCAGTCCATCGTGATGAGGGTCTGGTCGCTTTCGGATCCTGCCCTCACCCGTGCGGGCCACCTCAGAACCGCCGGCACCCTGAGCCCACCCTCCAGAAGCTCCCCCTTCATGCCCGTAAAAGGCCAGATCTCGGAGAAACGCTCGCCACCGTTGTCGCTGGTAAACACGACGATCGTATTTTCCGTCAGTTGATGGCGATCAAGTGTCGCAAGAACCCGGCCGATCTGATCATCCATGGCTCTGACCATCCGGCCATAGGTCTTCTGCGTTCCGCCATCGTAGTCGAAGATTTTGCCTTTCAGGCGCTTTGACTCGGCCTCGTCCTCCGGCCCTTCCCAAGGCCAGTGCGGCGCATTGAAATGCAGACTGAGGAAAAATGGCGACGTGTCCTGTGCGAAAGTGTCGACCAGCCGAACGGCTTCGTCCCCCAGAAGCCCCGTCAGATAACCATGATCGTGGATCAGATGGTCGTCCCGATAAAACTGGTCCTCACCGGGTTTTGCCTGATGGGTGAAATAGTCGGCAGCACCACCGGAAATACCGTAAAAATGGTCATAGCCGCTCTTGAGCGGCCCGAACTCTGGAGGGCTCCCAAGGTGCCACTTCCCCACCAGAGCCGTCCTGTACCCGGCCCTGTGAAGTTGTTCCGGCAAGGTCGGCAATCCCGGCGGAAGCCCGATTTTCCCGCTGGAGGAGGCAATCGGTTCTTCCAGACCACAGGCAATCCGGTCCTGATAACGCCCGGTAATCAGGGCCGTCCGCGTCGCGGAACAGACGGCGGAGTTCGCATAGGCGCGCGTCAGCTTGATGCCTTCATGCGCGATACGGTCGATGGAAGGCGTTGTAAAACCCGGCGTGCCGAAGCAGCTCACATCCGCGTATCCAAGATCATCCGCAAGAATGAAAATGATGTTCGGTGCCTTTGCTCTTTCGCCGGAACGGCCCGAAATCCCCGGCTGGGCGATCGCCCGCGCTCCCGGCCCCGTCATTGCGCCAAGGCCGATCCCTGCGACAGTGGAAAGGAAGGCGCGACGCCTCTGGACAAATCGGGTCATCTGCGGGCTTTCAGTCTGGATTATTAAACTATCAATTGTAGTTAAAAATATTAACAACCAAAAAACAGGATGTAAATTCATAAAAACCAATATTGATGGTTGAAATAACCCCGAAAAGCGGTTTCAGTTGGCCAACTCCTCCGGGAGACCATGATTCCAGATAACAGGGTAAGTGATATGGCTTCGTTCCCACTCAGGCTCTCCACCGGCGCTATGGGCACGATGGCCTTGTGCACTGCCCTCATGGCCATCCCCGACGCAGCAAAAGCCGTCCCCAGCGTGGTGCCGACCGGCGTCACCCGTTACAGCCCCGAAAAGGCTTACAACAGTTTCATCCTGTTTTCCGGAAGCGACAATCATACCCATCTCATCGACATGAACGGTCACGAGGTCCGGCAATGGGCACAAGCCGGATTCCCCGCCAAATACATTGATCCCGCTCTGGTCCAGGGGCAGAAAGGCATTATCGGGCTTCAGCTTTCAGAAATCCGCGGGGACGGCACCCACAAGATCCCCGGAGCCACAGCCGGTTTCCGTAACCGAACGTTCGGCTATGTGGACTGGTCTGACAAAACGCTCTGGGAATGGGGTCTTCAGTCGCCTGAAGGCAATGCCCGTCAGCATCATGACTGGGCCCGCCTGCCCGATGGCGGCACGCTTCTTCTGGCCAACCAGAACCGCTCCATCCCCGGCGGGGCCAAGCCGGTACTGGATGACGTGATTTATGAGATCGCCCCGGACGGCAAAATCCGCTGGACCTGGAAGGCCGGAGACCATCTTCGGGAATTCGGCTTTACCGACAGCCAGCTTCAACTGGTAACGCATGCTGAAAATCCGGATTACCTTCATATCAACAACATGCAGCTTGTAGGCGATAACCACTGGTACCGTGCGGGAGACAAACGTTTCGCACCGGACAACATCCTGATCGATTCACGGGAGGCCAACTTCATCGCAATCCTGGACCGCCATTCCGGCAAGGTCGTCTGGCGTCTGGGCCCTAACCTCCCGCAGCGGCGCCGCAGCGAACCTGCTGTTCCTTTCGCCGTCGACCAGTTCGTCGGACAGCATGACGCGCATCTTGTTCCCGAAGGCCTACCGGGGGCAGGCAACCTGATCGTTTTCGACAATCAGGGAGAAGCAGGCTATCCCGCCCGTCCGTTGCAGGTCGCCAACGGTTCGCGAATTCTGGAAATCAATCCCGTAACGGCGCAGGTCGTCTGGCAGTACACAGGCGAGAATTCCGGCGGCCCGCCATGGTCCTTCTACAGCAGCTTCATCAGCTCCGTGGACCGGCTGCCCAATGGCAATACCCTGATCGACGAAGGCATGAACGGACGCTTCTTCCAGGTCACGCCCACGGGTGAAATCGTGTGGGAATATGTTTCGCCCTATTCAGGTGAAACGCCCGGCAGCTCTTCAGGAAAAACAACGCGCTCCAACTGGGTCTATCGTATCCAGCCCGTGCCATATGGATGGGTGCCCTCGACCGTCTCCCATACCGAAACAGTCGTGGTTCCGGCTTCAGATCCGGAAAAATAATACAATCGCAGGGCTGGCGGCCAAAGTCATGACGCCAGCCCTGCCTTCTCAGGCAGGCACCGTCGGTTCCGAAGGGGACTGACCATCGGGCGGATTGACAACCGCCCCCACCGGAGCCGCCACAGGCCCTTTGAGAAGCGGGTCCTGCGTCTCCTGCATCCAGCGCCGCAGGCGCTTTCTCATTTCCCGCAGAACGTCTCCATACTGCGGATCGTGACACAGGTTACCGGTTTCCGCAGGATCGAACGTCAGATCATAAAGAGCCTCTTCAGGCAGATGATGATCCGGCCATCCGGCCCCGACCCAGACGGACTTGCTGGGACTGTCATCGCAGTTCGGCAGCACAGGCTGCCTGCGACTTCCAAATCTGCGAATATATTTCCATCGCTGCGTCCGGACGGCCCGCATCGGTTCATATGACGCGTGATACGTCATCTCAGCATAGACGGCATCCCGGATTTCCGCCTGACTGCCCCGCAAGACCGGAAGAAAAGATTGCCCCACAAGCCAGGAAGGACGCGGGATGCCCAGATAATCATAAACTGTCGGAAAAACATCAATCTGCGAGACCATCACGTCCGACTGATGCCCCACGGCCAGACCCGGCCCTCGCATGATCAGTGCCGTTCCGATCCCGTCATCCGTCAGGTTGCATTTCATGCCCGGAAAAGCGATGCCATGATCCGTGACGAAAATAACCAGCGTATTGCGGTCATAACCATTTCTGGACAAAGCCCGCAAAACCCGCCCGACACCCGCATCCAACTGACGCGCGCTTGCCCCGAACGCCGCGAAATCGTGGCGGATTTCCGGCATATCGGGTAATGGACGCGGAACGCTTCGCACACGCTCCAGATCCGCGGGTGTCGGGTCCGGATACTCCCGATGCGTCTCGAAAAATCCGACATCCAGAAAAAATGGCTGTCTGGGCCGGCTGTCCAGAAACCGCTCGGCTATGGGTGCCACCACAGAAGCTTCCGCGCGCCATTTCCCGCTCTCGTCGCGATAGGCAAGATTCCTGTCATACCCCAGCGTGTCCGGATCAGCGGCAACATGCTGCATCCCTGTCAGCACGGCTTGATATCCGAATTTCTGCAGGTCCCGGAAAAGGAGCTGCCGCGGATCGTTCAGCCTGAAACCCCGATGCGCCAGCCCAATCATTCCGGAACGATGGGGGGACTGACCGGTCAGCAGAGCCGCACGACTGGGAGAGCAGACCGGTGCCGCACTGAACGCCTGCCGGAACGTCACGCCCTCACGCCCCAGAGAGGCTATTTCCGGAGTAGAGACCGCGCTGTCATAAGGCTCGAGCGACCGTCCACTGTCGTGGGAATGAAGATAGAGAATATTCGTCCACCTGCCTTTCGGAAGGGACTGCCCATATCCTTTTGCCACGAAGGCGCCTCCGCCTGAGGCAAGAAGGGTGCGACGTCTGACCTGTACCATGATGTTCCTGCGGATATTCTGCCCCCGCGCAGAGCCAAAAGCTTTGCGGAGAGTATGAGAGAATTGAGAGTTTCTTCCCGCAGCCTCTAGATCTGCGGATCGCTGATCCTGCCTCCCATGGCCGCCACCAGCTTCTTTCCTGCCGGACTCTGCATGGCGGTTGCATCAAAATCGGACGGCTGTTTCAGACGCGGCGTATAGGTTCCGGCGCGTTTTTCGCTGAGATACCGCGCGGCGGCCCGTACCGCGAAAAGCCCCAGAACACCCTGCACATCAGGCGGCGAAACACGCGTCGTCAGGGCCGCCTGAACAGCTGGCGTTACGGCGGGAGAGCGCACGTTCCGCCCATAAGTCGCCGCCAGAACCGCAGCCAGCGCCCCCTCCGGATCACCCGTTTGCGCGATCTTTCCCGCAACCCAGTCGATGGCCTGAGCAGCATCGGGGCCATTGAGCAGAATTTCACCCAGCACGGCCCTAACCACCGCAGACGGCTCTTTTCCAAATGCCAATGCCACATCATGAGTGGTCCGGGCATCCAGCGGCGTCTGCACCGCAAGAATACCCGTAGCCGCCCAGTACCGCACGGCTTCGCTATCATTTCCAAGAGAGGCCCTGAACGCCGGAAGATGTTCCGCACTCCGCTGGGTCACCTTCGCCCCCAGCGCCATCAGCGCAGGCAACGGATAGGCGCCGGGCTTGCGGCTTGCCTGATACCCCTGATGTCGCAGCCCTTCCGCAAGGAACGCATTATCGTTGATCGCAATCATCTGCGCATCAAGCACACCCCGCAGATGTTGCAGTTCAGCCTGATGCGCTGGATCGTCGATCAGGTTGCTGATCTGATGCGGATCACTCGCAAGATCATAAAGCTCTTCACCCGGCTTGGCCTGCCAGAAGGCTGCCTGAACAGCGTTCAGACGCCCCGCCAGCCACTCCTCTTCCCAGGATTGATAACCGCGACCTTTCCACTCATACGCATTATGCTGTCCGTAAATGCGATGTGGCATGTAATTGCGGATATAGCGGTAACGCCCACTCCGGACCGTTCGTATCAGATCCAGCCGTTCATCCATCCGGTTGCGACCGCTGAACACATGTTCGCGTGGCGGGGGAACGTGCTGCCCCAGAAACGGCTGTCCCTGCATATGCCGGGGAATTGCTGCCCCTGCCAGCGACAGTGTCGTCGGCGCCATATCCACCAGACTCACAAGATCCGGACTGACCTGCCCGGCCGCACGTTGCGCAAAATGCTGGAATTTCTTTGGAAACCGCACAATCAGGGGCACGTGCAGCCCCCCTTCATAACAGTAGCGCTTCGTTCTGGGCTGCACGCCGCCATGATCAGCGAAAAACATGACGATCGTGTCCTGCGCCAGACCATCCTGTTCAAGCTCGCCCAGAATATGGGCCACAGCCCTGTCCTGCCGGTTCACCATGTCGATGTTGCGCGCAATCGAATCCCGGATATCGGGCGTGTCCGGCAGATAGGGCGGAATATGGACCCGCGCAGGATCAGTCACGGTCGCGCCCGTCTCAAACAGATGGGATTCATGCGTGATGAGATAATTGTAGACCGCGAAAAAGGGTTTCCCCGCCGGGCGGTTCCGCCAGTGCGCCGTCACCGAACACTCATCCCAGATCGTCGCAGGATCAAGGTCACAGTTGTAGTCGGTAAAGACGTTATTGGTGCAGTAATACCCGGCCCCACGCATCAGTTCCGGAAGGCTCTCGAACTGTCCTGCAATGTGGGCCACAGCGCGCATGTTTTCCGCCGGTCCACAGCTTTGCGGATACAGCCCCGTGACCAGCGAGAAACGCGACGGAGAGCAGACCGGGGTAGTGGCATAGGCGCTTTTAAAGCAGTTTCCCTCGCGGGCCAGTGCGTCAATCGTCGGCGTCACCGCCAGAGGATTGCCGTAACATCCCAGAAGAGACGCATGGATATCATGGCAGACGATCCAGATAATGTTCGGCTTCCGGTCTATCGGGGTCTTTGACGCGGCAGAGACGGTCTTCGCCTTGGCACCAACACCAACACCGGCCGAAAACGCCACACCGGCCCCGCCCGTCGTCGCCAGAAGATGACGGCGGCTCACCGCTCTGGAGGGTCGATCCATGCTCACAGATCCACCACAGCCGATGACGCACATCTGAAACCGATATGACCGAGAGAGCTGTCAGGCGTCGTATGGGTCCGTGCCGAATTGCGATACCGGTTGCAATAGGAGTGATGGCACATATGCGATCCCCCCCGGATCACCCTGTCTGTTCCCTCGGGGGGTCCTGAAGGATTGCACCGCGTCAGGGCATTTTCAGCCTGATGCCAGACCGGGCTCCAGAAATCGGAGCACCATTCCCACGTATTGCCCACCATGTTGTAAAGACCGTATCCATTCGGCGGAAATGCTGTAACGGGCACGGTCGTCACATACCCGTCCTGCCGGGTGTTCTCATCGGGGAAACGTCCCTGCCAGATGTTACACTGCGCCTCCCCATCAGGACGCAGTTCATTTCCCCAGGGGTAACGGAAATTCTGCATCCGGCCCCGCGCGGCAATTTCCCATTCCGCTTCCGTCGGCAAACGCTTGCCCGCCCAGAGCGCATAGGCGGCCGCATCATTCCACGACACATGCACGACCGGATGATCCTGACGGGCCGAAATATGCGACCCCGGCCCTTCAGGATGACGCCACTGCGCGCCACGGACCGGCAGCCACCACGGAGTCTGCGGAACAGAACCCCGCAGACGGCGCTTCTTCGCCGTCGCCGTCGCTACCCCTTCGAAAACGAACGACCACCCCTCTGCTTCAGCCTCCGTCACATATCCCGTAGCTGCGATAAAAGCCGCAAACTGCCGGTTGGTGACGGCATATCTGTCGATCCAGAAAGCATCGACCTCCACGAGCCGGACCGGCCCCTCGCCATCCGCGACATGGGTTTCGGAATCATCAGCGCCAATCTGGTGTGTCCCCTCCCCGATCAGCACCATGTCCTCATAGCCCGATGCATGGCAGAGCTGACGATCCTGAAACACCGGAACAGACGGCGCGCGCGAAGACGCCCGTGCCGCCTGCGGAACGCAGCACGCTTTTTTCGGGTGAGCAGAAGCGGAGCTGAGGGTCATTAAACTGATCCTAGTAGTTTTATTATTAAAAAACTCTATTTTATCGTTATTGAAAACACAAACCCTTCGGCGTTTTCAATCCCGCGTTGCAAAATCGTTCTGTTTTCTTCTGAAATCTTTGTTTTTCAGCCGATTTTCAAGAATCGATCCGGGACACGCTTGACGGCAAGAGGCAGATCTATAATCAAAATTATATCGTTGTTTTAATTAATGACGTTTTGTTTTTGTTATATAGATCGACCCGACATTCCCCTGCTCCCGAAGGCTCATGGCCATGAAAAACCTGTCGTCCCGCCGTTACACCCTCAAAGGAACACTGGCTCTCGCTGCAACCCTCATCGCAGGTCCGTGCCTGTCCGCCGCACATGCTGCGGATTACCACCTTCTGAATGTGTCCTATGACCCGACGCGCGAGCTTTACAGCGACATCAACCATGCCTTCCCGGCCTTCTGGTCCAAGACCCATAGCGGAGACAGCGTTGTCGTAACGTCATCGCATGGCGGCTCCGGCGCGCAGGCGCGCTCGGTTCTGGAGGGCGCACCCGCGGATGTCGTCACGCTGGGTCTCGCCTACGATATTGATATTCTCGCCCAGAACGGCCTTCTGGCTACAGACTGGCAGAAACGCCTGCCGCACAATTCAACACCCTATACCAGCACGATCGTATTCCTCGTGCGTAAAGGCAATCCAAAGCACATCCACGATTGGCCCGATCTGATCCGCGATGGCATTCAGGTTGTCACCCCAAATCCCAAGACATCCGGGGGCGCACGATGGAACTATCTGGCCGCATGGGGCTGGGCGCTTCATCAGCCCGGCGGGACGGAGCAGTCCGCAACAGCATACCTCAAGGCGCTCTTTGCGCATGTCCCCGTTCTTGATACGGGCGCGCGTGGCGCCACCAACAGCTTCGTCCAGCGCGGCCTGGGCGATGTTCTGATCGCATGGGAAGACGAAGCCCTGCTGGCCTCGCGCGATCTGGGACCCGATAAATTCGATATTGTCGTGCCCCCCCTCACCATTCTCGCCGAACCTCCCGTCGCCACCGTGGACCGCAACGTGCAGGAACACGGAACCGAAGCCGTCTCCCGCGCCTATCTGGACTTCCTGTTCTCCCCAGAAGGCCAGCGGATCGGCGCCAGACACTATTTCCGCCCCGTGGACCCTGTGATTCAGGCCGAAACAGCCGCAGTCTTCCCACACACCACAACCTTCGACGTCGCCAGCCTGGGCGGCTGGACCCGCCTGCAGAAAACCCATTTCTCGGACGGCGGCGTGTTCGACCAGATCTACAGCCACTGAGTGTGAAACCCCTGACCGTGACGGGCCTGCGTTCTTTCCCGCGCCGACGCCAGACATTACCCGGCTTTTCACTGTCGCTGGGCCTGACCCTGCTCTGGACCGGGCTGCTCGTCGTGCTCCCCCTGACGGCGCTGCTGCTCCGGCCCTGGCAGCACGGCCTCGGCCCGATGATCCATGCGCTGCATGACGCACGCATGTATGCCGCCCTGCGGGTCAGTTTTATCTGCGCCTTCCTGGCGGTCCTCATTGACCTGCCGATCGGCCTGCTGCTGGCCTGGACCCTCGTCCGCTACCGACCGCCCGGCCATCGCGCCGTAAACGCCCTGATCGACCTCCCCTTCGCCATTCCCACAGCCGTGACCGGCATCGCTCTGGCCACCCTTTACGGCCCCGGCGGATGGATCGGCGCCCCTGCAGGAAAACTGGGACTGAAACTCGCCTTTTCTCCCGCTGGAATTGTCATCGCGCTGACCTTCATCGGACTGCCTTTCATCGTCCGTTCCGTCGAACCCGTGCTTCGCAGCTTTCCCAAGGATATCGAGGAAGCCGCTTTCCTTCTGGGCGCATCGGGATGGCAGCGTTTCTGCCGTATTCTCCTGCCCGCTCTCGCGCCCCCGCTTCTGAGCGGTACAGGGCTCGCCTTTGCACGGAGCATTGGGGAATACGGTTCCGTCATCTTCATTGCGGGCAACCAGCCTTTCCACAGCGAGGTCGCACCGCTGCTGATTGTCATGCGGCTTCAGGAATTCAACTATGATGGCGCAACCTCCATCGCCCTGATCCTGCTCGTCACAGCCCTGCTCTGCCTCATTGCCGTCAGCCATCTGCGTCGTTCGGTCTCTTCCGGACTGGTCCGCGAGGACGGCGCATGACCCGTCAGTCTTCCCGGATAACCCCCGTTGTCCTGACACTGCTCAGCTACACCATCATCGGCCTTCTCATCGTCCTGCCTGTGGCCCTGATCCTGCATGAAGCCCTGCGTCAGGGTCTGCATACGGCTCTTGAAACCCTCAAAGACCCGGAAGCCCGATCCGCCATCCGCCTGACAGCCTGCGTCACCGCCATCGTGACGGTCATCAACACGGCAGGCGGCATCGCTGCGGCTTGGACATTGACGAAATACGACTTCCGAGGTGCCCGCCTTCTGGTCAGCCTGATCGAACTGCCCATCAGCGTCTCGCCCGTGATTGCGGGGCTGGTCTGGCTGCTGCTTTTCGGCCGGCAGGGATGGTGGGGGAACTGGCTCGGCCATCACGGCCTACACATCGCCTTCGCCGTCCCCGGCATCATTCTTGCAACGCTCTTCGTGACCTTCCCCTACGTCGCCCGCACCCTCATGCCCTATATGGAACAGCAGGGCCGTGCCGCCGAAGAAGCCGCCTTCCTGCTCGGCGCGGGCTTCTGGAAAACCCTGATCCACGTCACACTCCCAGACGCAGGCTGGGCGCTTCTTTCGGGAATTCTTCTCACGACAGCCCGCGCCATGGGGGAGTTCGGCGCAGTCGCCGTCATCTCCGGCCACATCCCCGGCGTCACCGAAACCATGCCGCTCCATATCGAAACCCTCTATAACGGCTACCAGTCCGTAGCAGCCTTCGCGATGGCGGCCCTTCTCGTCCTTGTCGCAATGACAACGGTCCTGATCCGCATGTTTCTCGAGCGTTCTTTCAGAAAACAGCATCCATGAGCATCACTCTCGAAGCCTTCACGCAATACGCCCCTCGCTCTTCGCGCAAACTGCTCGATAACATCGCGCTAACCGTCGAAGACCGCGCGTTCGTCGCGCTTGTCGGACCGTCCGGAGCCGGAAAAACCACCCTGCTCAGAGCCATTGCAGGCCTTTCCTCCCATTCCGAAGGCACGCTTCTGATCGACGGCCTCCCCATCCACGACCGCCCCGTACAGGACCGGGGCATCGGATTTGTCTTCCAGAACTATGCCCTGTTCCGACACATGACCGTGGCCCGGAACATCGCCTTTGGCCTCGACGTCCTGCCCCGCGCACGGCGCCCCGATCGCGCCGCCATCCAGCGCCGCGTCACTGAACTTCTGGACCTCATCCAGCTTCCCCATCTCGCGAAAGCCTATCCGGACCAGCTTTCCGGCGGCCAGAGACAGCGCATAGCCCTCGCCCGCGCACTGGCAACCGGCCCCAGACTTCTCCTGCTCGATGAACCTTTCGGCGCCCTGGACCCTCTGGTCCGCCGTGACATCCGCCGCTGGCTCCGGGACCTGCACGACCGGATGAACCTGACGACCATTCTCGTCACCCATGACCACGAAGAAGCCATGGACGTCGCAGACACGCTCGTCGTTATGCAGGAGGGCCGCATCGTTCAGGCCGCCGACGCCTCCACCCTGAATGCTGCCCCCCAAACGCCCTTTGTCATGGAGTTTCTGGGCGAAACCCTCAAATTTCCGGGTGCCGTCCGGTCTGGTCAGTTCGTCGCGGACAACCCCGATATCGCCCCTTTCCCGTTCGAGGGGGCAGACGGAAACGCGACCGCTTTTATCCGCCCACATGACGTCTTCCTCCTGCCCGGGGCTGGACAGGCTTCCGTGGAAAAACGCCCCCATTTTTCCAACGGGCTTTTCCGCTATCAGATCGTTACCGCCGAGGCCGCATTTGAAATGATTACACCCACAGACCTCTCCCCACAGGAGATGCAGAATGTCCGCGTCGACATCAGCCGCGGAAAAATTTTCTATCCCGCTGCTGCGTCAGAAGACCCTCCGAAGCCAGCCTGAGCGGGCCATTCATATCTGCACGTCAAAGGTCGTCGTCCATTCCGATCGCTCGCCAGCCTGGCTCAGGACCAGCGTCCCGCCATGGCCCCTGACAATCTGGCGTGCCAGCGGCAGTCCGATCCCGTTGCCGCCCGTCTTGAACGAGACGAACGGCTCGAAAACCTGTTCCCGCAGCGCTGCATCAATCCCTGAACCATTATCGCGGATTCTGATCAGAACGGCCCGATCGGCCATTTCAACAGCCAGTTGCACTCGGGGCGCAGACTGTCCCAGAGCAGCCTCGGCCCCGTTGTTCAGAAGATTCATGAGCGCCTGCTCCATCTGCGCGGCATCAAGCCGGACCATGAGCCGCCCCGCAGGCACCACCACGTTCAGCACCACGCGCCCACCCCATCGCGCCATAAAAAGCGTGGCGATTTCACGCACCAGCGCGCCAAGGTCTGCGGGCTTCAGATCCGGTCTGGGCAGACGCGCCAGATCGCGATAGCCGCGCACGAAACGATCCAGCCCCTCTGCACGACGCCGGATCGTCCCAAGCGCCTCCGCAATCAATGGCCCTGTCTCATGGCGGCTGTTTGCCGGTCCCCGACATTCGGAAAACAGCTCTTCGGCGGTGGCGGACAGGGAAACGATGGGTGTGAGGGAATTCATGATCTCGTGGCTGAGAACCTGAAGAAGACCACGCAGCGCCTGAGCTTCCGCAGCGTTCAACCCGGCCTCGATGTCCGTCAGCGCCAGATACGCAACGATCCCTCCTGCCCCGGCGCCTTTGCCGACCGACAGCGCATAGACCCGCGGCGCACTCCCTGCCGATGCCAGACGGATCAGGCGTTTTTCCGGCCCCGACGCCTCCTTCTCCAAAACCGCAATGAGAGCTTCGGGTGGCTCACGCAAAACCCCTTCCGTCATGAACAAACGCCGGGCCGCACGATTAGCGGCATGCAGAGTCCCATCCACATACTGAACCAGAAGCGGCACCGGCGCATGATCGAGCAGCGCCCGGTTCCGCAGCTTTTCCCGATCCACGGGACGTACGACGGAAGGCTCGTGCCGTTTCAGACGCCGCGTCATCCGGATCTGCGCCGCAACGACAGACCCTGCACAGATCAGCCCCACACAGGCAGACAGAAGGGCCGTCGCATAAAACCCCCGTTGCCAGACCGGAATGGTCAGCAGACAGGCCGCCACGATGCCGAAAAGCCGCAGGAACGTCTCAGCTACGACCCGCATCTAAAGCCCGTACCGTGCCATACGACGATACAGCGCCGGTCTGGTCAGACCCAGTTCCCGCGCAGCCTGCGTCACATTGAATCCATGCTTGCGCAACGCCGTCTCGATCAGGGATCGCTCGGTATCGCGCAGCGTCAGCGCTGCGTTCGGAACCGCTTCGGCCTCTTCGGAAGCCGTTTCCCATGTCCCGGTGAGTACAGCCCGCTCAACCACCGCACGCAGACCGCGCACATTCTGAGGCCACTCTTCCTCACACAGCAACCGAAGCCGGCCCTCGTCCATTGCGGGTTCCGCAAGTCCATGTCGGGCTGCGAAATACCGCAGGAAATGCGCGCTCAGAGCAACGATATCGTCCGCTCGCCCCTGCAAAGGAGAGAGGGTCAATCCGACCATTCCCAGATGCAGCATCAGCCGCGGATCCAGCATACCCTCCAGAGCCGCATGATCCCGCGAGGACAGAGCAATCACCCGTGGAGCCACGCGTGCGTCCAGCCTGTCCGCCAGACGGCGCTGCATGGGCGCAGACAGCGCTTCGATATTGCGAAAGATCCACGTTCCCCGCCCTTCCGGCAAAGCCTCGCAATCCTCCGCACGGAGCATCACCGCAGGATCGTCTTCATAAGAAAGAGCATGAATGCGCCGCGCCAGCAGCATCTTCCCGACACCCGGCGCGCCCGTGATGATCAGTGACGCGCGGGTCACAGCCAGACGGTCCGCTTCGGCAACGGTCCGCCTCAGATCATCGGACGCTATAATCAGAGCGGGTTCTGCCTCAGTCGCCTGACAGGCCCGGCATTTCTTCAGCGTCCCCTCGACCAGCGCCAGAAGGCGCTCGTTATTCCAGGGCTTCATAACGAAATCGACAGCCCCCGCGCGCATCGCCGCAACAGCAATCGTCACGCCACTATGGCCGGTCACGACAATCACCGGCAGGTCCGGACGCAGGACCAGCATGTCCCTGAGCAGGGCCAGCCCTTCGGCACCAGCAGTCATTCCTTTCGTATAATTGAGATCGAGCAGCACGAGATCGACAGGAAACGACGCCAGCTGCGTCAACGCCTCATCCGCCCCATGCGCGGAAAGAATGTCCAGCCCGCTGCGACGGAACAGCAGACGGGCCGCAACCTGCACATCGCGATCGTCATCAACGAAGAGAAGACGCGGTGCCGGAAGAGCGGATTTCCCCGATTCGTTTCGGATTGCATTCATTGTGATCTTGACAGACCTCTCAGGGGTGTCCGGTTCCGGACACCCTGTTCGAAACCGGACATACCCGTAAAATCAGAATCAATTTTATCGTTATTTATCAATAAGTTAAATTCCATTTCCACCATGATACACTGTTTGCCAACAGGAGAAATAGTGCATGGATCAACCCGTTTCCAAAGCCCCGCCGAACGCCGCACTCCGCCCTGCATCCGGTGCCGTCATGGACCGGGCAGTCGCCCCGTCGCGGAGCAGAATCCTGACCCGGCGGGCGTTGCGTTATGGTGCCCCCGTCGCGGTTGCGGGCCTGATCTGGGCCGGGTGGCGCCTCGTCCCGGCATCGGGAACGCTTTCTGTCTCTCAGGAGCAGTTGACGGTGGCGACCGTCCGGTCCGCGCCATTTCTCGACTACCTTCCCGTCCGCGCCACCGTAGCCCCGCTCAACGTGACCTTCATCGACGCCATTCAGGGCGGCGAGGTGGCGGAAGTCGTGGCGAAAGACGGCGCACTCGTGAAAAAGGGAGACGTTCTGGCGCATCTGACCAACCCCCAGCTCCAGCTCGACGTCACCTCCCGCGAAGCCCAGATCGCAAGCCAGCTTGGGGCGGTCAGCGCCCAGCGCCTGACCCTGCAACAGACCCGCACGACCGAAGAAACGCAGCGCGCGGAGGCCCGCTACAATCTCCTCAAGGCCCAGCGCGAACTCTCCATCCGCCAGCAGCTTCACGATCAGGGTTTTGAATCTGACGCCAACGTCCAGTCCTACCGCGACGAGGCGGACTATTATGCCCAGCGCCTGAAACGCCTCGAAAGCGCCCTGACGCAGGACCTGAAAGTCGCGGACCGGCAGGGTGGCGAAATCGACGAGGAAGCCCAGCGCCTGCGCTCCAATCTGGACGTGGTGGAGGCCAGTCTCGGAGCGCTTGATCTCCGTGCGCCGCTGGATGGTCGTCTGACCAATTTCGATCTCCAGCCCGGCCAGTCGCTCAAAGCCGGAGACAAGATCGGCCAGATCGACAGCGAAGGCCAGTACAGGCTCGATGCGGATATCGATGAGTTCTATCTGGGCCGGGTCGCCGTCGGCGAGCGTGCCGAAGCCGATCTGAGCGACACGAAACTGCCCATGACCGTCTCACGGGTTCACCCACAGGTTACGAACGGTCAGTTCCGCGCGGAACTGACTTTCGACAGACCGCCACCAGCCGGACTACGGCGCGGAGAGAGCGTCGATCTGCGCATCACGCTCGGAGAAACCCATCGTGCGCTCGTCCTGCCCAACGGAGCATGGCTGGAGGCCAGCGGCGGCTCTTCGGCCTTCGTCATGGCCTCGGGCGAGCATAGTGCGGACCGCGTATCGATCACATCCGGCCGCCGCAATCCCGAACAGGTCGAGATCACCGGCGGCCTGCATGACGGCGATCGGGTGATCGTCTCTTCCTACAATTCCTACAAGAATTTCAGCCATCTCGCGATTCACTGACGCAACGCATTGCAGGACCGGACACCATGCTGATCGAACTCTCGCACATCCAGCGCCTCTACCGCTCCGACGAAGTGGAGACGACCGCTCTGCACGACATCGAACTCCAGATCGAAAAAGGCGAATTCGTCGCGATCATGGGGCCGTCGGGCTGCGGCAAATCCACGCTGCTCAACATCCTCGGCACGATCGACCGTCCGACCGGCGGCTCATACCGCTTCGGCGAGCATGAACTGACGGCGATGAACGAGGCAGAACTGGCGAAATTCCGCCGCGAACATCTGGGCTATGTGTTCCAGAGCTTCAACCTGATCGACGAACTGACGATCGAGGAGAATATCGAACTCGCCCTGATCTATCGCAACATGCCCAAAGCCGAGCGGCAGAGCCGTGTGTCCCATGCCATGGACCATGTCGGCATCGCCCATCGGGCGCGGCATTACCCCTCCCAGCTTTCCGGCGGCCAGCAGCAGCGCGCGGCCATCGCACGCGCCATCGTGGGCGAACCCAGCCTCATCCTCGCCGACGAACCGACCGGCAATCTCGACACCGAAAACGGCGCACAGGTGATGGACATCCTCCAACGCCTCAACGACGAGGGCGCCACCATCATCATGGTCACGCACTCCCCCA
The DNA here is from genome assembly GCF_018256135.1 of Gluconobacter sp. Dm-74. Taxonomy (NCBI): domain Bacteria; kingdom Pseudomonadati; phylum Pseudomonadota; class Alphaproteobacteria; order Acetobacterales; family Acetobacteraceae; genus Gluconobacter; species Gluconobacter sp. Dm-74. The sequence continues at coordinate 71,019 of NZ_JAERLX010000005.1, read as the reverse complement.
GCCACGCCGACCTCGCCCGCCGCCGCATCGACATGCTCGACGGACAGGTCGTCGTCTCCGTCCGCAACGCGATCTGAAGCGACAGCAAGGGAGGACCGAGGGCCATGAGGACGATAATATCGGATTTCTGGCGGCTGGCCGTGCGCTACAGGCTCTATACCGCCCTGAATGTGATCGGTCTTGGGTTGGGCGTAGCCACGTTTCTCACACTGGCGCTGGTGGCGCGTTACGAACTGAGCTGGGACAGCTTTTACCGGCACTCGGCGTCGATCTACGAACTACAGGCTGATTTCATGATCGGCAGCGGCACATTTCATATGGCCGCGCTTCATGACCCGGTGCTTCCGGCAGTCCAGACCCGTATGCCCGGTCTGCAAGGCACGCGCCTTGAACAGATCTCCGCAGATCTGGTGGCGCCCTCGGACATCAGCAGAACGGTGCATTACGACCAGACGGTCAGCTTCGTCGATCCGAATTTCTTCGACCTTTTCGACCTGAAATTCACAGCCGGTTCCCCAGCCGTTCTTTCCTCGCCCGAAAACATCATCCTGTCGGCGACCATGGCGCGGCAGCTGTTTGGGGAAAAACCCGCGCTCGGCCAGACACTGGAGGTCACGCGTCATGGGAAAACCTCCATCTATCGTGTCACAGGAGTACTCCGCGACCATCCGTCCAACACCACGATCCCGACCGATCTGATTGCCGCAATCCCGAAGACCGGTGCGGACCGCCCCTGCGACGGCTGGGACACGATGTGCGCGCACGCATACGCGGTGCTGCCCACACCCGCATTACGCCAGTCTTTTCTTCAAAACGCCCATGACGTCCTGATGGCCTCCCCGATGTCCCGCGCCATTGAGCAGAAAGATCCGGGGGGTGAAAAAATGACCCTCAAGATTGTTCCTCTCCCGCTCGTTCATTTCGGCTCCGATGGCGTGGCGGAGGACGGGGCATCACGCAGCGTGCTGCTCGCACTCGCCGCAATCGGCACCCTCTCCCTGCTCGCGGGGGCGATGAATTACGTCAATCTCGCCACAGCGCAGTCTCTGGGACGGGCACGGGAAATGGCCATCCGCAAGGTTCTCGGCGCCTCCCACACCCGGCTGATGATCCGCTTTCTGGGGGAAACCCTCGTGCTGACGACGCTGGCGGCCATACTGGGGCTGGTGTTGACGGAGATCGCCGTCCCGACAGTTGCCAGCCTCTCAGGCTGGGCCGTGACGCTGGATTACGGCTGGGCGCTCCCGCTCCTGGGCGCCGTCATTGTCGTCCTCACGCTGGGAGCCGGCTTTTACCCCGCCTTCATGCTGTCCTCCTTTTCACCCGCACCCATCCTCGCCTCCGCCCGCCTTCCGGCACAGGGGCGCTTCGGTGCACGGATCCGGCTCTTTCTGGTGGGGTTCCAGTTCGCATTCGCCGTGACGCTCGGGATCTGCACCCTCGTCGTCAACGCGCAGGCGCTGCATCTGCGTCATCTGGACCGGGGCATGACGATCCCCGGCCTCGCCATTATCGCCACAGAAAACCTCAACGCGCTGGACAGGCAGCAGACCGCCATCGTGAACCTCCTGCGCGCCATGCCCGACGTCACCGACTTGTCCGTCTCGGCGGGAGGGACACTCGGGCGCTACGACGTCGGGAGCGTCCACCGCGCACCCGGCCAGAAAGCCTTCATGGCGCAGACCGTCGCCCATGACGAAGCATTCTTCAGGACGTTCCGGCTGCACCTGCTCGCGGGACGCCTGACAACATCTGCCCGCGCGACAGATGTCACACACACGAAAAACGGCAATCCGGACGTGCTGGCGCAGAACTTTGTCCTCAGCCGAGAAGCAACGCGCAAGCTCGGTTTTTCTTCGCCGCAGGCCGCTCTGGGACAGACCTTCATGTTTGGTGACAGCCATATCGCCGAGAAACGTACGATTGTCGGTGTCGTCGAGGACGTTATTCTCAATTCGGGGCAGGAAACGTTGCCTCCCTCAATCTACGAACTTGAAACAAACCCGATCGAGCAGGGGATCATTGCGTTCCGGGCCGCACCGGGTGCGATGCCCCGTGTTCTGAGCACACTGCGCAAGGCGTGGCCGACACTGGCGCCCGGAGTTCCGTTCGAGCCCCAGACCATGACCGAAATCATCGCGGAATCAACCCGGGCCGATATCGCACGCGGCCGTCTGTTCAGCATTGGCGCGGCCGTCGCCATCGCCATCGCCTGCCTCGGTCTGTACGGACTGGCGGCTTTCAATGCCGAACGCCGGATGCACGAAGTCGGCATCCGCAAGACACTGGGCGCCACGACCGCGCAGATCATGCGCCTGCTGCTGGGGCAATTCCTGCGCCCCGTCCTGTACGCCAGCCTGATCGCCTGGCCGGTGGCGTGGGTGTTCATGCGGAACTGGCTCACGGGCTTCGACAACCCGGTCGCACTGACACCTCTGTATTTCGTGCTCACCACGCTGCTCGCCGCACTGCTGTGTGCGCTGACAATCTTCGGCCGGACTTTCGGCCTCGCCCGGGCCGAGCCCGCCCGCGCCCTGCGCGCGGAGTAACTGTCATGCATCTCGCCATTCTGCGCAGCATCCTCCGTCAAGCCCGGCGTCAGCCGCTGTATCTGGTGCTCAACGTCCTCGGGCTGGGGCTCGGCATGGCGGTCTGCCTCGTGCTGACCCTTCAGGTCCGTTACGAATACAGCTTCAACGCGACCATTCCCGACGCGACGCATATCCTTCGGCTGGACTCCCATCTCATGTTCCCGGGTAGCGCACCGCAGGAATATGCCGATGTCCCGTTCATCGCCTTTCCGTTCCTGCGCACCGATTTCCCGCAGATCGTCGATGCGACGCGCTACGAAACGGAAGACTACCAGCTCCATACCGGCGACAGAAGCATCTCCGCCGACGCCGCCATGGTGGACCCGTCCTTTTTCAACATCATCGCCCTCCCGCTTGAGCACGGCGACGCGCGTTCAGCCCTGAGCAGGCCCGACGCCATCATCCTCTCCGCCGGGACAGCACAGGCCCTGTTTGGCACGACCGACGTGCTGGGACGCACGATCACAACCGATCATGAAGGGCACCGCAGCAGTCAGACGGTTACAGGTGTACTGGCCCGTGCCACAGGTCCGGTCACGATCGCCCCGGACGCCATCACGCCTTTCCCGTCCGATGAAATGCAGAAAGCACAGTTCACACGCTGGGGTTCAAGCTCGGGCAATATCTTCCTGCGTCTGCGGAGCGAAGCCGACCGTACCGCCATCGCAGGGAACCTGACCCGCTTCGTGATCGACCATGCGTCCGGTACGGCGAATGATGACAGCAGCGAGGGCGTTCATCCCGAACGGCGCTTCGCCCTGTCCCTCGTCAGCCTGCGCGAGACGCATTTCAATGACCTGCATGTCGTCGGGGGCGATGACGCGACCGATCGCTCGGTGGTGAATATTCTCGCACTGATCGGCGCGCTCGCGCTTCTCCTTGCCGTGCTTAACGCCATCAATCTCGCCACGGCCCGCTCCGGCCTGCGCGCGCGGGAAGTCGCCATCCGCAAGACGCTCGGCGCCGCGCGAAAGACGCTGTTCGTCCAGTTCGTCGGTGAGGCGATCGCCAGTACCGCCATTGGGGGCGCACTCGCGCTTGCGCTGTGCGAGATTGCCCTCCCCTTTACGGCCGCCCTGACCGGCACGACCCTGCACATGGATTACGGCTTCACCCTTCCCTTCCTTCTCGGAACCGTGCTGCTGACGGGGCTTGCCTGCGGGATCTACCCCGCGCTCATCCTGTCTTCCTACCAGCCCGCGCATGTTCTGGCGGCCACGCGTATGCCGTCTGGCGGACGGGGCGCGGCGCGGCTGCGGAACGGTCTCGTCATCGTGCAGTTCGCCTTCGCGGTGGCCTTCGCCATCTGCACGCTGGTAGTGAACCGGCAGGCCCATTTCATGCAGTCACAGGATCTGGGGTTCGCCCGTGACGGCATCCTGATCAGCTCCGACATCATGACGAGCGACATCGGAAAGCAGCGGGCAATTCTCGAAGCCCTGCGCCATACGCCGGGCGTCGTCTCAGCCTCCCTGTCCGAACTGACCCCGCATATCGACAACCGCCACCGCTTCAACGTGACGCCGGTCGGCCCCCATCGCGAAGACATTCATGTCCTTGGCGATACGGTCGTCGGAGACTACGCCACGACCTATCGGCCCCGCATGCTCGCGGGTCGCTGGTTCGACAGCAGCCATGGCGAAGACGACAGCCCCGGCGACGAAGCGTTCCACAAGTCGTCCGGAAAAACATGGAACGTCGTCCTCAACCGCACGGCAGTGTCCCGGCTGGGCTTTGCCTCACCGGAAAGCGCCATAGGCACGCCCCTCAAAAGCGGTCCCGTCATGCTGCGGGTCATCGGCGTCATGGAAGACATGCGCTTCGTCTCCGCGCGCTATGACGTCTCGCCGCAGATTACGTTCAATTCAACCGCCGCCCTCGATTATCCCCATGCATCGGTCCGTTTCTCGGGCGTGTCCGAAAACATCATGAAAACGCGCCTCAAATCGGCCTGGGACCCGGTTTTCCCTGATGATCCGACCAGTTTCCGCACGGTGCAGGACCGTATGTCCACGTTCTACATCACGGAGCAGCGCCGGGGATTGCTGTTCTCCATCGCGTCCGGCATCGCGATCTTCATCGCCTGTCTGGGCCTGTACGGTCTGGCGTCCTTCACAGCCCTGCGGCGGACCCATGAAGTCGGAATCCGCAAAGCGCTCGGGGCCACGACGCACAACGTGCTGACCCTCATGCTCGGTGATTTCCTGCGCCCTGTCCTGCTGGCCTGTGTCATGGCGGCTTTTCCGGCGCTGTTCGTGATGCGCTCCTGGCTGTCCGGCTTCCACCAGCGCATCGCGCTCTCCTGGCTCGATTTTGCAGCCGTCGTCCTTGTGACCCTGCTTATCGCCGCCCTCACCGTCCTCGGACAGACCCTGCGCCTCGCCCGTGCCGAACCGGCCCGCGCGCTCAGAACGGAGTAAACGCCATGCTTTCCCATATCGCCCTCGTTTTCTGGCGCGGCATTCTCCAGCGCCGCCTGTTCACGACGCTAAACGTGCTGGGCATGGCGCTCGGCATGGCGACGTTCCTGACGCTTGCGCTGATCGTGCGTTACGAATTCACCTTCGATCGCTGGATCCCCGATGCCGGGCACATCTACCGGCTGGATGCCTTCGACGACAAGGAAGCCTCGGTCTCCAGCATCCGGCTGATCGACGCACTCCGCGCGGAGCATCCGGACTGGAACGCAACCGCGATCCTGCGCGGCTTCTCCGGAGCGACCGTCCGCATCAATGACAACGCCTGGGACGTTTTCATCGCCCGGACGGATGCCCATCTGTTCGACGTCTTCGCGCTCCCGCTGGCGGAGGGCGATCCGCGCACGGCCCTTGTTCCTGAAGGCGTGGTGCTGACACGAACGCAGGCGCGGCGTTTCTTCGGCCGGGATCACGATGTTCTGGGGAAGACGCTGGACATCACGCAGAAGAGCCGGACCGAACGGCTCCATGTCACCGGCGTCCTGAAGGACCTGCCGCCGAACACCACGCCACAATTCGATCTTCTCGTTCCGACCTCCACTGCTGCAATGCAGGCCGGGTCCTCGTGGGAAATGAGCGCGGCCGAGACCTGGGTGCGCGTTTCACCAGCCATTGCGTCCCGACTGCCCGATCTTCTCGATGGAATCGTACAGCGTCATGCCGCCGGACTGTCATCGGAAGACGCCAGGGCGTTCAAAATTCGCGCACGTCCCCTCACGACGCTCCATTTCTTCGACGCGACCATTGGCTGGGGCGGGGCAGATGAACGCCTGCCGATCATTCTCGGTATCGTCGGGCTGCTCGCACTCGGGGCGGGACTGGTCAATTTCGTCACGCTCTCAACAGCCCTTGCCGCAACCCGCGCGCGGGAAGTCGCAATGCGCAAGGTGCTGGGCGCCACGGTCCTGACACTGGGACTGTCTTTCACGGCGGAAGCCATCGGTCTGGCCCTGATCGCGGCTGTCGTCGCGCTCGTCCTGACCGAACTGACGCTGCCCTGGATCAGCACCTTAAGCGGCTGGCCGGTCGGCCTCGATTTCGGTTTCGCCCTGCCCCTGCTGCTGGCATCCGCCATCATCGGCGGGGCCTGCGCGGGGGCCTATCCGTCCTGGATGCTCTCACGCTTCCGCCCAGCGGCTGTTCTCGCCTCGGCCCGGATGCCGGGAAGCGGGCGTCTTGGCAGCCGTCTGCGGGAGGGGCTGACCGTCGCTCAATTCGCCTTCGCCGTGACGCTGACGATCTGCACACTGGTCATCTGGCGCCAGACCCATCTGCTCCAGACGATGGATCGCGGCTTTCACCAGTCCGGCCTCCTGATGAGCTATCTGCCGAACGAACAGGCCGAGCGCCTGCGCCAGCAACGCCTGAGCGATCTCGTCCGTGGCCTGCCCGGCGTCACCGGCGTCACGGTTGCGGACGACGCACCCGGCGGCGGAAGAGCGGGCATAACATTCGATACGACCCGTCCGGGACGCTCAGACCCGCCGCCTCTGCTGGCCGTAGTCGCGATGCAGCCCTCCACGCTGCCTGTCTGGGGCGCGCATCTCCTCGCCGGTCGCCTGTTCGACACGAGCCACGACTATGACAGCCGCGCAATGCCAGTCGCACCGTTCGACAGCTTTCTGAGCGGACAGAGCTGGACATTCGGCACCCACAACGTCGTCCTCAACGAGTCCGCCATCCGCGCGCTCGGCTTTACGAACGCCGCCAGTGCCATCGGAGCGCCCATCACACTGCACGGCAAGGACGTCCAGACGGTCATTGGTGTCGTCGCTGACATGCGGTTCAAAAACAGCCGCGCCAGTGTCACGCCCGCACTGTATTACGCCGTATCCGGCCCGATCGGTTACGGCGTGCTCTCCGTCCGCTTCGACCACGCTCCCGAAAATGCCATCCGGACTGCGATCGCCACGGTGTGGAAGCAGGTCTACCCAGAAAGCGCGCTGAATCTACGCAGTGTCGGCGACATCATCGACAACGACACCCGGCCGGAAAAACAGCGCGGAACGCTGATGATCGTCGCGTCCTTCGTAACACTGTCGATTTCCTGCATCGGTCTGTACGGCATTGCCGTGTTCAACGTGCGCCGCCGCCTGTTCGAGATCGGCGTCCGCAAGGTGCTGGGCGCAACGGCGGAACAGGTCACGCGGCTTCTGGTGCTGCAATTCCTGCGCCCCGTCCTGATCGCAAACCTCATCGCCTGGCCGGTCGCCTGGTGGGTGATGCGGGGCTGGCTGTCCGGGTTTGACCGGCGCATCAGCCTCTCCCCGCTCCATTTCGCCCTGACCGCGCTGATCGTGCTGGCGCTCGCCACACTCACCACCCTGCTCCAGATCCGCCGTGGCGCCCGAAGCGCGCCCGCCATCGCTCTCAGCTCCCAGTAAGCCCCCGCTTTTTCCGGACCCGATACGCCCATGACCCACCGTAAAGCCCTCCTCTTCGCCCTGCTGGCCTCGGTCCCCGCTCTTCTGCCCGCTCCGGCGGAAGCCCTGACACTTCAGGAGGCGCTGGCGCTGGCCTATCGCAGCAATCCAACATTACGGGGGGAACAGGCCAACCAGCGCGCCGTTACCGAAAACTCCGCACAAGCCCGTTCCGGCTGGCGACCGACCGTTCAGGTCAACATGGATGCTTCCTACCAGCAGGGACCTTATACCAGCGCCTTCGCGCTAGGGTCCTATACGTCCAATTCCGCTGAAGGATATGTTTCGGCGAAACAGACGCTCTATTCGTTCGGACATGTTGCCAATCAGGTGCGCGCGGCGGATGCGCGCTCGCGAGCGGAGCTGCACCAGTTGCGACTGACCGAGGCACAGGTCTTCACCGGTGTGGTAACGGCCTATATGAACGTGTTGCGAGACCGGAACATTCTCGATGTGCGCCGGGCCGATCTGGACATGCTCACCCGTCAGGTACAGCTCACAACATCCCGCTACACTCTCGGCGGGCAACCCTCCGAACAGGTGACGCGCACGGATGTCGAACAGGCGGAAACCCGGCGTCGTTCGGCGGAAGTCGCCGTCACGCAGGCTCAAGCCACGCTCGCGGCCTCGGTCGCGCAGTTTCGCGCGGTCATCGGGACGGAGCCGGACACACTGACGATGCCTGAGGGGTTGCCCGGCCTGCCCGCGACACTGGATCAGGCGCTAAAAACCGCACTGGCGCTCAATCCGCAGCTGATCCAGATGCAGGAAACCAAAAAAGCCACCGCCGCCGATATCGACACCGCGCGCTCGCAATGGGGCCCTCAGATTCAGGTACAGGGGACGTTCGGAACGATCGGCCCGGCCTCCCCGTTCCACGGCGACCAGTATGGCGAGCAGGTAACGGGCCTCGTCCAGCTCGTGCAGCCGATCTATAATGGCGATCTGTATAATTCGCAGATCCGTCAGGCCCGCAACAAGGACGAACAGGCCCGCGAGAGCGTCGAACTCGCCCGGCGCACCGCCTTGCAGGACGTGGCGACCAACTGGCACGCGGTCGAAAACGGGCTGCAAGCCATCCGCGCCGGGACGGCGGAAGTCCACTCCGGCGAGACCTCCCTCAAGGGCTATCAGATCGAATATGGCTACGGCCTGCGCAGCACGACCGACGTGCTCTATGCCGATCAGAACCTGCGCTCGGCACAGGTGGAACTCGCCGGCAGCCGCCACGACACCATCGTCGCCGAAGCCACCCTTCTCGCCTCGATGGGCCGTCTGCAGGCCGACGACCTGTTGCCAAACCTTCCGCATTACGACGCCGCAGCGAAGCTCCAGCGCGCCCGCACGCGCGGCTGAGAACCCCTTCAGGCTCCGATCTCCGCCATCGACAAGGCCGGTTGGTAAGGAAAAAAACGATGTTCGCAGAGACCTTCAGAGCAACCTGGCGCACCCTTACCGCCCAGAAACGCTATACGCTTCTCAATCTGGCGGGTCTGGCGCTCGGCATCGCCGTTTTCCTCACGATGGCGCTGATCGTGCGCTACGAAACCAGTTATGATTCCAGTGTTCCCAACGTCTCGCATCTCTATGCCGTGGACGAAGCCTTCCGCCCGGCCGGACACGCACCGGCCGACAGCGATTTCATCAGCTTCGTGCCTTTCCCGTTCCTGAAGCAGGATTTTCCCGAAATCAGCAGCGCCATAAGGGTTCTACAAGAAACGCTCGTAGTGCGGGGCGGGACGATCCTCGCGCAGGAAAAGGTGACGATGACGGACCCGGAATTCTTTTCCGTCTTCGTACTGCCCCTGCTCGCCGGAGACCGCGCCACCGCACTGGATGGCCCTGGGAAGGTCGTGATTTCAGCCGATATGGCGCGAAAATACTTTGGAACCGAACAGGCGCTGGGTAAGCGACTGCGGATCGATAACGGTCAGACGGATGCAATCGTGACTGGTATTCTCGCCCCCCAGCCACCGAACCAGACGATGCAGTTCGACGTCATCGAGGTTATTCCGACAGGCTGGCTCTCCAAGCCCGCCTTCACGAACTGGGGTTCACTCTGGGGCACAATCTGGCTCCGTATCGACGACCCGCGCGACATCCCGCGCATCCACGCCGGTCTTGCCCATTACCCCTACACACATCCCGGAAACTGGACGAAGGACATGCTTCAGGACATGTTCGGAACCGGCGGGCTGGACCTGCTTGCGCTGAAAGATTTCCATTTCCACGCGGCCGACATCGGAGAAGGCGGCAACAGCCGGGCTCTCATCCGCATTCTGGGCCTGATCGGACTGGCTGGTCTGGCCACGGCCATCATCAACTACGTCAATCTGGCCACTTCACGCTCCGCCCTGCGCGCGCGTGAAGTGGCGGTCCGCAAAGTGCTGGGCGCAACACGCCCGCGCCTGATCGCACAGTTCATGACCGAAGCCTATCTGATGGTCATGATTGCCGCCATTCTCGGAACGGCACTGACGGAACTCGCCCTGCACTGGGTCAATCTGTGGGGCGGCTGGACCCTCTTGATGGACTGGGGATTCGTTCTGTCGGTTGATGCGCTGGTCGTACTGGGGGCCGGAACGCTGGCGGGCTTCTATCCCGCCCTGATCATTTCCAGCTTTCGTCCCGCTGCCGTCCTCGCCGCCAGCAAAACCCCTGCGGGCGGACGGATCGAGAGCGGACTGCGTTCCCTTCTGGTCGTGCTTCAGTTCAGCTTCGCCATGACACTCGCAATCTGCAGCCTCGTCATGAGTCTTCAGGCGCGCCATGTCCGGACACTGGATCGTGGCATGACGCAGGACGGGCTGATCGTCATCCCCGCACTCGACGACGCCTCCCTTCTCAGCCGCCAGCGCGACATCATGGCCCGTCTGGCACAGGTTCCGGGTGTCCGGATCGCAACACGCTCAGACATCTATCCCTATAACGCCGTCAACAACGAGGACTGGCTGCTCGTCGGCCACCCCGAAAAGCACTCGATGAACTGGGGACGCGCAACCGAAGGGTATTTCGACGCGATCGGCGCGCATCTTCTCGCGGGGCGGTTTTTCGATCCCCACCATGGACAGGACTATCCCGCCAGCCCGTTCACAGCAGGCAACGGCACCAGCGTCATCCTGACGCGCCTCGCCGCCGAACGCTTCGGGTTTGCGTCTCCGCAGACTGCCATCGGAAAAGATATTCAGGAATCAGGCGCGCCTCAAACCTATCATGTCATCGGCGTCATCGACGATATCCGGATCCATTCGGCAAACGCCCCCATGAAACCGCTGCTGTTCACAGGGGCTTCCGGCTCGTTCCCCTATATCGGCGGCCTGATCCGCTATAACGGTGCCTCCGCGCAGATCGAAATGGAGCGTCTTGCAAAAGCCTGGGCCGAAATCGCACCGGACGTCGCTTTCTCTGCCCGGACAGCGTCCGACCTCTTCGCCGAGGACTATCGTGCAGATGAAAGCCACGGCGCACTGTTCGGTATCGGATCGACCGTCGCCATCGCCATTGCCTGCCTCGGACTGTACGGTCTCTCGGCGTTCAATGTCTCAAGACGGCGTCAGGAAATCGGCATCCGCAAGGTCCTCGGTGCGGGAACGCGGGACGTGCTGTGGCTTCTCCTCACACAGTTTCTCCGCCCGGTCGCTTTCGCCAGCCTGATCGCATGGCCCGCCTCCTGGGGCCTCATGCGGATCTGGCTGTCCACATTCGATGACCGGATCAGTCTGACGCCCCTGCCCTTCCTCGCCGTTACGGCCGCCGCCATCTTCATCGCCGTCCTGACGATCATCACCCAGACCCGGCGCATCGCAACCCTGCCCCCCGCCACTGCCCTACGCCAAAACGGATAACAGGCCGCACAGACAGCTCCCTCACGAAACCCAACCATGAATTAAATTCATAGAACAATGAAATAAAATCATTTTTGCTCACTGAACCTCTCGGGCATAACAGCATCCAACGCGTCCCAACATAACCGGCCTGAAAACTGCCGATTGGAAGCTGCACACACGTAAAATTCTCTACAGATCCCCATCATGGTCTGGAGAATTTCTGCCCGAGCAAGGTGAAACAGGAATGTCTGCCGAATTTACATTCTCTATCAAAAAAACCCGGTTTGATGAAGACTACACGCCTTCGGACGACACACGCCTGACAACCAATTTCGCCAATCTGGCCAGAGGGGAACACCGGCGGGAAAACCTGCAGAGAGTTCTGCAGATGATCGATAACCGCTTCAATTCCCTCGCGCACTGGGACAACCCCAAGGCAGATCGCTATTCCATTGAGCTTGAAATCATTTCCATCGAAATGAACATCAATGCTGATGCAAAGCGTGACGTCTTTCCGCTCATTGAAATTCTCAACACGACCATTGTCGACAAGGTTAAAAACGAGCGGATCCCGGGCCTCTCGGGAAACAGTTTTTCGTCCTATGTTCGCGATTATGATTTCAGCGTCCTGCTTTTGAACCACAATCAGGGCCGTTCAGAGTTTCAGGTTCCCGATCAGTACGGCGATCTGCATGGCAATCTGTTCAAGGCAGCGATCCATTCGGCTGATTATAAGGCCCTGTTTGGCAAGGCACCCGTCATCTGCCTGAGCGTTTCCAGCAACAGAACCTATCACCGAACCGAAAACCATCACCCGGTTCTGGGGACCGAATACGAACAGCGCGAATTTTCCCTGACCGATCAGTATTTCGGGAAAATGGGCATGAAAGTCCGGTATTTCATGCCCGCTTTTGCTACCGCGCCGCTGGCATTCTATTTCATCGGCGATCTTCTGTCAGACTATTCCGATCTGGAACTGATCAGCACGATCAGCACGATGGAATCCTTCCAGAAAATCTACCGGCCGGAAATCTACAATGCCAATTCCCCGGCATCCGACTGCTATCAGCCCACCCTGAAGCATCAGGATTATTCGCTGACCCGCATCGTTTACGATCGTGAGGAGCGCAGCAGGCTGGCCGTTGAACAGGGCGTGTTCACGGAAGAACGCTTCATCAAGCCGTATCAGGACATTCTGGGACAGTGGTCTGCCCAGTTTCCCGCCTGATCCATCAAAACCACCAAGGCCGCAATCATCATGAAAACACTTCTCCCGACCTCGACCGCAGGCAGCCTGCCGAAACCGTCCTGGCTCGCAAAGCCGGAAACACTCTGGTCCCCCTGGAAACTTCAGGGTGAAGAACTGGTCGAAGGCAAGCAGGATGCCCTGCGTCTGACGCTGGACAACCAGAACCGTGCCGGCATCGATATCGTCAGCGACGGCGAACAGACGCGCCAGCATTTCGTCACGACATTCATCGAACATCTGAGCGGCGTCGATTTCGAGAACCGCCAGACCGTCAAGATCCGCAACCGTTACGACGCGAGCGTGCCGTCCGTCGTGGGCGCCGTGTCGCGCGAAAAGCCCGTTTTCGTCGAGGATGCCAAGTTCCTGCGCAAGCTCACGGACAAGCCGATCAAGTGGGCTCTCCCCGGCCCCATGACCATGATCGATACGCTGCATGACGCGCATTACAAGAGCCGTGAAAAGCTGGCCTGGGAGTTCGCCCGGATTCTGAATCAGGAAGCCCGTGAACTTGAAGCGGCTGGCGTGGACATCATCCAGTTCGATGAACCTGCCTTCAACGTTTTCTTCGACGAAGTGAATGACTGGGGCATTGCAACGCTGGAAAAGGCCATTGAAGGCCTGAAATGTGAAACCGCAGTCCATATCTGCTACGGCTATGGCATCAAGGCGAATATCGACTGGAAGAACACTCTGGGCTCGGAGTGGAGACAGTACGAGGAGATTTTCCCCAAGCTGCAGCGGTCGAACATCGATCTGATCTCGCTGGAATGCCAGAATTCGCGCGTTCCGATGGATCTCATCGAACTTATCCGCGGCAAGAAGGTGATGGTCGGCGCCATCGACGTAGCCACCAGCACCGTTGAAACACCAGAAGACGTCGCCAACACGCTGCGAAAGGCCCTTCAGTTCGTCGATGCGGACAAGCTGTATCCGTCGACCAACTGCGGAATGACCCCGCTGTCCCGCCAGGTCGCAACGGGAAAGCTAAACGCCCTGAGCGCAGGTGCTGCAATCGTTCGGAAAGAACTTCTGGGCTGACCTGTCTGACGGAGTGGAGGTCGGCATAGCGGCCTCCACTCCACGTCCTGTTTTACGGGATCAGAACGTCCTGATCCCCGGGACTGGCCGCAAATTTTATGAAATTGGTGAGATACTGGACATCCTCATCCGTTTCGCGCCGTCCCAGAAAAATCTGCTTGGCAATGCCATGTTTGCCAATCCTGATGGCGTGCAGATCAAATCGTGTGGCGTATTCCTCCACCAGCCATCGGGGAAGAACGGCCACGCCCCGGCCATGCGCGACCATGACCAGCATGATATCCGTCGTTTCGATCTGCTTCTGCTGACGCGGCGCAATCCCGGCGGGCTGTAGAAACTGCGTGTAAATATCCAGTCGTTCCGTCGGCACCGGGTAAGTGATGAGGATCTCATCCGCCAGCTGCTCGGGTGTGACACATTGTACATCCCGCAGCCTGTGGCCGCTTCCAACCACAAGCACGAGTTCATAGTCAAAGACGGGTGTGAACTTCAGTTCCGGCTTGTAGAGCGGATCCGGCGTTACGAGGATATCAATCTCGTTGCCCAGCAGCGCCCCAATCCCCCCGAACTGGAATTTCTGCCTGACGTCCACATCCACTTGCGGCCAGCGTTCCAGATACGGCGAGACAACGTTGAGCAGCCATTGATAACACGGATGGCACTCCATCCCGATCCTCAGCGTGCCGCGCTCTCCATTAGCAAACTGCACCAATCGTTCTTCAGCCAGAGAAAACTGTGGCAGGAGCCGGTTCGCAAGCGAAAGCAGCCACTGCCCCGCCTGCGTCAGAACCAGCGACCGCCCCTCGCGGCGCCAGATCTTCACGCCAAGCTGGATTTCAATCTTGCGGACCGCATGGCTCAGGGCAGGCTGCGTCAGGTTCAGCCGCGCCGCAGCCGCCGTCAGCGACCCCTCCCGGGCGACTTCCTGAATAATGGTCAGATGATTGCGTTCGAGAATGGCCATACCCTGTCAGTCATATGCACAAAACTCATATGCCGACAGGGAAATGTTCTTCCTGAAGCTCTGTGCTTAGTAGAATTTGAGCGTGTCGGCCTGAAGCCACGCGGTCGTTCCCGGAGCACAGGAAAGACCGATCTCCAGATCGGTGATGTCCCGGCCTGTCCAGGCCCTGTGATGCGGATTGTCCACGCTGGTCAGACTGGTGAACGGAACCCGGATCGTCTGCCAGTGCCCAGACAGCGGCAGGGATGCGCTCCAAGACGCTCCGACCGTTCCATTGGCCGTCATGCGCGCATCGCAGGACGATCCACGCACCTCAACGGAAATCCCATGATAGGCCGAGACATCCACGGGCAGGATCGCGCCGGTCGAAAGCGGCACGGAAACACCCGCGTAAGGCGTCTTCTGCTGTGCCATGGTCGCCGTCATGAACAACACATGCCCTTTGCCCGCCTCGCGCGGCATGACTCCGGAGACCTCGACCGTGCGGTCCGGTCCGCGATCCATCGTATCGGTCCGCAGCGTATCCAGCGAGGAACGCCCATCCGTCCGCTCAAAATCATCCACAAGTTTCGCGGCAGGCACCGGCGCAGGCCATCCGGGCCGCCCGTCGGCAGGCGGAGCTTCAAGCCCGTAGAGCGGCTTTCCATCCACCATGGTCATTGCCACATGATGAATGTCGGAAATCGTCTCCCAGGGCCGTCCATCAAAAACCGTGATATCCGCCCGCAGACCCGGCGCGATGACACCGCGGTCTTTGTCCTGCCCGATCAGGACCGCACTGGAATGCGTTGCCGCCGTCAGAGCCTGCGCCGGCGTCAGACCGGCACGGACCAGAAGTTCAAGTTCATGAAGCGTTGAAAGACCATGCGGCGTTGCGGGCATTCCGGCATCCGTGCCCACACCGATCACCACACCGGCGCGGAAGAGCTTGCGGACATTCCGCAGCGCATTGTCGAACAGGACGCTGTTCGCAACGACCTTGTGATCGGAAGAATGAACCCATTTGTTTGGATCGAAAACTGAGAGGGTCGGGATTTCACCCATCCCGCTCTCCCGGATGACGCCGACTTCGCCATCGGTCAGCACCCGGTCCTGAAGACCATGCGCCAGCGAATCAACCTTTGCCCGCGCCGCAATCAGCCCCCGTTCGACGGTCAGGGTATGGGTCATGACTTTGAGACCCTTGACGTGAGCCTCCGCCACGGCCGCCGCCAGCGTGGCTTCGTTCATGCTGGTGTTGTCGGGCATGCGATTATAGCGCCAGCCATCCGAGAAAATCTTAATCAGATCCGGATGATACGCCACCACCGCGTCAATCGCTGCTTTCGCGCTGTCCGGAGAACTGATCCAGCGCGTCGTGTTCTGGTCCGCCCAGTCTGCACCATGGCCGCCCGGCGTGCTGATCCGGGCCGCAAAATTGACATGCGGCGCATCGAGCTTCGCCAGCCACGCCTGCAAGGGCGCATAGGCTTCCGGCGCTTCGTTGAAATCGCTGACCGTCGTCACGCCCGAACGCAGATAGGCGGCGGCGATGGACGGAAAATCAGATGGCTCACCTGCCACGGTCCAGTGCGTGTGAAGATCGAAAAGTCCCGGTGTGACAGCCATGCCGTGCACATCAATGACATGCGCATCGGAAGGAATGGCGATGTCCTTTCCAACCTCCGCAATTCTGCCATCACGGATCACAATGGTCTTCCGCGCCACCGGAGCGCCCGTGCCGTCAAAAACGACGCCTCCTACGATTGCAGTCGTCTCCGCCATCGCCGCCGGAACAGTAGCGCACAGAAACGCTGCTCCAAGGCTCGCGGTCATCAGGGTTCGTTTCATCATCTGCGTTTCTCAGTCCTGGCGTTCAGTCTGGCTCGGAAATGGCCGGTTTCAGATTGGGGCATCTTCCGAAAGCCACCCTCCTTCGCCCCCGCCAATGGGTGTTCCGGGCGGAATATTGGCGGCTGGCCGCGTTGTTTTTAACGCCTCGCGCCCCAGACGTGCCTGATCATGCAGCAGGACACTCATTTCCTGACACCAGACCGCTTCATCCCCCTGCCCTTTGAACGCTGCGAAATTCCCGGCCACCTGCCGGATAGCCCCGGAAAGAGCCAGCGCAACATCCGGCGAGATATGCGGGTCATCGCGCGTCTGGGCCATGCTGAGAATGGTCCGATAGGCAATCCGCCGCTCCAGAGCCGTCTGATGCCGGGACGCGACATCAGCCGTCAGCCTGTTCAGCAGATCTCCAAGACCGGGCAGCGCAGGATCGCGGGCATGTTGCAGAACCATCCGCTCCAGACGGCCCGGCCCGAGCAGGGAATGCAGCGTGATCTCGGCCGCCGTCTCCGCCGCATTGAGCGGATCAAACGTCGAAGATCCGGCCATCCGGAAGACTTCGGTATCGTATTGCGGATCAGAATTGCCATTCACGCCAGACGACAACATGAGCGTCAGCGCTGGCGAGACGCTCAACACTTTCGGAGACAGTGTCTCCAGCAGGGCATCCATCGCCGCATGCTGCCGCTTCGCATCAACCGAGACCGGCAGCGGACTCTGCCCGTCAACAACGGCATAGCGGTAATCCAGCCCGCCGATCAGCTTGCCGACAGCCTCGACGTCATAACGATGCACCAGCCAGAGCGGAACGAATTTGCGACGCAGGTCGGACAGCCGCTCTCCCGGATGCAGGACATGAGGCCCAAAATGCGACAGCGCGATCTCACGCACCTTCAGCATCTGCCGCAGATCGTCCGGCGTATCGCCGCCATCCGTCCACATATTATTGCCAGCGAGTGCGGAATCGCTGTCCCGACCGTCGATATCGGTTCCGAAACGCATGCCCTGCGCCTCAATGGCTTTGGCCTTGAGCGCGGCTGCTTTCTCCGGATCCTCGCCCGGTTTCGGCTGGCCGTACAACCAGTCGATGGCATAGCGGTCCCAGGAGCCGACACCCTTCGCATACGCATCGGAAAAATCGAGCTTATCGCCCGTTATCCCGATCCGGGGGCCGGGATAATCCATGACGGAAGCCCGGTCCTGCGTGCTGGCATAAAAATTATGCACAAGGCCAAGCGTATGACCGACCTCATGAACGCCAAGCTGCCGCAGTCGGTCCAGCGAAATCCGGACAGGATCATCGGCCCGGCCGGTATTCTCGTCCTCAGTCCCCGCCAGCGCCTCGAAGATGATGAGATCCTGCCGAAGCCGAAGCCCTTCCAGCACGACGTTTCCGCGCAGCACTTCGCCCGTCCGCGGATCAATCACACTGATCCCGTAGGAATAGCTGCGGGTCTGACGCTCATTCCAGTTGACAATGTTATAGCGGATATCCTGCGGATCGACGCCCGGCGGCAGAATCTTCACCTGAAACGCGTCAATATACCCCGCAGCATCAAACGCGTTGTTCCACCAGGCGACACCCTCGGCCAGAGCAGTCCGCACAGGCTCGGGCGCAGCATTGTCGATATAATAAACGATCGGTTTTACAACCCGCGAGCGCGCTGCGGATGGATCGGTTTTGACCAGACGGAAACGGTTGGCATACTCGATCAGAACATTCTGTCCCAACGGTGCCCCGAAATCATAAACCGCTGTCCCATGACTGCCCGAGCGGATATCCAGCCTGCGCGGCACATATCCCGGCCCCGGAAGACGCACGAGCGAATGATGGACAATGAAGCTGATCTGATGCGGATCTGGGGAAAGCTGGCTGACTTCCTTTCCCGGAGCGTCGGATGCAAAGGTCAGAACGGATTCCGCCTCGATATTGTCCGGAAACGCCTTGACGCTGGCTGAGTCCACCTGACTGAGGGCGGCAAGCTGATGAAATCCCTTTCCCCCGGCCTCAACCGTATCCGGCAGCTTCATCCCTCCGCCATTGAGCGTTTCGGCAATGGCCATCGTGTCATGGGTATAAAAAGGCGTGAGATCGACCACCGTATGCCCGGCCTGATCCACCGAAACGATATCCAGCATCGCAATCACGCTGAACGGAAAGCTTCTCTTGACCCCTTCCCGAACGTCCGCATCCCCTTGGGACATGAATTTCGGATTTTCAAAAATTACCGCAACCCGCGAGCCGATCCGGCGAAAAGCCAGAATATGCGTCGGCCCGAGCATCCCGTGATCCAGCCGGATATTGGCCGACCCGATCCCTGTCCGCAGCGCACTGGCATAAAGATAGCGTCCATACAGCCCATCACTGTCCGGCGCGGGAAGCGAAACCAGTATTTTTCCGTTATGGGCATCGACACGAACAGCCAGCAGTGGCGCCTCTTTCGCCTCCTGACCAGACGCCGACACCCCGATCCCCAGACCCGCAGTCGCAATGGTGCTCACAAGAAGCAGAAAACGGAAATTTCGTGACGGGTGGAAAAATTTCAAAGGCAACATGAAGACTTCCTGCTTTCTCCGGGAAAGAGCGAAGAAGTTCAGGAGACCATTCCCGAACACAATCCGCCCTTTTCCGGAGGCGATAAACGGCCTGTTTTCAGAAATTCGCAGTAACGGCGACGCGGAAAACCCTTCCCAGATAATTGTAGAGGGACTCATTGGTCTGGGCATAGGCAGGCACGTTGTTTCCGTCAGGCCCGCTCCCGATCAGAACCGGTTTCGAATTGAGCATGTTGTTCATGACGAACGTCGCTCTGACAGGGTGGTTATAGGCCGTGAAATCATAGGCGATGGACGTATCGAAATAGACAGCACCCTTGATGTGGTTGTTGTTGATCGTCCGATGCTGCGGCGTCGAAACCGGGCAGTTCGTGGTGCACTGGACATAGTCGTTGCCATAAACACCCGAGCTGAAACCACGCGCCACAAGATTGAACGTGTAGTTGTCCACCTTATAGAAAGAACTGATCCGGTAATTCCATTTCGGTGCGCTGTAATCGCCCGCCAGACTGCCGCCATTCACGCCAGCATAGTTGATCGGATAGACGTTGTTATCAACCGTATTGGAGATGTAGTGCGTGATTTCGCCATGGACCGAGAATGTCCCCGGCAGCTTCTTCCAGATCTTCGCAAGGCGGAACCTGTAGCTCGCCTCGATATCCAGCCCCCGCTCCTTCTGGCTGGCAAAGTTGAACGGCTGCAACAGGATGCTCTGCAACACGCCATTCGAATAATGAATGTTGTTGCACCAGGCCGTTCCGCCGGAATAGCAGAAATCAACGGCATTCTGGCCCGTGACGGTCCCGATCGCATTACTGATATTGATGCTGTAATAATCAACCGACGCCATGAAACCGGGCAGGAAACGCGGACTGAGAACTGTTCCCACGGTCCAGGTGTTCGAGGTTTCCGGTGAAAGATTGGTATTGCCAGTCCGGATCTGCGTGAAAGGCTGTGAACCTGGATCAGGGGAATTGGCCGGCAGAACCACGGTATTGTTCAGCGATGTTCCCGCAGCATAAAGCTCGTTCAGATTGGGCGCGCGGATATCATGGCTGTACGTCCCACGAAACTTGATGTCCTGAATAGGCGCATAAGTCGCACCCGTCTTCCAGGTCTCGACACTTCCGGATGTGGAATAATCCGTATAACGCCCGGCACCATTGATATCGACGCCCTTCAGAACCGGCAGATCAAGCTCAACATAGCCTTCCTTGACGTTATAGGAGCCTTTGTTGGCCAGGAAGTTCCCGTACTGCCAGCCTGACTGATAGGCGGAGTTCACATAACCCGACACCGACTCACGCCGCCAGTCGCCCCCCATGGCAATGGCTGCATTTCCGCCCGGCAGATGGAACATGTCCCCCCCGATATCGAAGGAGGCGACATGCTGCTGAAGCACCTGCTCACGCGCTGGCTGTCCCGTCTGACCACCATAAATGTAATTCAGCGCGGCGGCAGACGGCCCGCTCGTGCCAAGACGGTCAATCGGCACACAACCATTGCCGGGATTACTGATCGTCGAACGGCACATGATCTGGCCGTTATGCATAACGGCATCCTGAGCCAGAGCCATCCGCGACACATTCCAGGTATTCTTCAGCCGGATATCATCCAGCGTCCGGCCATACTGGTAATACCAGTCCCAGTGCCAGTTATTTCCCGCAAACTTGAACTTCCCGTTCATCCCGCCGACATAACGAAACACCTGACGGCTCACATCGCTTCCCGGCACCGGAAAGCCCGCATTGCTCGTTCCCATATTGAACGAATTCAGACCGGCCGCAGCCATCTGGCTGGCGACCTGTGAATAATCGCGATTCAGATAGGCATTGTCGCGGTTGATCGTAACCCCGGTACTGGGCGTCTGCTGGTAATAGCTGCTCCCGATATACTTGTTCCAGGAAAACTGGCCGAAGATCTCGGTATGCTCGCTGATGTCGTAGGACGTGCGGTTAAAGACGCTGATACGTTCCTCGCTCGGGGTCAGCGAGTTGGTCCCCACATGCCCTTTCAGCGTCTCCTCCGTATCCCCACCAATCATGTAAGGGCTCGAAGCCGAGCTTCTCACACCATATTTGAGCTGCCCGGTCTGACCCGGTGCTCCAAAATACGTTCCCGCAAGCGGCCCCGAACTGATCAGACCACCCGAGGTATAGGTCGAGGGACCAAACCCTGACCCCACAAGCCGCTGGGGCTGACCATTGGTTGCGGTATAGGCCGGGTTGTTGATCTGGAAATATCCGCTGTCGTTCCAGGAACGATCAATCGTATCCACACCGAACTGCTGGTAATACTGCGCATCCAGCAGCACATGGAGCTTCCCGTTCAGGAAAGTCTTTCCCATGGTTGCGTTGAGCGTGTAATTCGGATCATCCGCATAAGTCGTAAAACCGGTATTGGCCGAGAGCTTCACGCCCGAGAACTTCTTGTTCAGAACAAAATTGACGACACCGCCCACCGCATCGGAACCATACTGCGCGGAAGCGCCCCCTGTCACAACTTCCACACGTTCAACAAGGTTCTGCGGAATGGTGTTGACGTCCACCAGCCCCGTGATGGACGACGGCACCGACCGCTGACCATCAATCAGGATCAGCGTCCGGTTGGCCCCCAGACCGCGAAGATTGACGGAGTTGATCCCGGCCAGCCCCGAAGACAGAAAGCCCGAACTGGTCGCAGACGTACTCCCCTGCGTCACCGCAGGAAGCTGGTTCACCAGATCGGAGATATTTGCCGGAACCTGGGCAGCGATATCCTCATGTCCCAGCACCGTCACCGGCGTGGGAGAACTGAAGCCGTTACGGACAATATGGCTCCCCGTAACCGTCACCTGTTCCGCCGCGCTGCTTTTGACAGACG
Source organism: Gluconobacter sp. Dm-74 (assembly GCF_018256135.1). NCBI lineage: Bacteria > Pseudomonadati > Pseudomonadota > Alphaproteobacteria > Acetobacterales > Acetobacteraceae > Gluconobacter > Gluconobacter sp. Dm-74. The sequence goes on along the minus strand of NZ_JAERLX010000005.1, from coordinate 49,202 downwards.
TGACTTTCTGCAATTCCTTCTTTTTTGCAGAAGCCTTTACGCTCGCCCCAGAGGACGATCTATGTTCGGTTCCGGAACGTTCTGAGGAATTTTTTTTGACTTCTGCTGAAGGCGTTGCAGCATCTTTCACATCAGCCGCACACACAGCCGTCATCGGAAAAACACACAGGATCGACGTCGACAGAAGAGAGCGGGAAAAGCGGCCCAGCGGAAACTCTGTTTGTGCCATTCTAAGACATCCTGTGCGGTATTATGAAAAAAACTTTTACGAAAGTTACCCGATTGAAACAAGAAATTTGTCAGATATTCGCGCTTTGTATTATTTAGAACACTACCAGAACGTCTTTTCCCACAGACTGCAGGTCTCCCAGACATTCTGGCAGGTGCCTAAAAAAGGGCCTTAAAGCTGTAGGAGCAACTCGGTCAGCAGGTTCCATCTCACAGGGATACTGGAGATTTCTATATATTCCTGAAGGGTGTGTGCCCCATCTCCCACGATGCCGAGCGCATCAAGGGTCGGAACTCCCATTGCGGCCGAAAAATTTCCGTCCGAGCCGCCACCCGTAGACAGGTCAAAGAGTGTCTGACCGTCCGAAATGGAAATGGCTTGCGCTTTTTCAACCAGCGCGGCAATTCCAGCGCTTTTCACATATCCGGGGCGGTTGATCTCGCCTTCGACAACGAAACCAACATCCGGATTAACCGCTTTGAGGCCTAGAATACGCTCATTCATTTCTATGCCAGTCGCGGCATCCGGAACACGCAGATCAACGACCGCAGACGCATGTTCCGCCACAACATTGGCGCCTGTGCCTCCGGAAATGAGACCAACATTGACAGTGATGCCCCGGCTTTCATCCGTCATGGCTTCAAGAGCCAGAATCTGATGAGCCAGTTCACGGATTGCACTGCGGCCTTCAGCATGCGCCCGACCGGAATGAGCGGGGCGGCCATGACATGACAGGAAGTACCGCCCAACGCCTTTTCGACCGCTCACGATGCCATTTCCCGGACGTCCCGGTTCCGTTACAAGCACATATCTGGCTTTGGAGGCTTCCTCTTCGATCAATTGACGCGATGACGGGCTGCCAATTTCCTCATCCGACACAACCAACATTCGTATGGGCAAAGGCGACTGCCGTGACAGTCTGGCCAGCGCCCGGAACCCCAGAAGAACGCCCGCTTTCATGTCAGCAATACCCGGCCCGTACAGCCTGTCTTCTTCCTGTTTCCAAGGCAGATTATGGGCAAGAGTACCGATGGGATGGACGGTATCGATATGACTGAGCAGCAGAATACCTTTTTCATTCGACATCCGTTCGGGATCGAAAAGAACGAAATGATCCCCTAGCGGAACACCACGGGTGTCCATATTGCCGCTGTGAATTTCAGCCGCCAACCCGACATCGCGGGCGCTGGACATGATCAGTCGCCCCAGTTCGTTTACCTTGTCAGGATTAGTGGTCGGCGTCTCAATACTGACCCATTCTTTAAGTTCCGCAAGAAACGACGACAGGTCTTCAGATGACATCTTCATAAAGAAAACTTTCAGAGAACTGGAAAATCAGGGCGTATTGAGGCCAGTCGCCAAAGAGACAGGCCTATCGCGCAGGCGCTTTCTCATCCACAGAAAAGGAACCGTGGACAGCAGGGCCATGACCACCACATAAAAACACCATGAGACAGAACTGCCTGTCCGGTTGATAATCACGGTGAAAATGGGCTGGGCCGATCCGCCAAACACAGTCACGGCCAAAGAATAGGCACAGCCCACCCCCACGGTTCTGACAGGCATTGGAAACAGCCGCGTGAGAATTCCAGTTCCCGTTCCCGAGGCCGCACCATGGAAAATGGCCAGAAATCCCAGAAGCGAAAAAACGACCGGAAACCCTGCGCCATGAGAAAACAGCATGAAAACCGGAACAATCGTACAGGCCAGAATGACACGGCAGGTCACGACGATCGCCGTCTGCCCGAAAGCTGAAACCAGATACCCACTGGCAATCGCTCCGAATGCCGTACCGGCACCGATCGCAATATTCACCGACAGGGCCGGAAGCGCATGGAAATGCAGGTTTTTCCCGGCAAACAGGGCACAGTAGAGAAAGAAATACTGAAGCACCGTCCCACCCGCCGTAATCAGCATGCCTGACAGAACCTCCACAGGCATTCCGGTGAAAACGGACAGGATATGGGGCGGCTTCTGCTGCCCCGGTTCGGGAACAAGGGTTTCCTCCAACGCACCCCGCAGCCAGAGCCCGATCGGCCCGATCATGGCCCCGATGGCAAACGGAATGCGCCACCCCCAACTGGCAAGCTCATGATGGGTCAGCACAAGGCTGAGCAGGGCTCCCAGAAGTCCGGAAGCGATGGTCGCAAAGGACTGGCTCGCAAGCTGCCAGGACGCCGCTCGCCGCGAGGTTTTCGTATCCGGTGCGGACTCCACCAGAAACGCCGTGGCAGGCCCCATCTCTCCGCCGACTGAAAAACCCTGAAGCAGTCGCGCCACAAGAAGCAGGGCCGGTGCGGCAATCCCGATCGTTCTATAACCCGGCAGAATGGCAATCAGCAGAGACCCGACGCACATAGAAAGCAGCGTCAGGGTCATGGCGGCTTTCCGCCCGCGCGTATCGGCATAATAGCCGATCAGCAGAGCCCCCAGAGGCCGCGCGACGAAACCAAGACCGAACACGGAAACCGCCTGCAAAACGCGGACGTAATCATCCGTACTGCCGAAGAAATAATCCCCGATATAGGCCGCATAAGCCGTAAAGACCGTAAAGTCGAAGAACTCCAGCGCATTGCCGACAGTCGCGGCGGCGATCGTTCGGGCGGTTTTTCTGCCTGTCATACATGCTGTCCCTTTTGGGCTGTAACGACGTTCGGCATCATCAGAAATTATAATTCAAACGGCCACCGACAAAACGGGGCGGCCCTGAAATCGCTGTCTGCACATTCGTGGCCTGAGAGCGCGTCAGATCATATTTCCGGTCGGCCAGATTGGTCGCATAAACCGTAGCGGACCATTTTCTCGAATTGGGCTCAAACGTCAGGAACGAGTTCAGAAGGAAATAGGCAGGGACAGTTCGGTAAGGCGGGTTGCCGGGAATCAGACCTTCTGCACCACGATAGGAATAATCAACATCGAAGAGAAAATGATAATGCGGAAGCACATGAATGGTATAAACAGCAGATCCATTCATTGAAATCTTGGGAATGCCACTGTCAACACCATGATAGTTGCTGTAAAACGCCTGCCAGATACCGGTCTTGGCATAATAGGCGTTCACCTGTGCCGCATTGATCGAATGGAACTGGTCATAAACGCCCCGCTGATATCCCACGACCTGCGTCAGGGTCAGATCCCGCGTGGGATGCGCCTCCATGGAACCTTCAACGCCCCAGATGGTCGAGCGCGGCACGCTGACATAAGACCCCACAGACCCATAACTGGGAACAACAATGTTCCCGAGTACCTGCTGATCACGATAATCATAATAAAAGGCCGCGGCATTCAACCGTAGACGGTGGGCGAAGAAATCGTTCTTCGTCCCGATCTCATAGGCCAGAATTGTTTCCGGCTTGATGGGCTGTGCCTGCTGCGCCACGACTGTATTATTGGCCGTAAACCCTCCGGGCTTCATGCCTTTGCGAATATCCGCGTAAAACAGACTGGTCGGCGTTGCCTGATATTCAATCCCGACCTTCCCGGTAAACTGGTTGGCGAGCGCACCATGCGTTCCGAAATTAAGGTCGTTATGCCCAAAGTGAATTGTCGTGAGATCGACAAGCTGCCGGGAGTCCGATTCATGTGAGATACTGCCAACAAAACGCAGGTTTTTCAGAACCTTGTACCCCAGCGTGACATACTGGTTGAACGTCTCTTGCGGCGAACTGAACCTCGTTTCAGACATGTACCCACGCAGGGCGTAATCCGAGAAATCATAATAGTTGTTCTGCTTCTGCATGATCCGGTTGTAATAAAGACCGGCATCCCAGCTGAATCGGCTCGTACTGTCTTTCAGGTTGTGAAAATTGACTTCCTGCGTGAAGGAATTCGCAACCTGAGTGCGATAATCATCTGCCGTGGCATACGGCATACCGTCCTGATCCTGATATTCATGAAGCTGAACGGCATCGTAGGCGCTTGAAATGTCGAGTTGCCCGAACCGGAACCGATGCGCCATCGCCAGATGGAAGCCCCAGTTCAGATCATTGAACTGGGGCTTGGTGTCATGATAGCCGATCAGCTTCGCAAACGCCGGCTTGATGTCCCAACCCGTCTGGTAATAGCCAAGATCGCGTCCATATTGCCCCGCGAAAGCCGAGAGATTGTTATTGATCCTGAAACCCGGAGCTTCCGAGCGGTTCAGGGACCAGTATCCGGTCAGATTGACGTCCGTCTGTTCATCCGGCTGCCAGGCGAGCTTACCGCGGATCGCCCCGGTATGCTGGTCTCCGAGAGACTGTCCGGTATCGCGATTGGTATAGAAACCGCCGCCTTCAAGAAGTTCGGCCGCCAGACGATACTGGAGGTTATGCGTCATGGAACCAGTGACAAACGCATCGGTTTTGCTTCTATTATAAGATGCGAAGTCTTCAGCAATCCCGGCATGAAACTGTTTTTCCGGCGCCTTGGTCGTAATCCGGACTTCGCCGCCCGTCGTGGTCTGGCCATGCGTAAAGCCGGACGGTCCGGGATCAACCCCAATACTTTCGATATCGAACAAAGGCCCGGATGTCATGGACGAAATCGGATACGCCACGCCATCAATATAAGGCATGACCGAAGGCGTATTGTTCATGGTCAAATCATTGAAACCGACACCGCGAAGATGAAAATTCAGCGCACTCGAACCGTACTGGGTTTCAATCTGCAGGTTTGGCGCCAGTTTCTGAATATCTGTCGTGGTGATGACTGCGCGTTGCTGAAGCGTTTCCGAGCTGATCATTGTCGTTGATGAGCCCACATGCTGCTCCGTATTGAAGCGCGTCGGGAGCTTACGCGTCGTAACCTTGATGGTTTCGGCGTCCGTAGCCATTCGCGATGTTGCATGACCCGCATTCTTATGACGCCCTGACGGACTGCCTACGCCCACCGCATGTTTGACGGAATGGGCAGAATGCGTCGGCGCGGCTTCAGCAGGACCAAGAGTTGCGCCAACCGTACCGAATGCCAGCGCTGTTGTGAGTTTACAGCTCCGGGAAAGAACGCGCAGCACCATGAAAAGCTTCCTTGTAGGGGCCTGTCTATAACGTAAGAGCGAATTGCAGGACGGCCCGAATGACAGCGGGGAGAGCCCTACTCGTTTCTTAAATGAAATATTAAAAAACCAATTGAATCCATGCTGTAACATCGACAAGAATGTTGCGTTCAATGCAACGGAGTAACGAAATGTTTGGGGGGCATGAATTAAGCGAACGAACCCTGCAATACCTGGACGCAGTTGCACGTTTTGGCAGCATCCGCTCCGCAGCCACAGCCATCGGTGTCAATGCGTCCACCATCAGTCGTCAGATTGCGGCCCTTGAAGACCAACTGGCCCTCAGCCTGCTCATGAAGCGCGGTCGCGTCACGGCCCTGACGGAAATGGGGGAGGTCGTCTGCAATTATGGACGCGAACGCGCACGTCTGACCAAGCGCTTCCAAAGCAGTCTTCAGGAATATCGCACGCTGGAACGCGGACATGTCACGATCGGAAGTGGCGAAGGCATTGTCAGCGTTCTGATCAAGGCCGTTCTGCACCGGTTCGTCGCCAGTCATCCCGGCATCACCATTGAAATCCGCACCGCTCCCCTGCCCCAGCTTGTCCAGATGGTGCGTGATGATGAAGTCGATGTCTGTATTTACGCTGGCACAGCGCGCGACCCCATCCTGAACGCCCGCCCGTTCCAGACCGAACCGTTATGCGCGATCCTGCCAGCCACACACCCACTGGCTACGAGAGACACCGTGACCATGGAAGATATCGTGGATAGTCCGCTGATCTTCTTTCAGTCCCACTTTGCCGCACAGACCTATGTCGATGCCATTCTGGAAGATCGGCAGCTTAACTGTTTCCCGGCTTACCGGTGCGATCTGTTCGGAACGGCTTTGTCCCTTGTCGCGCATAATCTGGGTATCGCTTTCATGACCAAAGGTGCCGCACAGGATTATATTGATCTCAATCGCGTCTGCGCCGTTCCTCTAGACCATCCTATTGCGAAATCCTTTGAACGTTATGCCGCCGTGCGCGCCGGCCGACGTCTGATGCCAGCGGCATTCGACCTGTGGCGGGATATTCTGACTGCCAATTCAGGAGTGTTCCAGACTCCTGCCTGACTCGTAATCGTTGCCTCTTAAAAACATTTGGCATCACCATTTTGTCAGAGCGAACAAGAAATAGTCATTTCCATTATTGGCGAAAACTCAGGAAGAAAGCGCATCACACATCACGCTATTCCTTGAGGAGAGCGCCATTGGACACATTCTCTGATCCCAATCCGGTTTCGGCCACGCTCTCTCGCAGGCGGCTTCTGGCCCTTTCCGGTGCCTGTCTGACGGCAGTTGCCATAGGCTCGGCAAAAAAAAGTTCTGCTCAAGAAATAGTGTCCTCAAATCGTGATGGCATTTCCGACTTCATGCAGCTTTCCACCTTTGCAACCGGCCATAAAAACCTGGATCTCGGTGTTGGATCGGCACTTTTCCTGGCTTTTGAGGCTCAGAAACCGGATTTTCCAACGCAGGTCGCAGCCCTTCGTGAGCGTATTGCGAAAAACGGATATCCGGATGTCGAAGCGCTGGAGGCAGCCCTCACCGGTGATCCTCTGCACGCCACGCTCCTCCAGATTATTCGCGGCTGGTATTCTGGCGTCATTGAAAGCGGAACGAATGCCAAGGTTTACGCCTTCGAAAAAGCGCTGATGTATCAGACATCCCGCGATGTCGTCGTCATCCCGACCTATGCTCATAACGGGCCGAATTACTGGGTTGCAGAGCCCGCTTCCGTCGCTGTCATGCCGGAATTCTAAGGGAATTATCTCAGTGATCATGCGATATTTTCGTCCTCTGTCCGGCACAGCCCTGACGACTGTCCTGCTCCTCGCCGGAACGTCCGCTCTGGCGCAACCGACAGAGCCGACACCCGCCTCAGCCCATCGTCCCTCCATCAGCCGCGGTCACTATCTCGCGATCGCAGCGGACTGCGCAGCCTGTCATACCAACGGACGGAATGGTCAGTTTCTGGCTGGCGGATATGCCATTTCCTCCCCAATGGGGAATATTTATTCCACAAACATTACACCATCGAAAAAATATGGCATCGGCAATTACACGCTCGAGCAGTTTTCACAGGCGTTGCGGCACGGTATCCGCGCCGATGGAGCGCAGCTTTATCCGGCCATGCCATATGACGCCTATAACCGCCTGACGGATGAAGACGTCAAATCGCTCTACGCCTACATCATGAATGAGGTGAAGCCTGTAGACGCTCCTTCGCCTAAAACGCAGCTTCCCTTCCCGTTTTCCATCCGCGCCTCTCTGGGGATCTGGAAAATTGCCGCACGGATCGAAGGCAAGCCTTATGTTTTCGACCATACCCATAACGACGACTGGAACCGCGGCCGTTATCTGGTCGATGAACTGGCCCATTGCGGCGAATGCCATACACCTCGTAATTTCCTCCTCGCCCCGGACCAGTCCGCCTATCTCGCCGGTGCGGACATAGGCTCCTGGCGCGCACCCAATATCACCAATGATCCCCAGAGCGGCATCGGCGGCTGGTCGGATCAGGATCTCTCTCAGTATCTGAAAACCGGCCAGACAGCGCATGCCCGTGCGGCTGGTCCAATGGCTGAGGCGGTCGAGCACAGCCTGCAATATCTGCCGGATTCGGACATTTCGGCAATCGTGACCTATCTCCGTTCCGTTCCGCCCAAGACCGAAGCCGGAGAGACCGTCGCCAATTTCGCACATTCCGGCCGTCCATCCAGCTACAGCGTGGCGGACGCCAATGCGCGCCGAAACCACAGCACTCTGGCCCAGACCACAGACGGCGCTGCACTCTATGAAGCGGTTTGCGCGAGTTGCCATCAATCCAACGGCAAAGGATCGCCTGACGGATATTATCCCTCCCTCGTGGGAAACACGACGACGGGTCAGCGCAATCCGAACGACCTGATTGCCAGTATTCTGTATGGCGTGGATCGTACGACGGAAAATCATGAAATCCTGATGCCCGCTTTCGGCCCAGGCTCTCTGGTTCAGCCGCTGACGGATGAACAGATCGCGACAATTGCAGATTACGTTCTCAGCCACTTTGGCAACGCACAGGCCACCGTTTCCGCTGAGGCTGTCAAACAGGTCCGTATGGGCGGCAAGCAGGTTCCGCTCGCCCAGCTCGCAAATCCGGGCGTGATGCTCCTGTTCGGGGCCGGTGGTGTCCTTGGGATCATCATCGTGGTGGGTGGCATCTGGTGGCTGGTCAGCCGTCGCAAACAGCGTGTCGCTCAATAGAATTCAAGGATCATATCATGTCTGGTGAAACGCTTTCGGCTGATGTCGTCATCATTGGTGCAGGAATCTGCGGCTCCCTGCTTGCCCATAAACTCGTCCGCAACGGACTTTCCGTTCTGCTGTTGGATGCCGGTCCGCGCCGCGACCGCTCGCAGATCGTAGAGAACTGGCGGAACATGCCGCCCGACAATAAATCCCAGTACGATTACGCAACGCCTTATCCCAGCGTTCCGTGGGCTCCGCATACCAACTATTTTCCGGACAATAATTACCTGATCGTCAAAGGACCGGACCAGACGGCCTACAAGCAGGGCATCATCAAGGGCGTTGGCGGCACGACATGGCACTGGGCCGCGTCGAGCTGGCGCTACCTGCCCAATGATTTCAAACTGCATTCCACCTATGGCGTCGGACGCGACTACGCCATGAGCTATGACGAACTCGAACCCTATTATTATGAGGCCGAGTGCGAAATGGGCGTCATGGGGCCGAATGATGAAGAAATCATCCCTTCAGCGCCCCGCAAAAACCCCTGGCCCATGACCTCCATGCCTTATGGCTATGGAGACCGCACTTTTACCGAGGTGGTCAGCAAGCTCGGCTTTTCAAACACGCCCGTTCCACAGGCCCGTAACAGCCGCCCCTATGACGGGCGCCCCCAGTGCTGCGGCAACAACAACTGCATGCCGATCTGCCCGATTGGCGCGATGTATAATGGCGTCTATGCCGCCCTGAAGGCTGAAAAGCTCGGCGCGAAGATCATCCCGAACGCCGTCGTCTATGCGATGGAAACGGACGCGAAAAACAAGATCACTGCCATCCGCTTCTACGACCCCGAAAAACAGTCTCATCGTGTCGTTGCCAAAACATTCGTCGTGGCGGCCAACGGAATCGAAACCCCGAAGCTGCTGCTTCTTGCCGCCAACGACCGCAATCCCAACGGCATTGCCAACTCGTCCGACCTCGTCGGCCGGAACATGATGGACCATCCGGGCATCGGAATGAGCTTCCAGTCCGCAGAGCCCATCTGGGCGGGTGGCGGATCGGTCCAGATGAGTTCCATCACCAACTTCCGAGACGGCGACTTCCGTTCGGAGTATGCCGCAACACAGATTGGTTACAACAATACGGCCCAGAATTCGCGCGCAGGCATGAAAGCCCTCTCCATGGGGCTGGTCGGCAAGAAGCTGGATGATGAAATCCGCCGTCGTACGGCGCATGGTGTGGACATCTATGCCAACCATGAAGTTCTGCCCGACCCGAACAACCGCCTCGTTCTTTCGAAGGACCATAAGGACGCTCTGGGTATTCCACACCCCGAAGTGACTTATGATGTGGGCGAATATGTGCGTAAATCGGCTGTTATTTCCCGGCAGCGTCTCATGGACATTGCCAAGGCCCTTGGCGGAACGGAAATTGAGATGAGCCCGTATTTCACGCCCAACAACCACATTACCGGTGGCACCATCATGGGCCACGACCCGCGCGATTCCGTCGTAGACAAGTGGCTCAGAACCCACGATCACGCCAATCTGTTTCTTGCAACAGGTGCCACGATGGCGGCCTCGGGAACGGTGAATTCGACTTTGACAATGGCTGCGCTCTCGCTGCGCGCCGCAGACGCCATTCTCAATGATCTGAAGCAGGGATAGGTCTTTTGAAAACAATGTTCCAACGCAGGACCACGGGCGTCGTCCTCAGTTTTCTCATCGCAACAACAGGCTTTGCATCAGCGAAGGATCTGACAGTGAATCTGACAACTTCCAATACTCTGATCGAGCAGGCCAAGAAGCTGGCTACGGCCAGTCATAACCGCGTGGCCATAGCGATTGTCGATGCAGGCGGAAATCTGGTGGCCTTCCAGAAAATGGACGGCACACAGCTCGGCAGTATCGAACTGGCTATCCGTAAAGCCAAGACAGCCGTGTCTTTCGCTCGCCCCACCGCCGACATGGAACATGCCCTCAACAGCGGCAACTACATGATCAGCACGCTGCCCAACGCGCTTCCCGCAGGTGGCGGTTATCCGATCGTGGTGAACAACGAACTCGTAGGCGCCCTTGGGCTGAGCGGTGGCGAGGGCGAAACCGACGCCCATCTCGCCCAGTCCACAGTCACCACGTTCCTGCAGGCTTCAAAGGCAAAGAGCACTGAATGAAAACCCGACGTCTCCTGCACAGGAAAAAACTCGCCGGGTTTTTCCTGTGCGCGGTTCTGGGGATCATTGGCCCCGGCCGTCAGGCACTCGCACAGAGCGAAACCTCCCAGAACCTTGCGACACCTGACTCCTACAAGTCCCGCGCTTTTGCCATGGAAGGCGTGGGCACATTCACGGTTGGCCCACTCGTGCCATCGCTGTACGGCAACCCTCATCTGTTCGGAGACTGGGGCGGAGCCCAGACATGGCTGACAAAGCACGGCATGTATCTCAATGTCGCGCTCAATGAAGAATACATGGGCAATGTTACCGGCGGCCGGACGCGAGATAACGTGCTGGCCGGTCAGGTAGCGGCCGAACTGGATGTGGACTGGCAGCAACTTGCAGGCGTCAAAGGGCTCTGGACGCATCTTCTCGTGATTAACGGACATGGACGCAGCTTCAGCCACACTCTGGGCGATTCTGTTACAAATCCAGAACAGATTTATGGCGCACGCGGTAACGTCATCGCGCATCTTGTCTCCATGTATGCGGATAAATCCTTCCTGAACGACCGGATCATCCTGTCTCTTGGCGACATTCCGACAGGAAGTTTCTTCGCTTTTGATTACGTCGCCTGTTCCTTCATGAACGTTTCGGTGTGCAGTAACTTTGCTCCCGGTAAATATGTTCCCGGCGGACGTGACTGGCCGTCAGGGAATCTGGGGGGCGTGTTGCGCCTGCGACCGACAGAGCAGACCTATATCATGGCGGGCGTTTTCGCGGTGTCTCCACACAGCTATAACGGCGGCATTTCAGGCTGGGCCCTGGCCCAGAGCGGCCTGGGGAAAGTTTCGTCACAGATCGAAATCGGCTGGATGCCCTCTTTTGGCAAAGACAAATTGCGGGGCAATTACAAGCTGGGAGCCTGGTACGACAACTCGCGCTATCCGAACCTCTACGAAGACATCCACGGCAACTCCTTTCAGGCCACGGGTCTGGAACGCCGTTATGAAGCCGGGATGACATCAGCCTGGTTCATGTTCGACCAGATGCTGGTCCGCAACGGACCAGGCGTGACAGACGGACTGATCGTGATTGGTGGCGTCGGATATGCGCAGGGCAATCTTGTTGCCATGCGCGACCACGAATGGATTGGTTTCGTCGAGAGCGGAACTCCATGGCATCGAAGCGGCGATCAGGCCGGTATCATGTTCCAGCACATGGACATGAGCCATACCGTGACCCTTCAGCAGGAATCGTCACTGGCGCTCGGACTGCCCTATCTGGCCAATCAGTGGGGCCCTGTTTACGGGGTGCAGCACTGGGAAAATGTCTATGAGGCCTTTTACAGCACCCACATCATGCGGGGCACAACCCTGCAGGCTGATTTCCAGTACCTTCAGCGCCCGGGAGCCACAACGACGTTCAAAGACGCCGCCGTCATCGGCGGGCAGTTAACGTCGAATTTCTGAGATCCTCCTGCAAAAGAGGATCTACAGAATTCCCTCAGCGGTCCGTCAGAGTTTTGAGAAACGCAATAATGGCCTCGCGATCATGCGGGGTCATGGCGGGCTGCTCGCCGGGTTTGCGATCGAATGGAGCGTCGGTCGTGTCCAGATTGGCGCGATACTGGGCCGGGAGATCGTTGTACGCCTCGACATCTCCGGTCTTTGAAACCGGATAGAAGCGTTTGGGTTCAAGATCGCGCAGGGCGTAGAAATCAAGTACGTCCTCTAGCGAACGAAAAACCCCGTTATGGAAAAAGACCTTGCGGGTAGCCACGTTGCGCAGCGTCGGCGTGGTGAACATCCCGCAGTAAAGACTCAGAGCCGTTCGTCCGTCAGGCTGACGATCACAGACCCCGAGATCATAGGAAGACGGGTTGTGATTGGCCTTGAGCGCCATGTTGCGCGGCGCTCCCAGAGCTTCGTACTGGTGATCCGTGAACAGTGGCGGCAGGCGCGTGCTGGCGACCGTATCGACATGACATGCCGCGCAATTGCCTTTTGCGAAATCATTGAACGCCAGATATCCCTCCCGTTCCAGAGGGGAGAATTTTTCATGCCCTTCGAGCCATCCATCGAATTTACTGTTGTAGCGATGAAAGGCCGGGTCTTCGATCTGATACCGGGCCATGGCAAAAATCGCCTCGGCCAGCAGGAGCGAAGAGGAGGCGTGGGCGCCAGCACCCGCAAGCTGTTTCAGTGTGTCCGAATAAGGCGCATGGATGACGCGATCCGTCACCTTTTCAGGCGTCGATGCCATTTCGGCGGGATCGTAAAGCGGGCCGAGAGCCTGCTCCTGCAAGGTGTCGGCACGACCATCCCAGAACAGGCCACCCTGCGGTACCATGTTCGCTGATGCAGCGCCCGGATTGGCCGCATTTTTTCCGCCACGCTGCGTAGCCGCCGCATTGGCCACGATGGCGGGCGCGGCTTCGCTGGTCGGATTATCAGGACCGATGCTGAAATTGGGGCTCCGCTCGGCATAGGTCAGGGTCGGAATAGAGCGCCGCCCCTGAAGATCCAGATGCGCACCACCCAGAAAAACAGGTGTTGCAGCCGAGGATGCGTAATGATTTCCGGGTTCATGGCACGACGCACAAGACAGTCGTCCAGACCCGGAAATCAGAGGATCGTGAAAGATCTGTTTCCCGATTTCCGCCATCTGCGAGAGCGGATGAACATCCGGTCGCCGCAACGGCACAGGACAGGGATTGCTGCCATCCTCTGCGGGAAGGCAGGAGCCAGTCTGCTGCGCCAGAGCACTTCCCGTCCAGAGAAGTGCGAGAAGAGTGATGCGACCCAGAACGGGCCGCATCCGATGGTGAAAATCGGGCATAAAGATCAGAGGTAGCGTGAGAACATGGAGAAGATCGAGGACAGCAGGGAGGAGAAATAACCCTGCGCGTTATCGTTGGACGCCGTGTCACCCGAGTGATGGCCGAACGGTGAGTCATCATGCCCGAAAGAATGATGGCCGCCGCCATGATGCGGGTGACGGGTGGCAACGATATCGCCCGTGTTATCGTCGAGTTCAAGCGTTTCCGTGTTGGGGTCGTGACGGAAGTCGAACAGATCGTCGATCTTGCCAGCCGTGGCATCGAAGGACCCCTGCCCCAGACGCTTGCCGCCGAGCCAGTTGTCTTCAATGAAGCGCGCGATGGACGCCTGGGTCGTCAGGGTATGGCTGACGAAGTTCTGCTTGGCCCAGGGCGAAATCACGATCAGCGGGATACGCGTGCCGGGTCCGCAACGACCATTGACCGGCTTTCCGCCAACACCTGTCGGAGCCGTACCGGTACCGCAGATGCCCGCGCCACCCAGCTGGTCCGCAGCAGCATCGAAAGAGCCATGTGTCGGCGCGACATAAGCATGGTCATACCAGCCGTCGGAGTCATCATAAGCGATCAGGATCGCCGTATCCTGCCATTCCGGCAGCTTCTGAACGGCATTGACCACATCAACCACACCAACCTGCTCGTCCAGCGGGTCAGAATAGCCGGCATGACCGTCCTGATAGGCCGGGAGCTTCACGAAAGACACGGCAGGCAGGTTGCCGGCTTTCACGGCGGCGTAGAAATCCTTCAGATCATATTCATGATTTGCCGGTTCCTTTTTCGCGGTCCCCGGAACGTAGCTGTATCCGATGGAGCTGACCGATGCCGGGCGTGCATGGGTCGGATTGGACGTGCTGAGGTAATACTGGAACCAGTTGTGATGAGGGATGTAGTCCGCAACATTTTCGGACACGATGCTGGAATATGTCGTGCGCGAACAACCCGTGGACCCGTCCGTATTGGAGGCGGTAAGGTCAAAGCCTCCCATGAAGCCGCCCCAGGTAATGCCACGCTCGTTCAGCAGATCGCCGATATTACGACCCGTCATCATGCCCTGATTGGTCGTGGAGGAGCAGGCGTCGTAGCCAGGGTCGATGTCGTTGACCATCGTCCAGCCACCCTGTCCGTCAGCCACATACGCGGACGACTTGGCAACGGTGGACGGCTTCTGCGTGGTCGCCAGCAGCTTCAGACCATTCGTCTGACCGGAAACGACTTCAAGCGCACCCGGCGTCGAAGGGCCATAGGTGTCGGTGTAGGAATTGTCGCTCATGGCAAAGCGCTGTGCATAACGCCAGTACGCCGTGACCGTGTTGCCATCGTAATAGCCGAGAACCTGCCCCTTGGTGCCGAAAGCACCAACGCCGCCGGATGTGCCCTTACCCGTGTAGAGCGGGAACAGGTCCGCCTTGCCGTTGTCATAGGCCATCTGTTCGGCCGTATAGGCGTGATTCTGGTCAGCCGTGCTGGCCTGCGTACGATCCAGACGGAACGGAAGCGCTGCGTCAGATCCGTTGGCCGTATTGGTGTTGGGGTTCTGCTCCAGCAGTCCCTGCGAAAGCAGGTTGTTGACTGTCGGCGTACCCGGACGCGCCCTAAAGCCTGGCTCTCCCGTGGGGTTCGCAGCCTTCGGATAGGTGGCGAAGTAATGATCGAAGGAGACGTTCTCCTGATAGATCACCACCAGATGGCGAATGGGCGTCTTTGTTTCGGACCCATGCTGGAATGAACCCTGATTCTGGTTCTGTCCCTGATCGTTCCAGGGATTCCAGCCACGGGCCTGGCTGAGGGCAGGAGCGGCAACGGACAGGGAGAGAAGAACGGACAGTGCAATTTTGGTGCGCTTCGCAGACACGTCGCGGAATCTTTCATGATGCACGGCATGACCGGAGCAGGGTGCCAGAGGTTCGGGCGAACACCATCTTTACCGGCCCACGCCAACACAGTGGATGAGACAGTGCGTTAACTAAATGAAAGCCTTTGAAAGAAGTGTTATGGTTTCGTGAAAAGCGATATCGTTTGACACATCACTGTCACGGAGCCTCTCCCGACGCCGGATCGAAATGAAACGTCGGCTTTGGCTGCCCCGAAATGGGGGGAGCCGACGGAGCGACCGGTGGCGTAACCGGCGCCATTGTCCCCTGCGGCTGGGGCGCAGTCTGAAAAGGATGTTTCGTAAAAACCGGGGCAAGGCGCCGCACACTTTGCCCACGTCTGAGAATCACCCCGGTCGCGCTGATCTCCGCAACACTCCAGTCGCCCACTTTGTCCCCGACAGCCACGACCTTGCCGCGACTGCCAGAAGCGCCGGTCCGGACGATCGCCCGCCATCCTCCCGGATGGCCAGAAATCCCCACAACCTGCGGCTCACCCGCCTGCACAGCGCCTCGTCCCTTTGGCTGGCGGTCAGGCTCGAACAGGGGGCGCGCCAGAATAGAATCGACATCAACCTTCTGCGGCTCCTTTGACGGTTGGGCACAGGCCTGCCCCATCAGCAGGAAGCTCCCGAACAGACCAACCTGAAACCGTCGTACCAACATCATCATGGAACGCCTCTTCCCTGAACAGACCGCATTTTCTGCCCTCATATCCTCACTCTCCCGCCGGAGCGGCGAGCAGCGGGCGCACCAGAATGGCGGGCCAGAGTTCCCGCCCGTCGATGCGCTCCATTCGGATGCGGACCAGCAGGGGAAGCACCCGGCTTTCCCATGTTTTCTGCCAGACATAGTGCCCCTCAACGACGCCGTAATAGGAAAATTCAACGCGCCCCACGTCGCGGGCCAGCGTTTCTTCGTGCGGAACTTCAGGTTGCAGGGCGCAGTCCGCCCGGCGGAACCGCCGCCAGCGCAGAACCAGCCGTTTGCCCGCATCCACGCCAAACGCCACCTGAACCTGCTTGCCGTAACCGCCCTGCTCCGGAAGCCACGACACGAAACCGAGCCGCTCCGAATCTCCTGAAAAAACGGAGCCTCCCCGGACATCGGGAGTCTCCGCGCGCTCGATCAGACGGCGCAGAGAATCCTCCCCCCCCTGAAACGTCGCTTCGTCTGCATAACGTCGCTCCGCCTGCGACCAGCCCCGCGTTCCCACTCCCACACCCTGCCAGAGGGCGACGGACAACAGCCCGAACACGACCGTCACGACCAGAATTTCCAGCAGCGTGAAACCGTCTTCTCCAGAATCTGGATTCATTCCTGCACCGCAGCCCCGACTGCCCTCCCCGACAGGGATACAGACCGCGCCGCGCCGTCTTCCCACACCCGCACCTCGACGGAAAACAGCCCCAGTGGTGACCGCTCCCCCTGTGCGGGAGACGCCGCAATCTGGCGGATGTCCACGCTGGAATGATAATGCGGCGGAACGTCATAGGTCTGCGACCCCGGCCGGAAAGACGGCATGGCCAATGCACCATCCAGTTGCGACCGGGCCACAGAGAGCAGACGCAGACCATGATCCGCCCGTCCCCCACCCGCCAGTCCGGCTTCGATCGAGCCCAGCATGGCCGCCAGAGCAAAACCCGCAATCATCAGGGCAACGATAACTTCCAGCAGCGTAAAACCCTGATCTTGGCGCAAAGTGCGAACCGGCCGTTCAGCGCTCATCGATCTGAATCCGTCCCGTCACGTCACTGAAGCTGACAAGGGCGGCATGATGCCCCAGAACAACCATCAGCGGCGCCCCCGTCACGCGCCCATCCGCCATGAACCGGTAAGACGCCCGCGCCATCATCCCGCCCGAGACCGTCGGAACAAACACCCGCGCAGGCTTGTGAATGCGCGTCGTCCGGAGTGTGTGCCCCTCAACCGTCAGGAACGTTCCCTCCGCGCTGTCCAGCAGAACCGTCACGGTTTCACCGCGGGTTTCAGACAGATCCTGCGCTTGATGCAGAAGATCCACGACCTGCCGCCGCGCCACGGAAAAGGACAGGGCCTCACTGCGCAGCGGTCCCCGCTCCAGCGCAACACCCAGCAGGATTCCGGCAATGGCCAACACCACCATGATTTCCAGAAGGGTAAAACCGGCCTCCCCCCGGCTCTGTGCGTCAATGGGCAAGATCATTGAGGCTCAGCATCGCCAGAAGCAGCGCGGAGACGATCCCGGCGACCAGAACGCCCATGATGATGGTGATCGCCGGGACAAGAATGGCCAGAAGACGCTGGATGATGACGCGGCTTGCATCCTCGTGAATATCTGCGGACCGCAGGGCAATGGCCGAAAGCTGTGCCGTTTCTTCACCCACGCGCAGAAAATGGATCATGGTTTCGGGGAAAACCTTCGTCCGCTCCAGGGAATAGGCCAGGCCCCGCCCCTCGCGCATGTCCCGCGTGGCCTCGCTCACACACGCCGCGCCCACCGTATTGCCAATCACCCCTTCCGTGATTCTCAGAGCCCCCACAATGGGGACACCGTTCTGCATCAGAGTGCCGAGCGTGCGGGTAAACTGGGCGGCCATGATCTCCAGCAGCAGCGATCCGAGGATCGGAACCCGCAGCAGAAAACGGTCAAAGGCAAGCCGCCGCTCAGGCTTCCGAAGTATGGCGTGAATACTGACGCCCGCAATTCCGAAAGCGGCCAGCAGCAGCAGCCCCCAATGCGTCAGGAAACTGCCCGTCGCAATCACGATCCGCGTTGCCAGCGGCAGAGTGGCGCCATTTTCTTCAAACAGAGGCACGAACTGCGGCAGCACCTGCGTCAGCAGAAGCACGATCGAGAACACGGACGCCACGACCAGAACCGCCGGATAGATCATCGCGGACTGGATGGTCGCCCGGAGCTTTCTCTCCCGTTCGAGCAGCTCCGAAAGATGCAGCAAAGCCTCTCCCAGCGCGCCCCCCGCTTCCCCGGCCCGGACCATGCCCACATAGAGTTTTGGAAAGACAGAGGGCATGGTCTCAAGGGCCTCGGCAAAGGCCTCACCATCCCGCACGCGGTCCCGCAACGCGCCGATGACCCGACCATTGCGCGGTCCCACGGCCGTTTCCCCCAGAAACCTGAGAGCACGGTCCAGATCAAGCCCGGCGGCTAGCATAGTTGCCAGTTTGCGAGTAAAATCCGCAACCTCCGCAGGCCGCAGCCGAAGCGTATGGCGTCGCCCCAGCAGCATCCGCACACCGCCCTGCACGGCGCCGCCCCGCGTTGCGGGTGCAACCTGCACGACCATCAGTTTCTGCCGTTGCAGCCGCTGCATCACCTGCTGTTCGGTGCTGGCAAGCATGTCTCCATGCACCAGCCGTCCGTCCGGGCCAACCGCGCTGTAGTGCCACGTCTCGGAAGGACCCGATTCCGCACTCATCCGTCATGCCCAATGATGCGCGAAACCTCTTCAAGGGACGTCTCGCCTTCAAGCGCCAGTCTCAGACCCGCCTGAAACAGCGTTTCCATTCCTGCCGCAACGGCGGCCTGTTCGATCTCGGAATGGTCCGCCCCTGCCATGATGAGGCGAGAAATCTCCCGCGATGTCGGCAGGAATTCCGCCACGGCACTGCGGCCGCTATAGCCGGTCTGACGACACTCCGCACAGCCCACCGGATGCCACAGCGTGTGCGACGCCCCCGGATCAAGACCCAGGCGCTGCGCCAGTGCCGGATCGACAGCTTCGGGACGGCGACAGTGTCCACACAGCCGCCGCACAAGCCTCTGCGCCAGAATACCGCGCAGAACGGCCGTCATGAGATAATCTTCCAGCCCCATGTCCCGCAGTCGCGTCACCGCCGCCGCAGCCGAATTCGTATGCAGCGTGGACAGCACGAGATGCCCGGTCAAAGCCGCCTGAACGGCGATCTGGACGGTCTCGATATCGCGGATCTCACCGACCATGATGACATCCGGATCCTGACGCAGAATGGCGCGGAGCAGACTGGCGAATGTCAGCCCGATGGCCGGTCTGATCTGAAGCTGGTTGATCCCCGAGAGTTGATACTCCACCGGATCCTCGACCGTCATGACATTGCGCTCGGTCGCATTGAGCCCGGCCAGTCCGGTGTAAAGCGTTGTGGTCTTGCCTGAACCCGTCGGCCCCGTCACCAGAACAATCCCGTTGGGCATCTCCAGCGCAGAGCGGAATGCCGCGATGACGGAGGGCGCAAGGCCCAGACGGCTGTAGTCGAAACTGACGGTCGTGCGGTCCAGAACACGCAGGACAACCGTCTCCCCATGCAGCGACGGAACGGTCGAAACCCGGAAATCCACCTCATGCCCGCGCACGGCCAGCTTGATGCGCCCGTCCTGCGGCAACCGGCGCTCCGCAATATCCAGCTTGGCCATGATCTTGATGCGCGACACGATCGCAGCCGCCAGACGCGGGCTCTGGCTATCCACCTCATGCAGCACGCCGTCATAACGATACCGGACCACAAGCCGGTCCTCGAAGGGTTCGATATGAATATCCGACGCCCGCGTTTCCACAGCCTGGAAAATCAACTGGTTCACCAGCCGGATGATCGGTGCTTCGCTGGCGAGATCCTTCAGCCGGTCCGTATCGTCCTCCGCGGCAGACCCTTCCGCGTCGAAAGCACCCTGCCCTCCGGAGCCGTCCGCGCCGTCCTCAGGATAAAGCCGGTTCAAAATCGCTGAAATATCCGACGGCCGCCCCACCTCACGCCGGACCTCACAGCCCGTAGCAAGCTGAACAGCGGCCGAAGTATAATCATCCAGCGGATCCGCCATGGCCAGACGCAGCGTACCCTGCGCATGGTCCAGCGGAACGGCCCGTGCCTGATGTAGGAACCGTGACCCCAGATCGTCAGGCAGGACCGGTTCCTGAACGGCAGCCAGATCCTCCGGCGTCAGAACGGTTCCGTCCAGCATGGCCGCATAGGTTGCGGCCAGATCGCCTTCGCTGACCAGACCGAGCTGGAGCAGAACAAGCGCCAGAGACTGCCCGGTCTCAGTCGCGACGTTCCGCGCACGTTCCAGCGCGCGACCTTCGCAGACGCCACGCTCGCTCAGAGCAGCCTCAAGGCGCGCATCAGCCGAAACCATGCAAAACCCCCGCGGTCTTACGAGACAGACGGACGCTTCTCATGAGCTTGTCGTGCAACTGCAAATCCGCCAGTGTCCCATCGCCATGACCGTTTCCCTGCTTGTTGCCGTTTTCCTTCTGGCCCCGGTTGCGGGGAGTTTCCTGGGCGTGCTCATCCGCCGGATCCCAAGAGGGGAAACCGTGGTCTCCGGCCGCTCCCATTGTGAAAGCTGCCATGTTCCGCTGTCTGCCCGCGACCTGATCCCGATCCTGTCCTATGTGGCGCAGAAGGGGCGGTGCCGTCACTGCAAGAGCCGGATTGCCCCAGAGCATCTGTGGATCGAACTTGCAGCGCTCACCGTGCCCGCCATGGCCCTTCTGGCCCGCGTGATCGCCGGTCATTTTCAGGATCTTCCCTTCCAACTGGCCGACTGGGACGCGCTGCCCTTTGTAGGAGACTGCATCCTTGGCTGGGGGTTGCTGGCCCTGTCCGTGATTGACCTGACCTGCCTGCGGCTTCCCGACATGCTGACGCTGCCGCTGCTTCTGATGGGGCTTGTGGAAGGATATGCCACAGCCGGAACGGACGGCGTGCTCGACCGTGCGCTCGGCAGTGCGGCGGGGTGGCTGATCTTCGCGCTCATTGCCGCCGGATACCGGATGATCCGTCACAGGCAGGGTCTCGGGGGTGGGGACGTCAAACTACTGGCCATGGGCGGAGCCTGGGTCGGGCTGGGCGCGCTGCCTGTCGTCATCGGTGCGGGTTCGGCCTTGGGTATCGTGCTGGCTCTGGCAACGGCCATGCGCTCGGGGCGCTTCAACATGACGATCCTTGTTCCCTTTGGCCCGTGCCTTGCCGCGGCGATCTGGCTGGCGCGTCTCATGCTGTGTCGTTCGTGATCCTGCGATGACTTACCCGATGCGCTTGTGAAGGGACCAGAGAGGTTTTCGAACTGTCATGAATTTATAATATTCCAGCCCTGTCATCGTGCAGGGGTGGAATGATATTGCCTCGCGAAGCTTTTCATTGCCTTTCATGTGGACCGTTTCATCAGGTGGCCCCTCCCCGCTTTTTCCATGTTCTGTCTTAACGCATGATCCTGTCGATACCGGGGCCTGAGGCTGTTTTCCGGTGGTGGGTGAGCCGTATGGCGGAGCTCCTGCCTGCCGCCCTGAGGCGGGACCAGCGGCAGGATGTGCGCCTCCCGGTCCGGCGTGACGGCACCCTCGCGCCCAACAGCCTGTCCCGCCTTCCGCTCCCGGCCTCCCGCAAGAAGAGCCTTCTTTCAGCCCGTCCCGCGCCGGTCTGCCTTGTCCTGCCTGCCGGTGCCATGCTTGCGCGTGAACTCACTTTACCCCGCGCAGCCGTCCCCCATGCGGTGCAGACCATCGGCTACGATCTGGACAGACTGACCCCGTTCCGTCCCGAAGACGTCGTCTGGACTGTCACGCCAACGGGGAAATCCTTTCCCCTGCGCAACGGTCAGGTGGGCTTCCGCCTTCTCGTGGCACCGCATCGTGCCTTTGAAGCGGCGATGCAGGAACTGGTGCAGCATGCCGTCATCCCGACGCATCTGCGGTGCGAAGGTCTGGAGGGCGCCCTGCCACTTGGCACGCCCTCGAAAGTCAGGAAAATCCGGCCTTCCCTGCTCGTCCTGCTGGGTCTTGCCCTGATCGCAGCCCCCTTCATTCGTCAGGAAATCTCGCGTCTGCGGCTCGATCATGCTCTCTCCACGCTGTCCGCAGAAAAGCAGCAGGCCGAGGCGCTGCGACGGGACATCGCTGGTTTCACACAGGGACCAGCCGCCATCCGCCGGGAAGAACACAGGCTGGGATCGTCCCTCCTCGTGTTGCAGACGCTCACGCAGGCCCTGCCGGAAGAGACGTTCCTGACGGAACTGCATCTCCATGAGCGTCATGTTTCGCTGGAAGGACAGTCCGCACAGGCCACGCAACTGATCGGCATTCTGGAGCATCACGCCGCGTTTTCGAACGCAGCTTTCTCGGGGCCGATCACACGCTCCGAAGACCGTCGGCAGGATCTTTTCACCCTTCATGCTGACGCTCCGGGCTGAGCCTGATGTCCGCTTCCGCCTCACCCCCCATGTCCGGTCTGCCCGACGGACGAAAAGGA
This sequence comes from Gluconobacter sp. Dm-74, assembly GCF_018256135.1. Taxonomy (NCBI): domain Bacteria; kingdom Pseudomonadati; phylum Pseudomonadota; class Alphaproteobacteria; order Acetobacterales; family Acetobacteraceae; genus Gluconobacter; species Gluconobacter sp. Dm-74. The sequence continues at coordinate 26,634 of NZ_JAERLX010000005.1, read as the reverse complement.
CGCGTTCTCGCCCTCGGCATGACGGTCGTCCTACTTGTACTGGTCGCCTCTGCCGCCTCCCTTCTGCTGAACCAGTATGCCGAGGGACAGGCCGATCTGGCCGAACAGCAGGATATTCTTGCCCATACGCAGATCCTCGTGGACACCTTGCCCGATCTTGAAAAACGGGCCCAAACGGCATCGCTTCAGGCCCGTGACAGCACGCTTCTGATCAGTGAAACCTCGCAGGAAACGGCCCTTGCCCGCCTCCAGCAGATCGTGCACGACACCGCCCTTGAAGGTCAGGCCCTGCCGACGAGCATGGAACCACTCCCCGTTTCCCGGGCCGGAGCGTTCGAGAGGCTCGGCGTGAGGGTTTCCCTCACCACCTCCTATGCCGTGCTGGTCCGTCTTCTGGACGCTCTGAACCACAGTACTGCTCCGCGCCTGCTGGTCGATGATCTCCGGATCGACGTGTCCGGCAACCCGCAGGCGATTGACGAAATGGCTGAAGGGCGCGCCCTGGATGCTTCCTTCACCATCCTCGCATTGCGCGATCCCCACTCCATCGCGGCATCCACCGCCCCCCGGCCATGATCCCTTTCCGCCGACAGAACAGACTGAGAGACAACGTGCCTGCTTCCCTGTCCATTGCCATCTCCGGGATGTCCCGCCGTTTCCTCCTCATGGCAGCACTTCCGCCGCTGGCCCTGCTGGCGGGCTGTTCGTCCACGCCACCACACCTGACACCCCTGCCGGTCTCGAAACATCTGTACGGCCAGACGGCCACGCCCCGCGTTGACGGTCCGGTCGGGAGCATGGAATCCGCTCGGGGCGGCATGCTGAGTTATGGCCGGCCCTCCGGCACTCGTCAGACGGGCGGTGGCGCCTCCGAAAATGGAACCCTGACCCTCAATTTCGTGGACGCCGATATCCAGTCGGTTACGGACGAAATTCTCGGACGGTTGCTTCAGGCCAACTATCTCGTTGATTCAAACGTCCACGGCACCATCACCCTGCGCACGCCGCATCCGCTGCGTCAGGACCAGCTTCTGCCGGTTTTCCGGACCGCGCTCGCAGGCGCGGGCGCAGCGCTGGTTGAGGAGAACGGCATTTATCGCGTGACCACCCTTGCGGGCACGGCGGGAACCGGCGGCGGAACGGCAGGCAACACGATCGTTCCGCTGCGCTACACCTCGGCTGAAAGTCTGGTGAAGGCGCTTCAGCCCATCCTCAAGGGCGGGGACCACATCGTTGCGGCCCCGGCGGGAAATGCCGTCGTGATTTCGGGCGATCCCGCCACGCGGGCCTCTCTGGAAGAGCTGGTCCGGACGTTCGATTCCGATGTGCTGGCCGGGCAGTCCTATGCCCTGTTCCCCGCAACCAGCGGCAATGCCAGCGAAGTCTCGCAGGCCCTTCAGGCTGCTCTGGGCAGTAAAAAGGAACAGGCGCTGGCGGGCCGGATGCAAGTCGTGCCCATGCCGCATATCGAAGCGGTGATGGTCATTGCTGCAACTCCCGCCCTTCTGGATCAGGCCCGTCGTGCCTTTTCGGTCATCGAAGCGCAGCGTCGCAGAACCGTGCGGAAATGGAATGTGTTCTACATCCAGAACAGCCGGGCGAACGACGTGGCCTACGTTCTGCAACAGGCCTTCACCCCCGGCCATGTCACGGCCGTTCCCACGGCAAAAGCCCAGACCTCCTCTTCGGGTTTCCAGAATTCCTCGTCCGGTTCCGGGAGTTCGGGAAGCTTCGGCAGCGGGATGGGCTTCGGGTCTTCCAGTGGCGGAACCTCCCAGCAGGGCAACCAGCTCTCGGGCTCCGGTCAGAACGGTTCCTCTTCGGACGGCCAGGCCGGCCAGACGCAGACCGCACAGGACGGAATTTCGAATAATCCCCTGCTCGGCGGGCTGGGTCTGGGCAGTTCGGGCAATAATTCCGAAACGGCGGAAATCCGCATCATTCCCGATACCCAGAACAACGCCGTTCTGGTCTATGGCACGGCCAATGAGATGGAGACCGTGGCCTCCATGCTCCGCAAGGTGGACATCATGCCCCTTCAGGTCCGGGTGGATGCCACGGTCGCCGAAGTGACGCTGAATGATTCGCTCAATTACGGCACGCAGTTCTTTTTCAAATCGGGCGGAATAAACGGCATTCTCAGCAATGCGTCCCAGTCTCTCGGAAGCGCCAATCTGGTGTCGTCGCAGCTCTCCAGTTCGTTCCCGGGTTTCGTTCTCGGCGGATCGGGACAGGGGGGAGCGCCCTTCGTCATCAACGCGCTTCAGGCCGTCACGAAAGTACGCGTCCTGTCCTCGCCTGAGCTGATGGTCGTGGACAACCAGCCCGCTTCCCTCATGGTGGGCGACATGGTGCCGTATCTGACCGGCTCGACCACCGGGGTTCTGACGTCGAATTCCACCATTACGAATTCGATCAACTATCAGCCCACGGGCGTGATCCTTCAGGTCACCCCCCATGTCAGCAATGGCGGAACGGTCACGCTCGACATTTCCCAGCAGGTCAGTTCCGTGGCTTCCAACACGACGACAACCGGCAGCGGGTCCATCAACAGCCCGACCTTCTCCCAGCGTCAGGTTACGTCACGCGTTGTCATCGCGGACGGTCAGACGGTCGGACTGGCGGGGCTGATCTCAGACACGTCCAACCGCAACAACAGCGGAATGCCTTGGCTGAAGGATATTCCACTCCTTGGGATGCTGGGGGCAAACCAGACCAACACGCGAAACCGCACGGAACTCCTGATCCTCATCACGCCCCATATCATCCACAGCCAGAGCGAAGCCTACGCCCTGACGGAGGATCTGCGCGAACAGCTTCTTCACGCAGCGCTCCTGCCCACCGAAATGAACGGAATGTCCCCGACCGGCTCGGCAGATCCGCAGCACCGCATTCTTAAAGCGGTCGGACTGCACGACTGACATGCCGCCCGGCACCCCGTCGCTCCCCTTGCGTCCACGCGGCCCGCTGCGCGGACCGGAGGCAGGGTTTGCGCTGCTGCTGGTGCTCTGGACGCTCGCTTTTCTGGCCCTGATCGGCACGCAGGCCCTGATGCTGGGCCGGGCGTCGCTGAACCTCGAAAGCACGGCACTCTGGAAAGCACGGCTCCAGACAACGGCAGACGCCGCCATCACGACGGAACTCTACGCCGTCGCCACGAGACGCACGCGCCCAGCGGGTCAATGGTCTTCCAGCCCTGAGGCCACGGAGTTTCAGGTCAGGACGCGCAGTCAGATCCGACGCGATAGGATCAATCCCAACATTGCCAGTCAACCACTGATGGCAGCGCTCCTGATGACGCAGGGTTTTCCATCCGATCAGGCCGCCTCTCTGGCAGCCACGCTTCTAGCGTGGCGCAGTGAAGGATTTCATGTGGCGGACAAGGCCTCGGCCTGTGTGTCACAGGGGCTGCCGTTTCATGATCTGGATGATCTTTCGGCCGTTCCCGGCATGACACCCCTGCTGCTTGGGGGGCTGGAGCCGCATCTGTCCTTTGCCCAGCAGGAGCTGCCCGATCTCCACACCGGCGATCCGTCCGTCCGGCAGGCTCTGCTGAAATCCGGAATTTCAAGTGGGGCGGATCAGACGGATCCGAACAGCGAAGGAAACGGCGTCGTTCTTGTTTCCGTGGACGCCATCGTCTTTCACGGTGCTTTCAGGATGTGGCGTCATGCCGAGGCCATTATGCTTCCTGATGAACGCCCCATTCCCTGGCGTCTAGTCCGTCTGGAAACCATGACGCCAGACAGCAGTCCTTCAGGGATTGCAGATCATTCCTGATCCCGCCTCGCCCCGGCCGTTCGGTCCATGAGAACAGAGGTCATAGTCATGTCCCTCCCGCTCCGATGGGGCGTGATAGACATACGCATGGTTCCAGGGATCGGCAGGAACAACGCCGCCCTTCAGATAGGGGCCGTTCCAGTTCTCCACCGATGACGGACGATGGACCAGCGCGTCCAGACCTTCCTCCGTGGATGGATAATCGCCCGTATCGAGCTTATACATGTCCAGAACCGTACCGATCCGCGCGATCGACTGCTTGACGACGGATTGGCGGGCGCCCCCCAACTGGCGCAGTGCAGCCGGCGCCACAAGCCCGACCAGCAAACCCAAAATGGCCAGAACCACAAGAATTTCCAGAAGGGTAAAACCGGCATCATCGCGATGCTCGGCGCGGGAGACCTGTCTGGGACATGACATTTTGATGACGTACCTTTTTTAACCGTTCGTCAAACGGTACTAAAGCCTTGAACCTTCTCTGCCCAGCGCATGACGAGGCTCACAATGCTGTCTTCATAATTTCTTCATTCGGGACAAAACATCCCGACAGGTCTGCCATGCCCGCTCCCCTTCTGGCCTGTATGCTCGCAGCCGCTATCCGGTATGATCTTCCCCCACGGGTCCTGCCCGCCATCTGGGAAGTCGAACGCGGCGCCATTGGCCTCGTGCATCACAACACGAACGGCTCCGACGATCTGGGGCTGATGCAGATCAACACACAGTGGATCGGCCTCCTTTCCCAGATCACCCGCATGCCCGCTACACAGACGGCTGCGCGTCTTGTCTCGGACGGATGCTTCAATATCGCTGCCTCGGCTCTTATTTTGCGAAGTTACCTCAACGAGACGCATGGAGACCTTCTTCAGGCCGTGGGAAACTATCATTCTCATACGCCCCAGCTGAATTCCGCTTATCAGAAGCGGGTTCTCCAACAGGCCAGACGTCTGTTTGCGGCTGGACACAACCCTCAGGAATGATCTCTGCCTCAACATTCAAGGGTGGAAACCGCGACGCCCCGGTCCTGTCCCTTTGATTGCAATTCAGTGAATATTGACGCGTTTTAACCGGAAATGAGTGTTGGCAGATTTTACGTCAGGTTCCGGTCAGACTGCTCAAATATCTCTTTCTTCAGGCCGAAACGACCATGAGATCTGCAACCGCAGCCGATGGGAAGTTCGGGCAAGAGGGTAAGTAATACCTTTCTCTCTGATCGCAGATTTCCTGATGTGGAGAGCAGTATGTCCACGGTTGACAGTTACAACACAACATTTAGCCCGACGAGCACGGGCGACCTCAACACTTCAGCAACCGGCCAGAACCTGAGCACGGAAACGGCACAGGAAATGGAGCAGGCCCTGATCCAGCTCCTGCAGGAAATGGAAGCCAGCGGCAACGCCTCGGGCACGGGTTCGTCCGACACAGGGTCTTCGACACCTACACCCGTTGGAAACACGGGCCTGTCCCTGACCGGCAATCTCAGCGACGACATGAAAACGCTGAAGACGCTCGTCGACATGAATGGCACGAACGGCAACACCCTGCAGCAGTACGCCCAGGCTGTTTCGTCGGAAGCCAGCCAGCAGGGTAACGGCCTCGACTCTTCCGTTGCGGGCAATATCGGTCGCAGCCTGTCGGATGGTACCTACGACCAGCGCGGCAGCAGCAATGCCATCAAGCAGGCTCTTCAGGGCAACAGCGTCGATGCGCTGAGCAACAACGTCGACACGATTGCGGACGCCCTGCAGTCCGGCAAGTCCGGCTCGGATGAGTTCAACAACCTTAATGCTCTGGCTCGCGAAGCCTCGAACGCCGGCAACAACAACCTTGCCGATGTTGCGAAGATGCTCGCCAGCGAAATTCAGTCCGGCACGTTCAACAGCAACTCTGCTGCATCCGAACTGAAGTCTGCACTGGGTTGACGCCCGGCATTCTGCCCGACGCTTCTTCGGGGCGGCGGGAGAATGCAGAGCGTGTTCAGACGTTCGTTACGAACGTCACGGTTTTCGGGAGTTCATGTGAGCTTCCGAATGGCGCTGAGAGAAAACGGCGCTGTTTTTAGTCACTAACAATGTCATGGAGAACAAAATGAGCGGTTCCATCTCTGCCAGCAGCGACTCAACCATGCAGCAGATCATGCAGGAGTCCGAGGCCATGGAAGACCAGAACCTGCAGAAGCAGGAACAGATGTCTGAAATCTCCAACGCCCAGACATTTGCAAACGACTTTGCCCAGACGATGGAAAGCAACGCGAAGTCCGCCTTCACGAAGGACTGATTTCCGCATCGTCGGACATGGCCTGCATGCCGGGGGCAGACCTCGTCGTGCGGGCCATTTTCCGTTTTTACCATCTGGAGGATCCGTCCTCCCAAGCCGGGATGCATCATGCTGGTTGTTCAGAACGGATTGCACAGCGATGCCGTCATGACGTTCGGCACAGAGCCTGTCATTATCGGCTCAGGCCCAGATGCGAGCATGGCGCTGCTCGATGACGGCATCGCGGCACAACATCTTTCGATCAGGCAACAGTCTGACAGTATCTATCTGCTGCACGCCCTCGCACCGGATGTCGTTGTGAATACGGTGGCGCTTCCGCCTGGTGAGAGCACGACCGTCACAGGTCCTGCAACACTCCGGCTTGGTCCCGTCTCACTTCATCTGGGTTCTGATGGCACCATCGCGGCTTCGCCAGGAACGTTTATCCCCGCAGCCGAAGATATTCCCAATACAAAACGAAAAACCAATCCCACGCTCATGATCGTCGGGGGAATGGCAACAGTTCTAATGCTCGTCGTGATACAGGCATTGTCACACTCCGCGACGCCCGCGCACAAAACAGCCAGCATCTCCGCTTCCCGTGCGCCAGATCTGGAAACAGCCTCTCTGCAGCAGCCGGTCAGCGATGCCGAACTTGGCCGTCTCGTCGTGCAGCAACTAACGAAAAACAATCTTCCCGAACTGAAGGTCAGTGTATCTTCCGGCGTCATCATCATCGATGGAAGCCTCTCGGCTCAGGAGATGAAAACATTCCGGGACATCGAAAAATGGTTCGATGCGTCTTTCGGAACGCAGGCTGTCTGGGTTTCGAATGTCTCAGTTGCGCCAGAGGCGGCGCCGGTTGATGTGCCCATTCAGGCCGTCTGGAGCGGAAAAAATCCCAATATTGTCGTGCATTCGCAGCGCTATCGGGTTGGCACTGAAATTGTCACAGGATTGTCTCTTTCAGAGATACGGAAACATACCGTAATAATGCACAAGGGTTTACGGCCTATTAACTTCAAGTACTGATCTGCCTCACCGGTAGATCAGCCGGAGACAGTACAGATGGTTCAGAGAGTCTGGTCTGAAGGCACTGTTCGTCTCGACCGCGCTCTGCAGGATCTGTCGCTTCAGCATGACGACAGTCTGTTGAACGCTGAAGTTGCTGCCCTTCGCCAGACGCTTGCGCCTGAAAACGCACTGTCCGAAACCATCGACCCACCCACCGTTATCGGCGCGGTGTACGCCCATATCATGCCGCATCTCCGCAACCCGGCGGTTCTTCTGCCATCCCGCCGACAGGAACTGCTGCGACGGCTGGAAGAACAGGCCTCCTCGCGCTCCAGCACAGCACCTGTCGTCCCCGGGGGACTGGAAACGCTCAGGCATGAGCTTGCGGCTCTGGAGCAGTTGCTCAAGGCGTCCAACAGTCTGATCGGCGGCTAGGCATGGAGAGCGATCAACGCGATCTTTTGCTGTCCCTGGCCTATCTCTATATCTGTTGCGGACGGCCCTGGCGGGCTCTGCCTATGCTGCTACTCGTGCTCGCCCAGCGCACGGGAGACCATGAATGTCTGCGGATGCTGGCGCATGTCTATACCGTCATCCGCCGCAGTGAACTCGCCCTCGTCGTGCTCGACTGTCTCGACAGGCTTGAGACTAATCCCGATGCGGGCAATGCCCTTCTGAGAGCGCGGGCGCTGCATCAGCTTGGTCGGCTCGACGAAGCCCGGACCTGTTTTGCGCACTATACACGGCACGCTGCGGCATGAAGCATCTCACGCCCTTTTTCCGGGTCATGAGCCAGCGACAGGATCTGGCCCTCGTTCTGGTGCTGGTCCTGACGATTGGCATGCTCATCATGCCGCTGCCTGCAGCCTTCGCAGACGTGCTGATCGGATGCAATCTCAGCCTGTCAGTTCTGCTTCTGATGGTGGCCGTCTATCTGCGGTCGCCGCTGGATCTGACAGCGCTTCCCGGCATGATCCTCGTCTCGACCGTGTTTCGGCTGGCGCTTGAAGTCACGGTCACGCGGCTGATCCTCACGACGGCGGATGCCGGGGCAATTGTTGAAACGTTCGGCGAATTCGTCATTGGCGGAAACATCGTCGTCGGTCTCGTCGTTTACGCCATCGTCACCACCGTCCAGTTCATTGTCGTCACAAAAGGCACCGAACGTGTTGCCGAAGTGGGTGCGCGCTTTACGCTCGATGCCATGCCCGGCAAGCAGATGAGCATCGACAGCGATCTGCGGTCGGGCGATATCGACGCGATCGAGGCCCGGCGCCGTCGCACGGAACTGGCCAGTGAAAGCGCTCTGCACGGTGCCATGGATGGTGCCCTGAAATTCGTGAAGGGCGATGCGATCGCCGGGCTGATCATCATTGTGGTCAATCTTGTCGGGGGGATCGGCATTGGTGTGGCGCAGCATGGTATGGCGATCGGTCAGGCCATGCAGACCTACACGCTGCTGACGGTTGGCGATGCTCTGATTTCGCAGATTCCGGCCCTTCTGCTGTCCATCACGGCGGCCGTCGTGGTCACGCGCGTGGGCGGTCATGGCATGGATCTGGGCCGCGATATGGCGACCCAGCTTACCGCAAACAGCAGCGCCCTGCGCGTGGCGTCGGTCGTGCTTCTGGCGATGGGACTTATTCCCGGCTTTCCCAAGCCCGTCTTCCTCATTCTGGCGGCAATTTTCTTCTGCGGCAGTCGCCCGGATTGGAAGGGCCTGACGAACCGCGTGTTCCGACGCTCCGCCGAAACGCATCCCGGCACGCAGGACGATGTCTTCTCCGCCGCCTCACCGGCGGGAGAGGCCAGCACGACCCTTCAGGAAAATTTCACCCCCCTGATGGCGATCACACTCAGCCAGAAGCTGAACGCCACTCTGGATCAGGGACGTCTGACCCGCCTTCTGGCGCGCGTCAGCATGGAAATCGGCAACGATCTGGGCTTCCAGTTTCCCCCGCCCACGCTCCGGCAACGCGACGACAGCGGGGATCTGCGGTTTTCGATCGATCTGGAAGACGTTCCCATTGAGGAGCATGAGCTCCGCAAGGACTTCCTTCTGCTGCACGACGATCCGGTTCATCTGGACCTTGCCGGAATAGATGGCGAGGAAGGCGTTGCTCTGCTGACCAATGATCCGTCCCTCTGGGTTCCTTCCGTCAGCGAGGGGCGGCTCCGGGCGGCGGGGATCGGATTTTACGATCATGCCGGGATCATTGCTTTCCGCTTCCGTGCTGCGTTGCGTCGTCATGCCGGGCGTTTCCTTGGGCTTCAGGAAACGCGGCAGATCGTCCAGCGCGTGGAAGCACAATATGCCGATCTGACGCGCGAGGCCACGAAACTGGTGCCCGTCCAGCGTCTCGCCGAAGTTCTCAGGCGTCTCGTGGAAGAGGACGTGTCGCTGCGCAACATGCGCCTTATTTTGGAAACGCTCGTGGAATGGGGCGAGACCGAAAACAAGGTGCCGATGCTGGCCGAACATGTCCGCAATGCCCTGTCCCGTCAGATCTGCCACCGTTATGCGACGAACCACAGGGCGATCCCCGCGATCGTTCTGTCGCAGGCAACGGACCAGCTTCTGCGGCAGTCCGTCCGCGAAACACCAGCCGGCTCGTTTCTGGCGCTGGAAGTGGATGCGTCCCAAAAACTTCTGGAGGCCGTCCGCGAGCGTCTGGCCAACGCGCCCGGAAAATCCGGCGCGGAAGCGGAAACCACCAAACCCATCATCGTGTGTTCGGTCGACACGCGACGCTTCGTCAGGGGATTCCTGATCCGGAACGGCTTCGACAATCCCGTTCTCTCGTATCAGGATCTTGCCGACGAATTCCCGGTCCATCCCATCGCGTCCATCGGAACGAACGTGTTCGGGGCCGATGCAGCCATTGCCAGACAGCAATGACAGATCAACGGATTTTGCAGGAGAAACGCACATGAGACTGATGATCATGTCCCCCGATAGCGGGTATGCCGACGGCCTTGCCAAAACCCTTCAGAGCGCCGGTTTCGGTGCGGATGTTTTCACGACGCTCGACGATGCAAACGAGGCCCTGACGGCTTCGACTTACAGTCTTGTCCTGCTGGATTCCACAAGTGGCGATGGCGTCTACAGCGTCTGGTGGCAGGCGCGCTGTCGCTGCCGGCGACATGACGGCGACGAATTTCTCGTGCTCATCGCCAATTGTCAGGACGAGCGGATCGCGGCCCTCGAAGCGGGCGCGGATGACAGCGTGACGCGCGATGTGAGTTCGCGCGAACTGGTCGCACGTGTTCGCACCATCATGCGTCGCCCGCGCATCCGGTCAGCAGAGCAGCACCAGTTCAGCGATCTCACCCTCTGTACCGCCACACGCGAAGTCCGGGTCGGTAATCTCGAACTCACGCTCCAGCGCCGCGAGACGCTCATTCTGGAATCTCTGATGCGCCGCCGTGGTCACGTCGTGCCCCGAGCCGGACTTGAACATGACGTCTATGGCGCGCAGGCCGAATACTGCCCGAATTCCCTTGAAGTCCGTGTCAGTCGGATCAGACGGCAGCTCGCGAAGGCACGCTCTCTCGTGACGATCGAATCCGTACGCGGCGTGGGTTATCGCCTTGCGGCACGGCTCGATAAGGACATGGGACTTACGGCATGATGGACGGGGACAGTTTTTCAGTATGATTTCAGGCCGTTCAACACACCGCACACGCTTCTGGCAGACCGCCCGCACAGGCGCATTGCAGGGATCTTTTCTGCTCTTCGGCGCCGTATGCGTCGGCGCCATTCCGCAAGACGCAGTCGCACAGGTGCAGCCCGCCCGGCATGGTGGCTCCATGACGCTGTCTGTCGGAGGAGCGCAACTGATCCAGCTTCCCCGCGCGGCAGGCAATGTCATGATTGCCGATCCGACGGTTATGGACGTGCAATATACCGATAATGACGGCCTGTTCATCTTCGGCAAAAAACCCGGCCATACGACACTCATCGTGTTGGACCAGAGCGGTCAGAAAATGATTTCCGGCGATGTGACGGTGACGTTCAACATGGACGCGATGCGTACCATGATCGCCAAGGAAGGCGGCCGGAATGTTCAGGTGCAAATGTCGCCTGAAGGTGTCGTCCTGTCCGGCTCCGTTCCGGATGCCAAAGCCGCCGCACATCTGGAGGCTCTTGCCCGGCAATACGGCGGAAACGGCGCGAAACTGATCAACCGTCTGACAATCGGCGAGCCGGTTCAGGTCAATCTTGTGGTGCGGGTCGCGGAAGTGCAACGGCAGCTCTCGCAGGATCTGGGCTTTAACTGGACAACGGTTTTCAACGGTGTGGGCTCTTTTGCCATCGGTGCCGCGACGGGCGGACTGAGTGGTGTTCCCAGCGCGATCAAGGCGCTGTCGAGCGCAACCAATGCCCTTTCGGGAAGCTATACGAGCGGAGGGTCTTCCGTCACGGGCACACTGGATGCCATGGCGACGGAGGGGCTTGCGACCATGCTCGCAGAGCCCAACCTCACCACCATGTCTGGCGAGACAGCCAAATTCCTGTCCGGCGGGCAGTTCCCCGTTCCGATCCCGCAGGGTCTGGGCACTGTCGGGATTACCTACAAAAATTATGGTGTCAGCGTCGATTTCACGCCAACGGTTCTGTCTGACGGCACCATCAGCATGCATGTCGCACCGGAAGTCAGCTCCGTTTCTACCGAAGCGTCGGAAGGGGCGTATTCCATTTCCGGCAGCAGCGTCGTCCCTGCCATCCGCACCAACCGGGCCGATACGACCATCCAGCTTGCATCGGGTCAGAGTTTCGCCATTGGTGGGCTGATTTCAAACGACGCCAGCAATACCATCTCCAAGGTGCCGGGACTGGCGGATATCCCGGTGCTGGGATCGCTGTTTCGCTCCACGTCGTTCCAGCGCAACGAGAGCGAACTGCTGATCGTCGTCACGGCCTATATCGTTCACCCGTCCGATCGTGTCCCGGCGCTGCCAACCGATTACATCCGTCCGACATCCGCCATCGAGGCGCTGCTGCTCCGACGCTCGGCGGCGGCCGCAACGGATGCGCCCGATCCCACACGCATGCCCCATCTTCAGGGTGCGGCCGGGTTTCTTTACGAATGAGACACGCGCTCCTCGCCCTTCTTGCATTGTCGCTGGCCGGATGCACATTCAGCGGCACCCGTTCGTCTGGCCCTCCGCCGCCGCTTCTTCTGGGCGTCAACCAGCATCGCATTCCTCTGGACGCCGCCAACGCAGACCGTGCGCTCGACGCCGCGCTCACCAAACTGGGCGATCCGCGCGCTGTTCACGCCACGATCAACGGTGCAAATCCGCAGATTACTGCTCTCGTGACGCATGCGCTCGTCCGTGCCGGTGTGGAACCGGCGCGGATCCGCGTGGTCCACGATGCGTCCGACACACTCGTCCTCAGGGCGTATGTCGTAGCCCAACCCGATTGTCGTCAGGCCATCCGACCGACCTGGACCGGGGACACATCCGACAGCCTGTATCCACTTGGACAATGCCTTCAGGCGGCAGCACTCGCCGCGGAAATCGCCAATCCGGGAGATCTGCTGGAGCCCGCCCATCTGCAACCGGCGAATGGCGCGCGGTTTGGGCGCGTTGTGGAATTGTGGGAGGCGGGGATGGATCGCACTTCGCAGAACAGAACGCCCGCGACGTCGAATTTCCCGTCCGCCGTCGGTGGTGGAAGCACGGGGGGAACCAGTTCGTCTGCGACGACTGGAAGCGACAGCCCGGCAACATCCACAAACACCACGACGCAGACTGATGCGTCTCAGTCTCCCGCAGCGGACGAGGCGGCATCCACGCCCTGAGCGGCGTGCAGGAGCGTATAGAACCGCATATTCTGCTGGATCTGTTCGCTGCTGAGGGCCGCTGAGCGTGCGGATTGCCGCGCGTCCGATAATTTGCCCTCAAGAGCGTAAACAATCGCCAGATTTCCATCGATCGTGGAGAGCGACGCCGCTGAAGCCCCGCGCTCCACGGCCTGCGTCCGCAGGGCCAGAAGCTCGGTCAGCGCCTGATGAGGCTGCCCTCCAAGGGCTTCCGAAAGAGCGAGATCATTGGCGGCGGCGATATTGGCGGGGTCGATCCGCAGCGCATCGCGGTAACTCTGGCGCGCACCTTGTGCATCTCCGGAAATTTCATAGGAAATTCCCAGCGCCACCCGCAAAGGAACGGAATTGGGGTTCTGCTGGATCACGGGGAGGAGAACCCCGATCGCTTCCTGTGACCGCTGTGCGGTATTGAGCAACTGGGCAAGCAGCAACGCAAGACGCACACGCTCGGCAGACGTTGCGTTGGCTTCGGCACCATGAATGGCTTCGATCGCCTCGTTCGTGCGCCCCTGATGCATGAGCGCTTCGGCATAAGGCCCGACATAATTCGGCTGTCCGGGGCGCAGTGCAACGGCTCGGCCATAAAAAGCGGCCGCGGTGGTCCAGTCTCCACGCGCGCGCGCACTGTCGCCGACTTTCATCATGGTCTCGGGGTTTCGCGCCGCCTGTCTCTCCCGCGCGACATCCTGTGCGTTATGCGAAGCGTTTGAGACACAGCCGGCAAGAGGCACCGTCAACGCGAAAGCAAGGAACACAGCACGTGACGGAAAAGAAACCCGCATGAAAAAACTTTCTTAACGAAGCGCAGAACACATCTAAGGGGCGCAACCTATCAATCTTATCCGGCGCTGACGATTTCAGACGGCCTTCTGAAATATGGATTTTTTTTGACAGAGCCCAAAAGCCTGATTTTCATCAGATTATTATGGTTCCGTGAAACCGGAACAGGGCTTTGTAAATGTCAAAACCAGATCAGGATAAAGACAGACTGCTCTCTTACAGAATGAAAGCACGCCGATTTGCCCCTCTGCCCCGGTCTTTCAGCATTTCGGTGATGAACGCAATATTGTTGTATGGAGAGAGCCAGAGATGCCCGGTAGAATCGGATCCAGCGAAATTGAACCGCATACGCCTGTAACCCACGCGGGCGGCAGCACCTCCACCCCGCAGAGCGAAATTACGGGGTTCAACGAGACCCTTCACAACACGGCGCCGAGACCCACCAGCTCCGTTTACTCGCAGGATTCGGGAATGCATCCCGCGTCGATAGCGTCTGAACATGCTCCAACTACGCACACCCCTCATACTGAAACCGAGACTGTTACCGCAGAACCGAAAGCAAAACCTGCCAAGTCCAAAAGCGACCAGGCAAAAGATTTCGGTGATAAATTCGACAAGATCCTGAAGCCTCTCACCGTCACGCTGGGCTCTACCGCACAGATTGCCAGCCTGATTTCTTTCGGCCAGGCTCAGGAAGCCAAGAACAAGGACTCTTCCAGCAGTTCCAGCGCAAAGGACACGGGAACGAGCGGCGACGCTTCGGGCACCGATGCTTCCGGCACGACTGGACAGCTGCCGGATCTGGCCCCCATTCCCTCGCAGCAGACGTCCTGAAACCTGCGCGCACTTCTCTTCCCGGTCACAATTTCTGACCGGGAAGAGATTTCATATCCGTTCGTCAAAAATGTCCCGATCTATTTCGAGACTTCCTGAACGGCACTTCCCCGGAAAATTCTGACAGTCCGATGGCCTGCACTTGGCCCGCTGAGGGACTGGATCGTCTGGCTGATGCGATCGCGCAGATCGGGCGGCCCGAAGACACTGACGGAACGCCCGCGATCATCGGTGTGGACCGAATAATGGGGCTCGAGCATTTTCTTCGCGTCCACAGCGTGCATCAATGCCGCATAAGACACACCGCCAAGCGGAAAAGACTGTGTGGTCGTCGCGGATGATGGCGTGACGTGCAGCGTGTTGCCGTCATAGTACCAGTCCAGCCTGTATTCGGCGGACAAGGCATTGAGAAATGCCAACGGCGTCTCGGCGGTAAAACCGGAGCGCACATTCCCCTGAATGGATGGGTCCACGACGACACGCAGATTCACGTCTTCACAGAACTGGGTCAGGACGTCGGGCAAAGTCTGATGGATGACCGTATAGCGTCCCTGATCGGGCATCGGGAGCGGCTCGGCCCGGACGCTGTGCGGCAGTGCCAGCACCCCAGAGCCCCACACCACAGAGCCCAGCAGAACGCCGGAAAGAAATCGCCGGTGTAGCGTCGCCGTCTTTTCTGAACTGCAATTGGAGTTCTGCTTCATCTGTTCTTCTATAGACCGCGCGCAGAGGCCCGACAATTCTTGCCGGACGCCTGAAGGGCACTTTCGGGCAGCCTGTATAAAGGTCAGGTTCAGATCAGCTTTCGCCCCTAGGCTTGATCCCGATAGGTCCGGGCCTGTTGCAGGAAATTGTTCGGGGTCGCAGGTATGACAGGCATTACGGGATTGGATGCGACAGCGCTGGCCCAGCGCTCTCTCACCGACCAGACGAACGGCTTAGCCGCAGGAGCGCCTGCGCCCGGTGACGATCAGATTGCCTTTCTGCAAAGCACACCTGCCCGTCAGACATACGAGACGCAATCCCTTTCCACGACAGACACACTGGGGGACCAGATCCTGTCCGGACTGGGACGGATCAGCAGCGCTTTTTCCACGCTCAATACGCTGGCGCCGACTGTTATTCCGACGACGGGAACGGAACATCTGGCTCTCCCACAGGGCAGCGTCGGAACAGCGGGACTTTCAGGCGCGTCCAATGTCGCTTCCGCAGGCAAGGCGGATGGAAAGACCGCCCCTCTGAACAGTCTGTTCGAGAAAGTCGAGCAGGAGGGGATTGCGATGTATAACGAGGCCCTGACGCGACAGATGGCATTCACCAACTCCGAATTCGAAACCCATATCATCACCGTGTCGTCACAGAACATGACCTCCACGCTGAAGAGCCTCCTCACACAGGGAGGCTGAGACCATGTTCCGTATCCGACGTCTGTTTCTCACCTTTCCCGCCCTGCTCCTTCTCCTCTCCCTCACTGCGTGTCAGACGGTGCTCTACACTGAGCTTTCGGAACGTGATGCGATGGAGATGATCGCCATCCTTCTGCAGCACGGGATTTCCGCCACCCGTCTGATCGCCAAGGACGGCAGTTCCACTGTGGAAGTGTCGGAACGGCATGTGGCGGATGCCGTCTCCATCCTGCGCAGCAGTCATTATCCCCGCAACGGATATGACAGCATGGACAAGATCTTCCAGCAGCAGGGCATGATCAGCACTCCCACGGCCGAGCGCGCCAAGCTGTATTACGGCATCAGTCAGGAGCTTGGGCACACGCTCAATGACATTGATGGCGTGATTGATGCGCGTGTTCATATCGCGCCTGCCGCGAGCGATCCGGTGACGGGTGTGGACAAACCGGCCACGGCATCGGTCGTCATCCGGTACGATTCCGGAACGGCTGTGTCGGGACTGCTCCCCAAGATCAAGCTGATGGTTGCCAATGCCGTTCAGGATCTGGCCTATGACCGGGTGTCCGTCATTCTTCTACCGGTCGCGGTTCCCCATCTTCCGTCGGTTCAGACGGAATGGATGAGTCCGCTCGGCTGGACCGGGTGGTTTTTCGCTTTCGCCTTCCCTGCCGGATATGGCGCCAGCCTCCTGTGGCGGCGCTTTCGCAGGAAACCGGTGCCGACCACGACGGAACTGGCCATCGTGCCGCGTGAGGCTGCGTGACCGTAGCCCACAGCATGAGCACATCTTTGGGGTCAGACTATAGTCAGATGCTGGCGAGTATCCACCCGTCCCATCTGCAACTGCGCCTGCCGATGCTGCACCGCGATACGGTCCAGAAACTCCAGACCTGTTCGAGACTGTCAGAACGTCTGATTGAATTGCTGGATTGTGAGGGACTGCCACCAGCCCACGCTCCACAAGGCCCGCTGGAAGCATTGGCGCTTCAGTCAGAGGATCGTCTTCAGAGCGCAGGACGTCGTATGGGCGCCGTCGTTCACTGGCGCAGTCTGGCCAAACAGGTGGACCGTCAGGCGATTACGGCCCTTGATGCCGCATTGGGCGAAGGCGTCAGGCTGTTTGGTATCCGTAACGGGGCTCACTGGGCGCAGGCCGGTCTGTCAATCCCGTCCGCAGGCACACCAACTGAACCCGACATGGATCTTGCCAGCCTTGCCAGAGCCATCACCGACTGTGGCTGGTCCTGTCTGATCCGTTGGCGCGACAGTCTGGCAGGAGATTACGGGCGTCTCGCTACGCTGAAGCTGCCCGCAAGGACCCTTCTGCCCGCAGCCTCCAGTGCGTACGACCCGATCATCCTGAAAGTCGCGGAAGGGATTGTCACGCATGTCTGAACGGATGTTTTCGCGGATGCGGCCTTCCACGACGGTCTTGCGCCCCGAAGACATGAGCGCCTGGTGCGACGCGTCCCTGGCCTATGACACCGCCATCCGCAACGCCACGATGCTGCTCTCCGCCACGCGGAACGCCTATGATGCGGAATGTCGGCGTGGCTATCAGACGGGTCATGACAAAGCCTCCGCAGAAATGGCGCGTCGTCTTCTCGTAACGGATGAGGCGGTCGCAAAAGTGCTTCGGGATCTGGAAACGAGCCTTCCGGCCATTGTGACGGATGTCGTGACGGATCTGTTCGGGCGACTTGATATCGGGAGCGCCCTTCCCGCCGCCATCAGGCATACGCTGGGGAAAATCCGGCATGGCACGCTCGCCACGCTGCGGGTGGCGTCCGACTGCGCCGACATCCTGCGCCCGGTCGTGGAAGACCTGACGGTCCATAATCCCGGCCTGCGTCTTGAGATCGACCCGATGCTGTCGCCCGGACGGTGTGTGCTGGAGAGCGAACTTGGCGTGGCGGAACTGGGCGTCGACGCCCAGCTTGCCGTGCTTCGGGAGCATCTCAGCGCACAGTGGATGCAGCATGACTGACATCCCGGTCACGTCGCCTTCTCAGGCTCCGGACGACACGGTTTCCATGGACGGGATCATGGATGCCGCGCGCCCGGCTGTGTCTCTCGCCAGTGCGCTGGAAGCGGATTTCGTCCGCTTGCACATGTTTCAGCGGAGGAACGAAACGCAGCCGGAGCAGGACCTGCTCCCCGAAGATCCGGAACAGGCCGTTTCACGTCCCGGTCCCGAAACACAGGACGTCCGGGCCGATCAGTCCGGAGCGTCTCTCATCAAACGCGATCCGGCTTCAGAAAACCCGGAACCGAAAGACACGCCCCGTCTTTCTGGCGCGCCCGTGACGCAGGACCGGAAGGCTGATTCTCTGCCCCGGATGCAGGTGAGCCGCGATCCGTCACAGACAGCCGATCATGTCATCTCGCGGATGAAAACCCTCCTGCCCATGCTGCGCTCACGGGCGGCGGGGATCGACACACATCCGATGCAGGGACGTGTCGTGAGCGCCACTGGAACCATTATCCGCGCCATTCTGCCGAATGTGGCCGTGGGCGATCTGTGCCGGTTGCAGAACCGCGACCGTGACTGGTCTCTGGATGCCGAGGTGGTGGGGCTGGACGGAAACGAAGTCCTCATGACGCCAATGGGCGGTCTCGAAGGCGTCTCAGTGGACACGGAAGTCGTCACGACCGGAGGGCGGCGCAGCTTCCCGGTCGGCGAACGGCTGCTAGGCCGGGTGCTCGATGCGCTTGGCACGCCGATTGATGGTCTGGGACCACTGCCAGCCGGACCATCACGCTCTGTCTATGCCGCCCCCCCTCCCGCGATGGAACGTCAACCAATCGACCGGCCGCTGCCTGTCGGGCTGCGTGCTCTGGACGGATTGCTGACCTGTGGCGAAGGACAGCGGCTCGGGGTGTATGGCGAGGCCGGGGCGGGTAAATCCACGCTGATGTCCGCCATCGTCAAAGGCAGTTCCGCCGATGTCGCGGTCGTGGCGCTGGTGGGCGAACGTGGCCGCGAAGTGCGCGAGTTTGTCGAGCATAATCTGGGGGCGGACGGGCTGAAAAATGCTGTCCTGATCGTCGCGACCTCCGACCGGCCCGCCGCCGAGCGCGTCGTCTGTGCTCAGGCCGCCACGACAGTTGCGGAATATTTCCGCGATCAGGGGCTGAAGGTCCTGCTGTTCGTGGACAATGTCACCCGTTACGCCCGCGCCCTGCGCGAGATCGGACTGGCTGCCGGGGAACCGCCCACGCGGCGTGGTTTTCCTCCTTCGGTTTTCGCGGCCCTACCCCAACTCATGGAACGCGCGGGCATGGGAGTGAGGGGATCGATCACGGCATTTTATACCGTGCTGGTCGAGGACGGGATGGATGATCCGATTGCCGAAGAAACGCGCGGCATTCTGGACGGCCACGTCATTCTGTCGCGCGCACTGGCAGCGGCGGGGCATTATCCGGCCATTGACGTCCTGACCAGCCGGTCGCGCGTGATGTCTCTCGTAACCGATCCTCGGCATCAGGCTGCGGCCACGAAAATTCGGAGCCTGTGGGCGAAATATCAGGAGATCGAATTTCTGTTGCAGGTCGGCGAATACAAGCCCGGCGGTGACGCACTGGCGGATGAGGCGATTGCCAAAATCGGCGCGCTGCGGGGTTTCCTGCGTCAGGGCAACGATGAGCGGACATCCTTTGCGGAGATGCTGGAATGGCTGAACCGTCTTTGCGTTTGAGCCCGCAGGCGGCGGGACAGCTTGTGACGCTGCGCCAGCGCCGTGCCGCAGAGGCGCGTCAGCTTCTGTCGGCGGCAACGTCGCAGGCCGATCAACGTCTGGCGCGTCTCAACCACGCCAGCCAGATCCTGTCCGATCATCAAACACACCAGCTTCGGGTTCAGGCGGAGATCGCCGCACGCGCACAAAATGCGCCGGTCAGCGCCGTTCTGCTGCGTCGGGATCATGAGCATATCGAAGAGCTTGCCCGTCACGAAAATCGTCTGAAAGACGGAATCGCCCAAGCGGAACGGGACGTCGAAAAAGCCCGGCAGCTCGCCGCCGCCACACGGCGCCTCCTGATGCAGTACGAACAGCGCGAAAAACAGGCGCGCGATCTGTTGGAGCGCGTTCTGACAGAACGCCGCACGGCGCAGGAACAGCGTGAGGAGCAGGACATCGCGGAACTTGCCATGATGCGCCAGAGCAGCGGGCGGCTCACCCGCCAACGCAGCACAACGTCGCGGTTCAACGCTCCATGACGCTGTCTCTACCACGCGCGATACATCGCCTTACACCGAGGCCGCTGGGCTATGACGCTTTGGAGGCAGGTCTGCTCGGGCGGCAAGACTTTGCGCTGTCTGTAGGCAAAGAGCGGCTTTCGGTGCGCTTTACGCCGCCGATCCTCCCATCCGCACAGTGGAGCGCGATCTGTTTTCGGATCGGTGACAGGGAGGGGCAATGTGTTCTCCCTCACAAGATTCTTCAAAAGCTGGTTTCGCTGGCGGAGCCGAAGCCTCGTGCGCCGATGGAAGCGCCGGCAGCCCTGCTGCTGCTTGAGATGTTGCTGGATCAAGGCCTGACGACGCTGGAGGCAGCGATAAACGCGCCGATCCGGTTCACGCGGATCGAACCCGCGCAGCAGGCCACATCCCACATGCCCGCATTTGTCGAGATCGGGTTTGAGGCCCGTTTTGATACAACGGGCAGCTTTTGCGGATTGCTTCGTCTGCCTCCGGGATTGATGCCTGTGCTGCACCGTCTGGCACCGCCGCTTGTACGCCGGTTTCTCGATCCGCCCGTAATGCTGTCGCTGAGAGTTGGCAGCGTTCTGATCTCGCCAGAAGACCTCATGGCGCTCGGCCCCGGTTTCGGACTGGTTCTGGGAACGGCAGCGCAAGTCCGACATGTGATTGTTGCGGGCGACATGCTGGGGGCAGCGGTCCGGCATGACGGCAGCAGGATTGTCTTTGAGGGCGGGTTTGTGCCTCTCGCCCGGATTTGGCCAGCAGATTGGAACAGCATGACTGAAACACCCCCGTCCTCCGTGAGCGACCCGCACCCGGCCACGACAGTCGAAGCCTCCGCCATCGAACAGCTTCAGATCCCCCTGACCTTTGAACTGGCGCGGATGCCGGTCTCGCTGGCCGAACTGAGGACGATCGGAGAAGGACATGTGATTGATATCGGCGCGCTTACCGAGCGTTCCGTGTCGATCATGGCCAATGGCCGCCGCATTGGCGAAGGCGAACTCGTGGATCTCGGGTCCTCCGTCGCCATCCGGGTGACGCGGATCATCACCGCATGATCGGCTCGACCAATCTCGTCACGGCTCTCGTCCTGACCCTTGGGTTCGGCGTCCTGATCCTCGCGGTCATCACCACCACGTCGTTCGTGAAAATCTCGGTCGTCCTATTCCTGCTGCGCACCGCTCTCGGCATCCAGCAGTCGCCGCCGAATATCGTGCTCTATGCGATTTCGCTAATCCTCACGCTCTTCATTTCCGCGCCTCTCGGTCACGACATCTACAAAGCGGCCATGGAGAGCGACCAGAAATACGAGACGCTGACGGATTATGTGGATGCCTATGAACGCGTGCAGGCCCCCGTTGCCCAGCATCTGCTCCGCTTCACACAGGCGCCCGAGCGCAATTTCTTCATGAACGCCACCCAGCGCCTGTGGCCCGAGGACATGCGCGACAGTCTGACACCGGAATCTCTCCCGATCCTTCTCCCGTCCTTCCTGACGGGAGAACTCAAACGCGCGTTCGAAATTGGCTTCCTGATCTATCTACCCTTCATCACCATTGACCTCGTCGTCACCACGATCCTGATCGCGATGGGCCTGTCCCAGGTGCAGCCCAACACGATTTCGGTTCCGCTCAAGCTGCTGCTGTTCGTTCTGGCCAGCGGCTGGACACGCCTGCTGCACGGGCTGGTAATGAGCTATGCGTAGGCCCTCGCGGCGCGCACATCTGCGGGAGAACACCGCCTGTGGATGATGCGGCCCTCACGCAGGAACTCTCTTCCGCGCTTTTCCTGTTCGCCTCGATCGCGGGGCCACCGCTGGCCATTGCGCTGGTGGTCGGGCTTCTGATCGGGCTTCTGCAGGCCGTAACGCAGCTTCAGGACCAGACAATGCCGCTGACCTTCAAGGTCGTCGCCGTCTGCGCGACGCTGGTGCTTATGGCCTCGACGCTCTTCCCGCCTCTGCTGGCCTTTACCGAACACGTCCTGACCGATTTTCCGGCCATGACGCGCTTCTGAGCCGTGCCTGCCACTGACGCCCTTGTTGTCCTGCAACAGATGATGCCCTGGCTGAGCGCCATCGCTCTGGCGATGAGCCGTCCGGCGGGGGCGGCCATCGTGCTGCCGGTCTTTACACGCATGCAGCTTGGCGGCCCCATCACGGGGGCTATTGCCTTCGCGTTCGCTATTCCCGCAACCCCCATGATCCATGCAGGACTGCTCACCGATCCCCGCTCCCTGATGGCGCTCGGTATGCTTGGGGCCAAGGAAATGATGATCGGCGTCATCATCGGTTTGCTCATCGGTCTGCCGATCTGGGGCGTGCAGTGCGCGGGCGAACTGCTCGACACCCAGCGTAGCGCAACGCAGGGTCAGGCTGAAGATCCGGGAAGTGGCAATCAGGAGTCCACAACCGCCGGGTTTTTTGCCCTTGCCGTCACGACGCTGTTTGTCCTGTCAGGGGGGCTCAATCTTCTGGCCGCTACGCTGTTGTCGTCCGAAACGCTCTGGCCTCCGCTCGCTCTGGCGCTAGCGCCGCAGCCGGGGTTCGGCATGGTCCTGCTGGGTCTGCTTGACCGGCTGGAAACCGTGAGCCTTTCATTCGGCGCTCCCGTCATGCTGGCGATGCTGCTGTGTGAGGCGAGCGTTATTCTCCTGATGCGCGCCATCCCGAAACTGCACCTCTATGATCTCGCCCCGAACCTGCGCAATCTGGTCTTCATCCTGATGATGTTCGGCTACTGCGCGTGGCTCGTGTCATACATGAGGCATGATCTTGTCGCCTCGCGGGATGTTCTTGGCACTATGCACCAACTGCTGAAGCCATGAGCGGAAGCAGCAGCGAGGAAAAATCGCTCCCGGCCTCTACCAAGAAGCTCGCGGATGAACGTCGCAAAGGCCATATCGCCAAGGCTCCGGATCTTCAGTCCGGAGTGGTGACCATCATCCTGATCGGCTGGCTTCTGCTGCGGCGAAACGCGATTGCCATCCATCTGCAAGCGATGATGGATGCGGTCGGGAATGCTCTCACGATGGATTTCAGATCCGGGATCGCAAGCGTGGGTCAGGCCCTCAGGACCATCTGCCTCGAAGATGCTCTGACCCCTCTCGCTCTGGCCGTCGTCACGGGCATTCTCGTCAGGTTGCTGACCAATGGCGGGTTTATTTTCGCACTCGACCCTGTGATGCCGAAATTCGAGAAGATCAATCCGGTTTCAGGCTTCGCAAACCTCTTCAAGGCCCGGACTTTCGTGGATCTGGGCATGTCTCTGGTCAAAGTTCTGTTTTTCGGCGGAACACTGGCGCTGATTATTCATGGTGCGATTGGCGGCCTCGTCCGTGTGCCCGAAGCCGGGATTACCGAACTGCCCCGCATTCTCTTCACGCTGCTGATGCCGATCTTCGGTGCAGCCTGTGTCTTTTACATGGTTGCCGGCGTGATCGACCTGCTGATCCAGCGGCAGATGTTCCTCAAGGAGATGCGGATGACGCCCACCGAGGCGAAAAACGAACGCAAGGAAAGCCAAGGCAATCCGCTCATCAAGCGCCAACAGCGTCGCCTCCAAAGTCAGGCCCGTCGCAACACCGCGCCGCTTGGTCCGAAGCAGGCCAGCGTCATGATTTGTGGAAACGCTGTTGCCATCGGCCTGCGCTATCAACCGCCGCAGACGCCTCTTCCGCGCATTGTCTGCAGGGCGCATGGAGAACAGGCGGAGATCTATCGCACGATCGCTCAGGAGAGCCGCATTCCTGTCGTCTGGGATTATGAACTTGCGCGAAACCTTGCGGAGAAATTCAAACCCGGAACAACAATCACGCCTGAGTTTTTCCAGCCGGTTGCGCGTATTCTTCAGAACCTTCCCTCGTAACGTCGTCAGGGCTCAAATCAGGCTGACGTCAGCTTCGCATCGTAAACAGACTGTGCAGAAAAACGCGGCCATGAATCCGTTTGCCATGCCCGCTTTCAGCCGCACGATGAGGACGACATGAGCACTTCAATCACGCCCGACACCCAGAGCCTGATCCAGGAACTGATGGCCGCAATGCAGTCCGGAAGCCTGTCTTCCGGGACCGGAAGCGCGACCGGCGCAGGCCAGAGCAGCGGGACCCAGAATTCGCAGGAAGAGGCCAAACTTGCAGAAGTCTTTCAGGAACTTATGGCTCTGCTGAAGCAGGGGAACCAGGAAGGCTCCACAAACCCCGGCTCCGATACGACAAGCCCGGCTATCTCTCCGGCTGCTGGGTCTTCCGCCTCTGCGACACCGGCCGCAGGATCTACGTCGCCCACAACCCCTGCTTCGAATGACGCGTCCAGCCCCGCTGCGACAACGTCTGGCACGTCCAGCACCAGTGCCGGAGACGGCCCCAATACCACCACCATCACGAACACCAGCAATCACGACGAAAAGATCGGCCAGTTTCTCAATGGCGACTCCACGACCCAGCCCACAGCCGAGATCGACCTCAAACCCGGCCAGACCGGCACGCTGAAATACGAGAATGGTCAGGGCGGCTATGACGCCGAAGCAGACTCGTCCGGGAATTTCCAGTCCACCGCCAGCCGTCTGGAATTCTATGCGGATGCTAAGGGCGTCAATAACGACGATGTCAGCTACATCGACGGACGCAACGCCTCCATCAAGGTCTCTGACGGCAACGGCAAAACCGCAGGTGATAGTCAGAGCATTGCTAACAATGCCCCTTCCGACGCAATCACGAAGGACGCAGGTGGTCGTGCGACCGTAACCGGATGGTATGACGGCTCAACGCAGGACATGAAAGACGGCGGCGCCTATATGGAGTCAAAGCTGGGCACCGGGAACGCCTATATCCATCCGGATGACGATCGTAACACGACCAGCTCCAATCCGATGACCATGGCACAGGATACAAGCCAGCATTACACGGCAGACTTCGGAGACGCCTGATCCAGTATCAGACGAAACAACCATGAACCGGGGCAATATTGCCCCGGTTCATGGCTTTTACCTTCACAATATCAAATCAGAGCAACGGCCTGCTTTTCAGGCCTCACCGGTATTTTTGTGCTGCTGCGCCACCGGATCGCCCAGCCCCATGCTGTAAAGATTATAGCCATAATCCGCTGTATCCAGACCAGTCATAAGCCCGTTGCCAACTTTCCCGGCAGCACTTTTGAGAATGTCGCCAATCGAAGATGCTCCCTTCTCCGCACTCTGCGCAACGCCTTCAGCCGCGCGGGCAGCAGCTTCAGCCCCATCAACTTCCGGCGCGATCTCGGGGACAAAAAGCAACGCCGCATCGCTGGCAACCCCTTCGAACATTCCACCAAGATCTTTCAGACCCTGACTTTTGTTTCCCTTGGCAAACTGGTCGATCATGCCGACACCATCCGTCAGCGGAGAGACCATAGAAGACAGGAAGTTGCCCATTCCCGTCTCAAATTTATCCCACCCTTTTGCGGCCTTGGTGCTGCCACGATCAATCGTACCTTCACCAAACTCCGCCTCGAAATTTGCAGCGTCTTTCTTGGAGACCTTGCCTGCCCCCATCTGCCCGATCTGGCTTCCCAGTGCCGCAGCATCCGCATCGGAGAATGCCCCGTCAGAACTGGCCGCCTCTTCGCCAGCAACTTCGAGATCCTGCGCCATGGCATTGCCATTCTCCTTGCTGGCATCCGTCGAAAACTGCTGGGCCAGAGAAGGATCTGTCTGCTCCAGATCAGACATGGCCTGCTGTGTCGCGGTCGACAAAGCACCACTTCCTGCCTGAAGGACCGTTTCCTTACCCGGACCGTCAGACGTCTTGGATTTGATACCCTTCACGATCTGGGCAATCGGGGATGTATCTTCGAGAAATTTGAGAATCGCATGACCGGCACGGGTCTGACCGCCCTTGATATAGCTTCCCCCAAGAACCTCTTTCGCCTCGGCCCGCTCCTGCTTGCTGATCCGTCCGCCACCATTATTGTTTGCCAGTGACTGCGCACCGGAAATCGCCGCAATCGCCTGACTCTTGGTCAGATCGCCATCCTTGTAAGCCTGAAGCTCGTCCTCGACGAGACTATTGCCATTTCCGGACTCTCCGGCTGTCATGATCTTTGAAAACAGGGCCGGATCGCTCTGCTGAAGCGTATCCATTCCCTGTTCGAGATTTTCATTATAGGCAGCGTTTTTGTCGGCTTTCTTTCCCGTCTTGGTACTGTCCGCACCAGCCTGTTCCAGTTCAGTGCCAGCAACCTGCCCCCCGGATGCCGTGCCCCCTGCCGCAATCGACCCAATCAGCATATCCACACCCCATCAAGACAGAGAAAAATCATTCTGTCCCTGACGCTAAAAGCCGATGCTGACGTCAACCTGTCTGTACAGAGCCATACCAAATTTTGAGCTTGTTATTTCGCCATCCTACGGCCTTTTGCAGACAAGAAAAACCCCGCTAAGCTGTTGACTTAGCGGGGTTTCAGAAACTGCAAGTGGTTGCGGGGGCAGGATTTGAACCTGCGGCCTTCAGGTTATGAGCCTGACGAGCTACCGGGCTGCTCCACCCCGCG
>NZ_JAERLX010000004.1:0-248273 GCF_018256135.1 Gluconobacter sp. Dm-74 | reverse complement strand
GCCTCCCCAGCCGCCGCCCCAGCCATCCCAGCCCCAGCCGCCACCGGGAGAATACTGCGTCTGGTTATCGATATAGGCGAGGAAAGTATGGCCCTGCGCATCGTAGTTGCGGGTCGGCACACCGAACTGGCGCAGAACATCCACCTCGGACTTGCCGACCATGGAATCCAGAACCTTGCGCTGCTGAAGGGTCGGGACCTCACAGGCAGAAAGGCCCAGCAGCACCAGAACGGACAGCACGCCAACTTTTTTCATCATCTTCTTCCCCGACTGTGCCGCTGCAACGCGGTCATGTTCCTCTTTCGACACGTTCTAGCCCTTCTGACGCAAAAGAAGGATTAAAACTCCTGCAAGTTCCGAAAAGATCAGGCCAACCACAAAATGTCACTGATCCGCGGCGCCCCTGTCGCCAGCATGACCAGCCGGTCAAACCCGAGCGCAATCCCCGAACAGGCTGGCAGATCCGGCAACGCTGCCAAAAAGGCTTCGTCCACCGGCCAGTCCTGATCCGGTGACAGACCGATACGGCGCTTGCGGTCCGTTACAAAACGCTCCCGCTGCTCTACCGCGTCGGTCAGTTCCTCGAACGCATTCGCCAGTTCCAGCCCCCCGACATACAGCTCGAACCGCAGAGCCGCGCGCCCGTCCGCCGGGTCCCGTCGCGCGAGAGCGGCCTGTTCGGCAGGCCAGTGCGTCAGGAATGTCGGGCGTTCACGCCCGATCACGGGTTCGACGCGCTCCAGCAGAAGGCGGAAAAACAGATCCTCCCACGTCTCTCCGTTCCGCAGACCAACGCGCGCCTGTTCGGCAAGGGCTTCGGCATTTCCGGCCGTCCCCAGCAGATCCGCACCCACATAACGCGCAAACGCACCCTGCATCGTCAGACGCTCAAAGGGGAGTGACAGATCAATGACATCCATCCCCCGATGCACCACAGGCGGCAGAAGAGCCCGGAGAAAATCTTCCGTTTCATCCATCAGAGACGACAGATCAGCACCCGGACGATACCATTCCAGCATGGTGAACTCAGGCGCATGCGTGTTGCTTGCCTCACCATTGCGCCAGACGCGCGCCAACTGGAACACGGCCCGTCCCGTCGCCGCCACGATCCGCTTCATCGCAAATTCCGGACTCGTATGCAGGAAACGCGCCTCGCGGGAGCCGTCGGGACGTTCAAACTCGGTTCTGAAACACCGCAGATGGACCTCTTCTCCCGGAACAGGAACGGCGCAGGGCGTCTCGACTTCCAGATAGCCCCGTTCTTCAAAGAAGGTCCGAACGGATTTCACCATCTGCGAACGCCGTTCGAGCAGCGGCAGGCGCTCGGCAATCCGGGCCGAATCAGCGGCCAATCCAGCGGACAATACGGTCATGGCGTCTATCGCTCCTGTTGCAAAACGGGGACCCGCACCGCTAGAGGCATCACATGCACGATATGGTCAAGACAGCCCAAAAGCATTCCCCAAAACGCGCCACCCTCCGCACACCCTCGGACCTGATCGACGCGGGGCTAGCGAACGAGGCAGACCGTTCAACGCTCGAAGCGGTGGGCGAACGCTTCACAATGGCCATTCCGCCTGCCTTTCAGGACCTGATCACCCATCCGGACGACCCTATCGCCAGACAGGTCATCCCTGATGCGCGCGAACTGATCACACTGCCGCACGAAGATACGGACCCGATCGGCGATGATGCGCTCTCGCCCGTTCCCGGAATCGTGCATCGCTATGCCGATCGTGCCCTGCTCAAGCCGCTATTGGTCTGCCCGCTCTATTGCCGCTTCTGCTTCCGCCGAGAACATGTCGGGCCCGGCGGCGGCCTTTTGAATGATGCGCAACTTGAAACCGCACTAGACTGGGTGCGGCAGCATTCCAATATCCGCGAAATCATCCTCACGGGTGGCGATCCGCTCATGCTGGCGCCCCGCCGGCTGAAGCACATCGTGCAATCCCTGTCCGACATTCCCCATATCGAGACCATCCGCATCCATTCCCGCGTGCCAGTCGCCGATCCGCCCCGCATGACGGAAGAGCTTCTCGATGCGATGGAAACGGACCGCGCCATGTGGCTCGTGGTCCATGCCAACCACGCCAGCGAACTGACCCCGCAGGCCACGAAAGCCATCCGCGCCGTGCTGTCGCGGGCCATTCCGGTCCTGTCGCAGTCCGTTCTGCTGCGCGGGGTCAACGATACGGTGGAAAGTCTGGAAGCCCTTCTGCGGGCGTTTCTGAAAGCGCGGGTCAAACCCTATTACCTGCACCATCTGGATGCAGCCGCGGGGACCGGACATTTCCATGTTCCGGTCGAAGAAGGACAGGCGTTGCTGAGGCAGCTACGCGGGCGCGTAACGGGCCTCGCCTGGCCAACCTATGTTCTGGACATTCCGGGCGGGCGGGGGAAAGTCCCGATCGGCCCGGAATATCTCAAGCCCGGCTCTCCGGGTACGGTTTCAACACCGGACGGAGAGACGTGCGACTTCATCTGAGACGAAAGAAACGCTTACTTCGCTTCGAACATATGCGTGGCGTGCGTGATCGCACCGCCTGCGCGGATGGCAGCGGCCACGAGGGCGATTTCGGAAAGCTGGGCGTCCGTTGCGCCCGCTTCGCGCGCCGCTTTCACATGAAGTTCAATACAATACGGGCATTGGGTCGTCAGGGCGACCGCCACGGCAGCGAGCTGTTTGGTCAGGGCGCTGACGGACCCTTCCTCGAAAGCCGCGCGATCGAACTGCCAGAAAGCGTCCATCCCCTTGGAGGCATTGGCTTCGAGATGGGAAATGCGCGAGAGGTTCTTCATATCGTACATGCGTCTTCTCCTTGCGTTTCGCCCTGACCCTCAGGACGCACACACAGTCTGACATGACCTGCCCGGCGCGCGGCCCCAAGCCCCCTTTCCTTCACACTTTCCTGAAGTCCCCACAGCCCACGTATCCCTTGTGCCTTGCTTAGAAGCCCCGTGCGGCGCTAGAAGCCCACAAGACGTGACAGAAAATCCCTATCCAAGGGTCATCAGGACACAAGCATGAAACAGCAAGCCAACCTTATCCGGGCCGGCCAGGTCATCGAGCACGACGGTCGCCGCTGGACGGTTCTCAAGCAGCAGATCATCACCCCGGGCAAGGGTGGCGCCTTCATTCAGGTCGAAATGCGCGACCTCAAAACGGGCAACAAGACCAACGAGCGCTGGAGAACGGCTGACTCCGTCGAGCGTCTGATGACGGAAGACAAGGACTACACCTATTCCTACATGGATGGTGACAATGTCGTCCTGATGGACCCGGAGACGTTCGAACAACTGATCCTCGCCAAGGACATCTTCGGCGACCAGTTCGCATTCCTGCAGGACAACATGCCGCTGAACGTCAAGCTGGTCGAAGGCGACCCGGTGGGCGTGGAACTGCCGCCGCATGTGACGCTGGAAATCACGGAAGCCGATCCGGTGGTCAAGGGCCAGACGGCCAGCTCGTCCTACAAGCCCGCCGTGCTGTCGAATGGCGTCAAGACGCTGGTTCCGCCGTTCATCGAAGCCGGTGAGCGTATTGTTGTCCGCACGGAAGACGCGTCCTACGTCGAACGCGCGAAGGACTGATCCATCATGCGTCTCTCCCCGCACATGGCCGTTATGCAGGGTGCTGCGCAGAAGGCCTCGCGCCGTCTGCTCCGTGACTTTGCAGAGGTCGAACAGCTTCAGGTCAGCATCAAGGGCCCGGGAGATTTCGTCTCCCAGGCCGACCTGCGCGCCGAAACCATCCTCCGCGAAGAACTGAGCCGTGCGCGGCCGGGCTATGCCTTCCTGATGGAAGAAAGCGGCGCTTCGGGCGGGGATAACTGGACCTGGCGTTGGATTGTCGATCCGCTCGACGGCACGACAAACTTCCTGCACGGCATTCCGCACTGGGCCATTTCCATCGGCCTTCAGCGCAGACTTCAGGACGGATCGGTCGAACTGGTCGCGGCGGTTGTCTACAACCCGGCTGCCAACGAAATGTTCTGGGCCGAAAAGGGCGTGGGCGCGTTCCTCAACGAGCGCCGCCTCCGCGTCTCCGGTCGCCGCAACATGCTGGAAGCCGTTTTCGCAACGGGCATTCCCTTTGCGAAGGTCCCGAGCAGCAGCCGTCTGCCGTTCGCCCGCGTTCTGGGCGCACTGATGCCGCAGGTCGCAGGGATTCGCCGCTTCGGTGCCGCAGCCCTTGATCTCGCATGGGTGGCAGCAGGCCGCTACGAAGGCTACTGGGAATTCGGCATCAAGCCGTGGGACTGCGCAGCCGGTCTGCTTCTCGTTCGTGAAGCCGGTGGTTATGCGACCGACCCGGACGGCAACGAACTCCACGATCTGCCGGACGACGTGAATGTCGTTGCCGGAAACACCAACCTTCACGGCACCCTGCGCGCGCTCGTGCATGAGGCCCTGAACCGGGGTTGATCTCCCGGCGCTGACGAAACTGTCCTCACGCCCCATTGCGGGAGTCGTGAGGCGTCGTCTAGGATCGGCCTGACATGAACAGGCCGATCCTCTCCTCCCTTTCTCTGGCGGCCTTTCTGGCCTGCCTTTCGCTGCCTGCCGCACAGGCACAGGTCACCAGCAATCTGGATGATCTGCCTCAGGGCAAGTCCGCTCCCACCGCAAAAAAACCGGCTGCTGCGCCACATACGGCCCACACCTCCGCCGCACACAGCAACACGAAGCCGGTCTCGCAGAAACCTACCGCGACATCCATGCCTGCCCCGGCAGCCACTCC
Organism: Gluconobacter sp. Dm-74; assembly: GCF_018256135.1. Taxonomy (NCBI): domain Bacteria; kingdom Pseudomonadati; phylum Pseudomonadota; class Alphaproteobacteria; order Acetobacterales; family Acetobacteraceae; genus Gluconobacter; species Gluconobacter sp. Dm-74. The sequence goes on along the minus strand of NZ_JAERLX010000004.1, from coordinate 243,532 downwards.
GGTCAAATCTGCTCCAGCGCATGAGACGGTTCCGGGCGTCCCTCCCGCTCCGCCACCGCCCGTCGTGCTGCCCCCGCCATTCGTTCCAGTCCAGCTCCATCCGCCCGTTCCTCCGACGGACGTAACGGCCGTCGCCGATGCTGCAAGCCATACGGAATCGCTGCCTGACGGTGGATTACGGGTTCTGTTCGCATCCGGAAGCGACGCGCTGAACGCCGACAGCCTCAAAACACTGCAGGCCTATGGAACCGAACTCTCCCATCACCCGGAAGAGCGGGTCGTGCTGATCGCCCACGCCACGCTGCCGGGCGATGACGTCTCCATGCCGCGCCGTATCGCGCTGGCTCGCGCGCTTACCGTCCGCTCGATCTTCATTCACGCAGGTGTCGCTACCACTCGTCTCTATCCCCGCGCGCTTGGACGACCGGACGCCGGAGACAGCGCGCCTGCCGACCGGCTGGATGTTGTCATTGAGACAAATCCCGTCGACCCCTCACCTTCCGCAAACGGCCTGCCGAAATAACATCAGGAAAGACACGCCGTGACACGTCCTACGACCTATCTGCTCCGAATGGCCGTTTTCCTTGTCGCGGTCGGCCTTCTGGCCGCGACAATGGGCACAACCCTACTTCAGGCTTTCAGTGCGAACCCGAAGCTCGATGCCATCATCCTCGGCGTGCTCCTGCTGGGCATCCTGTGGAACCTGCATGTCGTCCAGCGCCTCATGCCGGAAGTGCACTGGGTTGAACTTCTGCGCCAGCCTCGCGCCGGTCTGGCCGCGCCCAAGGCGCCCCGCCTGCTCGCGCCCATGGCCAGCATGCTGGCAGCCCGCAACCGGACGGACCGCCTGACGCTTTCAACCCAGACCACACAGGCCATGCTCGACAGCCTGTCCTCACGTCTGGACGAAAGCCGGGAAATCTCCCGTTACATGACCCAGCTTCTGATTTTTCTGGGTCTGCTGGGAACGTTCTACGGCCTTCTGCTGACAGTCAGTTCGATTGCCGGTGTCATCGGCGGCATGTCCGCAGGTGGCGGCGACATGGACGTCATGTTCAACCAGCTCAAGACAGGCCTTGCCGGGCCGCTCGCGGGCATGTCCACGGCGTTTTCGGGCTCGATGTTCGGTCTCGCCGGCGCACTGGTCCTCGGCTTTCTCGACCTGACGGCCGGGCAGGCCCAGACCCGCTTTTTCAATGAACTGGAAGAATGGCTGGCTGGCGTCACACGCGTCACGGGCAGCACGTCCATCGACAGCGACGGCGCCCCTGTTCCGGCCTATGTTCAGGCGCTGCTCGAACAGACCGCCGAAAATCTGGAAACGCTCCAGAACGCCGTCTCCCGCAGCGAGGAAAACCGCGTCCGCGAGCTGCACATGCTCGACAGCCTTCAGGAACGTCTGCGCGGCATGACCGATCTGCTCGCCGCCAACCAGACACTTATGACCCGCACCGCCGAAACCCAGACTGCCCTTCTGCGCCATATGGGCGATGATGGTCCGGGCTCTCAGGGAACGGCGCTCCTGCGGATTGAAACGCATCTCAGCCGCCTGATCCAAGAGCTTCATGAAGGCCGCGCCCAAACAATCGGCGAGCTTCGCAACGATCTGCGCGTTCTGGCCCGCACGATTGCCGCAGCCTCCGGCAGCACGACGCCCTCCCCCGGCAGGCAGGACTGATCCATGGCCCGGCGCAGACGCGGATCTCACAACGCCCTTGATGCCTGGCCCGGCTATGTGGACGCCCTGTCCACCCTGCTAATGGTCGTTACCTTCGTCCTACTCGTCTTCGTCGTGGGGCAGCAGTTCCTGTCGGTCTCGCTGTCACGACGCGAACACACACTCGACGCCCTGCAGAAGCAGCTGGCCGAACTGTCGCACATGCTGTCGATGACGGAAGACAAGAACAAAAGCCTGTCCTCCACCGTCGCCACCCTGTCTGACGAAAAACAGCACAACCAAGCCCAACTCCAGACCCTTTCGACCCAGATCGCCGCCCTGACGGGACAGCTTCAGTCGAAAGATCAGGCCCTGGCCTCGGCAGACGACACAAGCAAACAGCAGAACAGTAAGATCTCGGACCTTCAGGCTCAGGTTGAAGAACTGACCCGCCAGCTTCAGGCGATCAGCAACGCCCTCGACATTGAGAAGAAGAACGAGCAGGGCAAGGACGCGCAGATCGCGGACCTTGGTAACAAGCTCAATCTGGCGCTGGCCGATAAGGTCAATCAGCTCAAACGCTATCGTTCAGAGTTCTTCGGACGTCTGCGGGATCTGCTGAAAGACCAGAAAGGCGTCAATGTCGTGGGAGACCGTTTTGTCTTCCAGTCGGAAATCCTGTTCCCGCAGGGGAGTGCCGAACTGACGCCGGAAGGCCGCAAGGAAATCACAACTCTTGCCCACACCTTCAAACAGGTTGCCTCAACGATCCCGACGGATCTTCCGTGGATTCTGCGCGTGGATGGTCATGCTGACCGCCAGCCGATCCACAGCGCATTTCCCAGCAATTGGGAACTGTCGTCGGAGCGCGCCATCACGGTGGTCAAACTGCTGATTGCCGAGGGCGTGGACCCACGTCATCTGGCCGCGACGGGCTTCGCCGACTACCAACCTCTGGACGCGGCCACCACACCGGCGGCCTATGCCAAAAACCGCAGGATCGAGTTCCGTCTGACGGACCGCTGATCCCACTCCCGCCTGCCTTTTCACAAAGGCAGGCTTTTGCGCAGATCTACTGACATTTCTGCGATAATCCCTTATGTAGCAGCCATGACCGATACCCCGCTCTCCCTTATCCGCAATTTCTCGATCATCGCCCACATCGATCACGGCAAATCGACGCTGGCCGATCGCCTGATTCAGGCCTGTGGCGCCCTGACCGCGCGCGAGATGAAAAATCAGGTCCTCGATTCGATGGAACTCGAGCAGGAGCGCGGGATCACCATCAAGGCGCAGACCGTGCGCCTGACCTATCCAGCCAAGGACGGCAAGACTTACACGCTGAACCTCATGGACACGCCGGGCCATGTCGACTTCGCCTACGAAGTCAGCCGCTCGCTCGCTGCCTGTGAAGGCTCGCTTCTGGTCGTGGACGCCTCTCAGGGCGTGGAAGCCCAGACACTGGCGAACGTTTATCAAGCCCTCGACGCCAATCACGAGATCGTCCCGGTCCTGAACAAGATCGACCTTCCGGCTGCTGAACCCGAGCGCGTCCGCGCCCAGATCGAGGAAGTTGTCGGAATCCCCGCCGATGACGCCGTCGAAATCAGCGCCAAGACCGGCATCAATATCGAAGGCGTGCTCGAAGCTCTCGTCCAGCGCCTCCCCGCCCCCACGGGCGATGCCGAAGCGCCTCTTCAGGCCCTGCTGGTCGACAGCTGGTACGATGCGTATCTGGGAGTCATCATTCTCGTCCGCATCAAGGACGGCCGCCTCAAGCGTGGCGACCGCATCCGCATGATGCAGACCGGCGCAACCTATCACGTCGATCAGGTCGGTGTATTCCTGCCCAAGATGCAGTCGGTCGACAGCCTCGGCCCGGGCGAGATGGGCTACATCAACGCTGCCATCAAGACCGTCGCGGACTGCAATGTCGGCGATACCGTCACTCTTGACCGTCGCCCTGCCGAGAAAGCTCTTCCGGGCTTCAAGCCATCCATTCCCGTCGTGTGGTGCGGTCTGTTCCCAATCGACGCCGACGATTTCGAAAAGCTGCGCGACAGTCTTGCGAAGTTGCGTCTGAACGATGCCTCGTTCCACTTTGAGGCTGAGACCTCGGCGGCACTAGGTTTCGGCTTCCGCTGCGGCTTCCTCGGCCTGCTGCATCTGGAAATCATTCAGGAACGCCTGTCCCGCGAATTCAATCTTGACCTCATCGCAACCGCGCCGTCCGTGGTCTACAAGATGCACATGACGGATGGCACGGTCGAGGATCTGCACAATCCGGCGGACATGCCGGAGCTGAGCAAGATCGAAACCATTGATGAGCCTTGGATCAAGGCGACCATCATGGTGCAGGACGAATATCTTGGCCCTGTGCTGACGCTCTGCTCTGAACGCCGTGGTGTGCAGGTGGACCTGACCTATGTCGGCAACCGCGCCATGGCCGTCTATCGTCTGCCGCTGAATGAAGTGGTGTTCGATTTCTACGACCGCCTGAAATCCATCAGCCGTGGCTACGCCTCCTTCGACTATCAGATGGACGGCTACGAAGAGAGCGATCTGGTCCGCATCTCCATTCTCGTGAACCACGAACCGGTCGATGCCCTGTCGTTCATCTCGCACCGCACCGTCGCCGAGCAGCGCGGCCGCTCGATCTGCGGCAAGCTCAAGGATCTGATCCCCAAGCAGCTCTTCAAGATCGCCATTCAGGCCGCCATCGGCTCCAAGGTCATCGCCCGTGAAACGATCGGCGCGCTGTCCAAGGACGTGACGGCCAAATGTTATGGTGGCGACATTTCCCGCAAGCGCAAACTTCTGGACAAGCAGAAGGAAGGCAAAAAGCGCATGCGGCAGTTCGGTAAAGTCGAAATCCCCCAGAGCGCCTTCCTCGCCGCCCTGAAAATGGACTGAGACCTGCCCCATGTCGAAAAGCGCCGCCATCCTGTTCGTTCACAACGAGGTTGATACGATCGGATGGTGGCTGGCCCATCACGCGACAATCGGTTTCTCGACCCTGATTGTCTGTGACGATCATTCGACGGACGGAACCAGTACGGTCCTCTCAAACGCCGCCACGCTTTACGACATCCGGGTCCAGTCCGCCGATACGACGCTCCCCACACGACTGGAACGTCAGACCCGGTTCCACGAAAACGCGCTCGCACAGGGCCACGACGAGTTCGACTGGATGATGATTCTGGCGGCGGACGAATACCTGCATTTCGAGACCGCCCGATCCGTCGCTAAATTCACGGCCAATGCCCCCGGAACGACAATTCCCGTAAACTGGTGCCTGTTCGGCTCTTCCGGACGCCTGACGCCCTCGGCCTTCTCCCCGGTCGAGACCTTCACCCGCCATGGCCTTCTCGGCCTGCCGGATCACCGCATTGTGCGGCATCTTGTTCAGCCACGCTCTCTCGCAACCGGCCTCCCTGACCCCTTTTCGGCGTTGGATAGAAATGCCGTTTGGGACGACGCGCGGATTCTTCACTTTGCTGCAAGCGACCGGGAAAGTTTCTTCAAGCGCGATTCTAGCGCGACGCCCGAACAGGCCTGGAAAAATTTCGATCGCAATGATGCTGAATATGGCGGCGCAAACCGCTGGTTTCCCGAAAGCCGCCGGATCGCCTCATTCCTCACCCAGGCGTCGTTGACCGATCTTTATTGGCGCCTCAAGGCTGTCATGACCCATGCGGATAAATCCGCTCTGCAAAAACTTGGCCTGACACCCGCTCGGCTTTCCGTGTCTTCGTCTTCCCGTTCACAACCGCAATTTCGTTTCTGCACGCTCGGGGAAACGCCGCGTCTGATGCTGGATATGCAAACCGGCTCTCTCGTTCCTGTTGGAGCGACGGACACGGATTTCGGGCGCTATAATCCGCTCGTCATGGCTTTGGAAGTATCGGATACCGATATCTGGAACGCATGCCTGTTCGTGGAAAATCCACTGCCCGGCCGATATCTCCCGCTTGCAGGCTCGCCGACGCTCCTGCCCATAATCCCGCTCCGCATCAAAATTGCTGAAAACACCGTCCAGTCACCCGTCAGCGGCAATGATATCCATATCGCCATTCCCGACCATCGCCTGACGGAAATCGACGCTACGATGAGTCTCTACAGCCGCATGACCTCTTTCATGGTTCTGACGGCGGAAGGCCATAACCTTGCGGGATTACTGCGCGGAATTGAAAGACTTCCCGCAGCAGATGCCAGCGCCCTGGGATGCGCGGTTGCTATGCTGCCGTTCGAGGAGGCCGAGCGCCTGTCCGATGCTTTTCCGGGTATTGTCCCAAGGAATGTGCGGCCGGCCCGACCGCCTCAGGCCTGAGAACCGGCGCTATTGCGGAACAGGTCAAACGTCAGGACTGCCCCTGCCGTAACAGCCTCACACTGTGCCACGTCACTCTCGTTCAGAGAGTGCTCCAGATGTGCCAAAAACTCCGGCCATTCCCCTTTCTGATGAAACGCCGACAGATACGCCCGGGGCAAGCCCTCGCCCACACGCGCCGAAAGCACCCGGCCGCCAAGGCGTGATCCCTCCAGAACATACAGCACGCCCAGCGCCATACCGTCATGCTCGTGAAAGATGTCCTGACGCGCCGCAGGAACTTCAAGCCCCATCTGCCGCAGATCCTCCTTCAGCAGTTCCGAGCGTGAATGCCATGATGGCAGCACACTCGGATGCTTCGCGAGATAAGTCTCGGCCGTCAGAAGCGCGCCTGCATGAGCTGTCAGAAACGCACCGTAGGATTCTCGATCTGCAAGATTGAAACGCGAAAAAGCTTCATCCACGGCTTCATGCGCCTTTCGGCTGACACGTCGCAGTTCCGCAAGACCTGAGCCGCCCTGACTGCCGATACGTTCAACCGTGTCCATCCGTCCCGATCTTCCTGTCTTTTGTGAAACCGTTTCTGGTTCTGTCCGTAATTAGAGCGACTTGCAACAACCAGATCCGTCTCGACACACCACAAGTTCCGGAGAAACGCCGTTGAGCAGCACCCCGCCCCGAACACCATCCCCTTCTGACAACCCTCTCGCCGGGCGGGGAAAGCGACACCGGCGCCTGAAAACCGCTGGCGGTATTGTCGGAGCGCTGGTGGCCGCCCTCATCGTGCTGATCTTGGTCTGGCAATGGGACTGGTTCGTTCCCTACATTGACCGCAAGGCCACAGCAGCCCTGCATCGCCCCGTCAGCATCGCGCATCTGCATGTTCATCTTGGCTTCAAACCAACAATTACGGTCGATGATCTGAAAATCGGCCAGCCCGAGGGCTTCGGAAAAGAAAAAGACGACTTTGCCTCGGCTCACGCCATCACGGTCAAGGTCGATGCATGGCGTTACCTGACAGGTGGCGGTCTCTCCGTGCCGCTGATCCGTGTCGATGCACCAAAAGGCGACATCGTTTCACTGGCTGATGGCACGGACAATTATACGTTCCCCTCATCGTCCGACACACCCTCCCAGACAGCGTCACCTTCAACAACGCTACCCAAGCTCGGCAAGATCGAGATCAATGACGGCGATATCCGTATAGCGATGGCAAAGCTGAAGACGGACATGCACGTCCTCATCCATACCGTTCCGCCAAAAGACGGCGATGACGGGCATATTGTCATTGATCTCGAAGGCCGGTACGCCCGCGCACCCATCACGGGTCATATCGTTGGGGGCGCCCTTCTGGACATCACAGACACCACGCATCCCTATCCAATCGACGGACGCCTCGCCAACGGCCCCACCTACATCACTCTGCGCGGCACGGTTGACGATCCGATCCACTTCCGCGGTACCAATCTTGCACTGCATTTTGCCGGTCCGGACATGGCGCTCCTTTACCCACTGACGGGCGTACCCATTCCGGAAACCCCAGCCTATAGCGTCACCGGCAATCTGGCCTATTCCGACCGCGCAATCCGTTTCCAGAAATTCGAAGGCCATATGGGTTCTTCGGATATCGGCGGAGACATCAACGTCAATCCGCATCAGAAACCGATCTTCGTGGACGCGGCCCTTCATTCCCATCAAGTGGATCTGGCGGATCTGGGCGGCTTCATTGGCGCACAGTCCGGCGAAGCGAAAAAAGCCGAACCGGCCAGTACCCGCGTACTGCCTGACAAGGCCATCAATGTCCCGAAACTCAACGCTGCCAACGTGCATCTGACATATCACGGCGATCACATTCGCAATAAAAACTGGCCTCTGGACAATATTGATACAGAACTCGACATCCGCGACGGCGCCATTGACCTCAAACACCTGACCTTTGCCACCGGGACAGGAACCATTTCCGCAAATGCTACGCTTGAGCCGACTAAAAACGCCCAGTTCCACACCCGATTTCGTCTGGACGTCTCCCGCCTTCCCCTCTCCCGCATCATGACATCCAAGGACATGTTCCAGGGCGAAGGCACCATTGGCGGTCATGTAACGCTTAATTCGACTGGCAATTCGGTCGCAACGCTGGTCGAAAACGGTAACGGCGGGACGACACTGGTGCTGGACCGCGGGGGGGATGTGACGGCCCTTCTGCCCGATCTGCTGGGGCTCAAGCTCGGCTCGGCCATTCTGTCTGCGCTCGGAATTCCGGATCGCTCAAAACTGGAATGCCTCGTGGCGGATCTGCCGCTCAAGGACGGTATTGTGCATACCGATGCAATGCTCCTGCAAACCGGTACCACCCGGACAAGCGGCACTGGCACCGTCAATTTTCATAAGGACACACTGGACTACGCCATCACCACCCGCTCGATCGGACCACAGATCCTGTCCCTGCCCGGCGCGGTCCATATTTTCGGCCCGATCAACAGCCCCACAATTCTGCCGGGTGCGGAACTGATCAGCCGCGTCGCAGCCTCTGTGGGGCTTGGGATCGTTTTCCCGCCCGCAGCTCTGATCCCGACCATCCAGCTTGGTGTCGGCAAGGGATCAGCCTGCGAGAAAGCCATTCTGGAAGCCAATGAACATCCCGCCGCCGGGATCGCACCCGGCGCCACCACAGGCTCAGGCCCCAGCAGCATCCCGCACCCAGCACACCCACAGACAGCAACACATCCGCAAGCCTCACACCACCGCCTGTCTCCGGCAGAGATCCACAAGGCATGGGAGAAAAAATCGAACCCGAAATGAAAAGATACGCTCCGGGTCGTGGCAGAACCAGCTTTTTTGACTATAGCTTGGCCCAGCCATCCCCTGCCCCCGGAGTGTCCGCTTGCTGCTATCCAGACTCGACCGCTGGTTCCATATCACGGCCCGCGGTTCAACGATCCCGCGTGAGGTCATTGCCGGACTGACGGTCTTCGGGGCCATGGCCTATATCGTGGCCGTCAACCCGGCCATCCTTTCGGCGGCAGGTCTGGACCGTCACGACATGGTCATGACCACGATCGCCGGCGCCGTCGCCGGAACGTTGCTGATGGCGCTCTGGGCGCGACTGCCCATCGCCCTTGCTCCCGCCATGAGCAGCAATGTTTTGTTCGCACAGGTTGTCGTTCAGCAGGCCCATGTCAGCCCGCGCACGGCCTTCACGGTCGTCCTGTTCAGCGGATTATGCTTCACTGCCCTCTCGCTGAGCCAGATCCGCCAGCGCATCATCCGTGGCTTTCCGCCCTCGATTGTGCTCGGGATCCAGATCGCACTCGGTGCCTTCATCGCCCGGATCGGCCTGATGACGGGCGGCATCGCCGTTCCTTCGCCCGAAGGTCTGACATTCGGCTCCCTGAGCAACCCGTCCGTCCTGCTCAGCATGGCGGGCGTCGTCCTGAGCGCCATTCTCGTTGTCCTGCGCGTCCCGGCCGGACTGCTCCTCGCCATCCTCACTATTACCATCGCTGGGCTTTTCATTCACACACCCTCAGGCCCGATCACGCATCTTCCGGCCCAACTTCTGGACTGGCCGCATTATCCGACAAACCTGTTCCTTCCTTTCGATTTCCACGAATATTTTTCCCATCTCGGACTTCTCGTCCCCATCACGCTCTATTTTCTGCTGAGTGATTTCTTCGACGCAACCGCAACAATGATGAGCGTCGCACACCGCGCAGGTCTGGACGGTACGGTCGAAAAACCTGCGCTCGATCACCGTGCCTTCGGCTCTGATGGAGCGGCCAGCATCATCGGCGCCTCGCTCGGAACCTGCACGGTCTCCGCCTATGTCGAGAGTCTGGCAGGCGTGGAAGCCGGTGGCCGCACGGGCCTGAGCGCGCTGGTCGTCGCTATCCTGTTCGCCTTGTCTTCCGTTTTCTGGCCGCTCATCACCGCCATTCCCGCGATCGCCACAGCGCCCGTCCTCATTCTTGTGGGACTGAACATGCTCGGCAGCCTCAGCCGCGTTGCGGAAACACCCGCAGAAGCCATTCCGCCCCTGATGATGCTGCTGATTGCAGGCGTGACCGGAAATTTCATGCTGAGCCTGTCCTGCGGCCTGCTGATCTACACCGCGCTCGCCGTCGCCACACGTCAGTTCCAGCGCCTAACGCCAATCGTCCTCGGTCTGGACGCCGCCTTCGTCTTTTACATGGTTCTTCAGGCACACATGGGAGCATGAAGGCTTTTTAAAGCGCGGTTTTAATTCTTTTTTCATAGCTTCAGGGCAGGCTGCCTCGCATGACTTCCTGCCCCCCCAGTCCGCGCCACGTCTTCATCGCCACGCCCTGCTTCGGTGGTACCATCACACTGAATTACATGCAGTCCCTCATCGGCTGCATGGCCACAGCACCGGCCCATAATCTGCGACTCACCCTGTCCACGATCGGCAGTGACGCCCTCATTACGCGGGCCAGAAACACGCTTCTGCATCAGTTCGTGACCATGACCGATGCCACCCATCTTCTTTTCATCGACAGCGACATCGGCTTTTCCATTACCGACATTCTCGCCCTGCTGGATGCAAACCGCCCTCTGATCGGAGGAGCCTATCCCCTGAAATCCCATTACTGGGACCACGATACAGACCGTTTCATCGCCGCTGGCGAAGACCGCCGGACAGCCAGCCTGCGTTACGTCGGAGACTGCGCCGCCCTGCATGACGGCGACCCTTCGGAAGATATCGTCACCGTCTCCTATATCGGAACCGGATTCATGCTCATGACCCGTCAGATGGTCCTCGACATGATCGCCCACTATCCCGAAACCCGTTACAGCCGCATCGACGCGAAGTCCGAAGGCCAGACTTCGCAAGCACCCTCGTCAGACGCCTATGCCCTGTTCGACTGTCTGATCGACCCGGAAACCCGGACCTATCTTTCCGAAGATTTCGCCTTCTGCCGCCGCTGGATCACAATCGGAGGAAAGGTCGCCCTCCACCGCGGTCTGTCCCTGACTCATACAGGCAGCACGACATTCAAAGGCGACCTGTCTGCGCGAACGCTGCCACTTTCTACACCCTGAACCTCAAACGGCGCATTTTCCGGCATCATCTGCCACTATTCGGTCATATTAAACCGGTTTAAACAGTCATGCGGTGTCGGGAGCGTGATGCATACATTCCCCGACACCGCTCCCACTCTCTTCAGACCATAACCGCCTGACGGAAAAACGGGATATTAGCCACAGGGTCAGCCGCCCCTGCAGCCGTGTTGTAATACTGCTTGTGAAAACGGCTCAGAACCGCCGGATCGTTCGACGACGGCAGAGAGACCGGCATCCGGTAATACCGAATGCGGGCCATTGCCGACGCATATCTCAAATTGGAAACAAGCTGGGCGCTTTTGGGTAGATCCTGCGAAAGCATCCCCTCCAGAATCCGCTCGAACCTCCTGCCAGCCGGATAACACAGAAAGTTGACCCAGCAGTCGTCATGCGTCGAGGGTTCCATCTGCCACAAACCCAGAGCCGGGCCCCCACCAATCTGCCGGACATATGTCCCCCGACTTTCCGCAAGCGCCGTGCCCGTCACCAGATTGACCGCAACATCCCCATCCAGCCCGAGCGCTGCCAGTGCGGGAGCGACCACCAGATGCTTGAGCTGGCCTGCATCAATTCCACTCATAGCCCCTCCTCACTTCGTGGTCAGGGACAGAGCAACATGCACCATGCCCGTCCCCAGAATGGATGTGACCAGTGTGATGATCCCCGTAATGACCGCCCGCCCCCCGATCAGCCGGTCCAGCTTTCCGTTGACCACACGATTCCCCTCATCAACCTTCGTCTCCAGCAATTTCATCTGATCCCGCAGCGACGAGATTTCCTGCCGCATCTCGGTCCGCAGTTCCTCATATCGATCCGAAAGCCCCCCCGCGATCGTCTCCAGCCGCAGAACCCGATCCTCAAGCATCCGCAGCGTATAGGCGCGTCTCTCATTTCCATCAGCCAGACTGACTACCTGGCCTTCCCCGTCCGACATGCCGTCCCCCAAATAAAAAAAAGCGCTCCCCGGAAGGAACGCTTTTGTGGCATTAAGCCATTAATATAGAAACAAGCACCTGATTTATCAATGAAAACCTGAAACCTTCAGGCAAGCGCACCAAAAGCCGACTTGGCCCCCTTCGGAGATAGGCGCATAATTGCGTCCCATGACTGTTCTTCCGACAGAAACACTTCTCGATCTGCGTGGTCTGGCCTGCCCCATGCCCGTCCTCAAAGCCAATCGCGCCCTGCGTGACATGGCCCCGGGTGCGAAGCTGCGCATCCTCGCCACCGACCGCGCCTCAGTGGCGGATTTCCAGTCCTATTGCCGCGAAACCGGCCATGCGCTCATTGCGTTCACGGAAACCGCAGGCATGCTTTCCTTCGTGATCCGGCGACGTGCAGAAACGTCACCCTCCTGAGGAAACTCCAGCGTTCCCGTGTGCGGGGCTGGCAAAAACTGTCTTCTGCCTGTAATCCCCTCGCTACCTTGTTCCAAAGTGTGCCTTGAGGCTTTTCATGCCCGAACCCATTGATGCCCCCATAGATGCCCTGTCTTTTGAGGATGCCCTGTCCGAACTGGAGAGGATCGTCCGTGGCCTTGAAGGCGGTCAGATGAAACTCGAGGACGCTATTTCCGCCTATGAACGCGGTGCTGCCCTGCGCAGACATTGCGATGCGAAGCTGGGAGAGGCCGAAATGCGTGTGCGTGCCATCGTGCAGAACGATGACGGCACGACAGGCACGGAGCCTCTTGCCGATACCGGAGACTCCGGCCGATGAATGCCCCTACCCCGTCTGTTTCCCTGAAGGACGCGCTCTCCCGCGCCTGTTCTGAAATTGAAAATACGATCGACGCCCTTCTGCCCATGGTTCCGGGAGACGAGTCCGTTCTTCTGGACGCCATGCGTTATGCCGCCCTCGGCGGCGGCAAGCGTCTGCGCGGTTTTCTGACCGTCGAAGTGGCGACATTGTTTGGCGCAGACCGCGAAGCCGCCCTGCGCGTTGCCGCATCGGTCGAACTGCTGCACGCCTATTCGCTGGTCCATGACGATCTGCCGTCCATGGATGACGACGACCTGCGACGCGGTCAGCCGTCCACGCACAAGCAGTTCGACGAAGCGATCGCGATTCTGGCAGGCGATGCTCTGCAAACCCGTGCTTTCGAAATTCTCGTCGAACCCGAAACTAGCCCCAACCCGGCCGTCCGCGCCAATCTGGCCCTTGCCTTGGCGCAGGCCTCTGGATCGGCTGGCATGGTCGGCGGTCAGGTCATCGATATCCGTGGCGAAGGCCGCGCCCTGCCGCTGGATCAGGTGCGCCGTCTGCACGCCCTGAAAACTGGCGCCCTCATCCGCTATGCCGCCGAGTCCGGCGCCATTCTGGCTGATGTGGACGATGAACGCCGCGCTGCCATCGTCGCCTATGGCCGCGATCTGGGCACCGCGTTTCAGGTCGCCGATGACGTTCTGGATTCTACCGCTACCGCCGAGGAACTCGGCAAAACCGCTGGCAAGGACGAAGCCAGCGGCAAATCAACCTATGTCTCCCTGCTTGGCATCGACGGTGCCCGCGCCGAAGCCCGTCGCCTGAGCGACCGGGCCCGGGAGGCTCTTTCATCCTTCGGTGCACAGGCCGACGCCCTCAGGGCACTGGCAGATTATGTCGTCGAGCGCAGGAACTGATCCCATGAGCAAGAATTCCTCCACGATTCCTACCTATGGCCGCTATCCCGAACTGGATCGCGTCCGCTTCCCTGCCGACATGCGGAACCTGTCCGTTGACCAGCTCAAGCAGCTTGCCGACGAACTGCGCTCGGAAACCGTTGACGCCGTCTCCACCACGGGTGGCCATCTCGGCGCCTCTCTCGGCGTGGTCGAACTGACCGTCGCCCTGCACGCCGTCTTCAACACGCCGGACGACCGCATCATCTGGGATGTCGGCCATCAGGCTTATCCGCACAAGATCCTGACCGGTCGCCGCGACCGGATCCGCACCCTGCGTCAGCCCGAGGGTCTGTCCGGCTTCACCCGTCGTTCGGAAAGCGAATACGACCCGTTCGGCGCAGCACATTCGTCCACGTCCATCTCGGCGGGCCTCGGCATGGCCGTCGCGCATCACCTGCGCGCAGAAGAAGACCCGAGCTATCACGAACGCAACGTCATCGCCGTCATCGGCGATGGCTCGATTTCGGCTGGCATGGCCTATGAAGCCATGAACAATGCCGCAGTCGCAGGCCCCGGCGCAAACCGCCTGATCGTGGTGCTGAACGACAACGAAATGTCGATCGCACCCCCGGTCGGCTCAATGTCGGACTACCTGTCGCGCCTGATGTCTTCGCGCCAGTTCTTCAGCCTGCGCGATCTCGCCGGCAAGGTCGCCAAGCGCCTTCCGGGCAAGATCGAGCGCACCGCCAAGCGCGCCGAAGAATATGCCCGCGGCCTGATCACCGGTGGCACGCTGTTTGAAGAGCTCGGCTTCTATTATGTCGGCCCGGTCAACGGACATGACATGAGCCAGCTCGTGCCGATCCTGCGCAACCTGCGGGACGCCGACGATCAGGGTCCGATCCTGCTGCACATCATCACCGAGAAGGGCCGTGGCTACAAACCCGCCGAAGCCGCCGGTGACAAGTATCACGCTGTCAGCAAGTTCAACGTCGTCACGGGTGAGCAGAAGAAGGCCCCGGCCGGTCCGCCGAGCTACACCTCCATCTTCAGCCGCGAACTGATGCGCCGCGCCAAGACCGACGACAAACTCGTCACGATCACGGCGGCCATGCCGTCCGGCACGGGTCTGAGCGCGTTTGCCAAAGCCTATCCGGACCGCTTCTTCGACGTCGGTATTGCCGAACAGCACGCCGTCACTTTCGCAGCCGGTATCGCATCCGAAGGTCTGCGCCCGTTCTGCGCGATCTACTCGACCTTCCTGCAGCGCGCCTACGATCAGGTCGTGCATGACGTCGCGCTCCAGAACCTTCCGGTCCGCTTCGCCATCGACCGCGCCGGTCTGGTCGGTGCCGACGGCGCCACCCATGCCGGCTCATTCGACCTGAATTACCTGTGCTGCTTGCCGAACATGGTCGTCATGGCACCGTGCGACGAGATCGAACTGCTGCACGCCACGGCGACGGCCTGTGAATATGACGCCGGACCGATCGCCTTCCGCTACCCGCGCGGCAACGGCATCGGGCTTGATCTGCCTGAAAAGGGTGAAGTTCTGGAAATCGGCAAGGGCCGCATCGTCCGCGAAGCCCGCCGCGCCCCGAATGCCCGCGGTGGCGTCGCCATCCTGTCGCTTGGTCCACGCCTGCATGAATCCCTGCGCGCCGCCGACCTTCTTGCCGCACAGGGCGTTCCGGTCACGGTCGCCGATGCCCGTTTCGCCAAGCCGATCGACAAGGCTCTTGTCGAAGACCTTGCCAACCAGCATGAAGTCTTCATCACGCTTGAAGAAGGTGCCATTGGTGGCTTCAGCAGCCTCGTCGTGCAGCACCTTGCCGAGACCGGCCTGCTGGACAAGGTGAAGTTCCGCCCGCTCGCCCTGCCGGATCGTTACATCGACCACAACACGCAGGACGCCCAGTACGAAGAAGCCGGCCTGACCGCGCCGAACATCGTGCATGTCGCAGCCACGGCTCTGGGCGTGGACGTCGCCCAGCAGTCCGCCTGAGCGACTGATGGCCAAACGCCGCGCCGACCAGCTCCTTGTTGACAGGGGGCTGGTCGAAAGCCGGACGCGGGCACAGGCCCTGATCATGGCTGGCCTCGTCTATACCAGCGACCGCCGGATCGCGAAGGCTGGCGACCAGCTTCCCGAGGATGCCCCCCTCGCCCTCAAAGGGCAGGACCATCCCTGGGTCTCGCGCGGCGGGCTCAAGCTGATTCACGCCATTGAACATTTCGGACTGGACCCGAAAGGCCGTATCGCCATTGACGTCGGCGCCTCGACCGGAGGCTTCACAGACGTCCTCCTGACCCACGGTGCCGAAAAGGTCTATGCCGTGGACGTTGGACATGGTCAGCTCGCCTGGAAAATCCGTTCGGACGAGCGGGTCGTCGTCATGGAAAAGACGAATGCCCGCGCCCTGACGGTCGAACAGATTCCTGAGCCCGCTGGAATTGTCGTCTGCGATGCAAGCTTCATCGGCCTGCGCACCGTCCTCCCCGCAGCTCTTGAACTCACCACGCCGGATGCCTGGGCCGTCGCCCTCATCAAGCCGCAGTTCGAAGCGGGACGCGGCGAGGTTGGTGCGAAAGGCGTCGTCCGCGACCCTGCGGTTCATGAACGTGTCTGCGAAGAAATCCGCGAATGGTTCGCAGCCCTCCCCGGCTGGAACGTTCTCGGGATCGAAGCGAGCCCCATCACCGGCCCCGAAGGCAACCGCGAGTTCCTGATCGCTGCCAGAAAAACGGTTCCAGCCCAGCCAGAAGCGGAATAGTTTTCCAAAAACAGCTTTCCCGGAAAGACCGCGCTTTTCCTTTGGAACTGCGGGTCTTCTCCGTGCTATGGCTCCGCCGTCATGACAGCCGTAATCCATCCCGACATCCGCCCCCGAATCAATTCCGTCGCCTCCGACGACCTGAACGCTGCCGAGCGCGAGCGTATTCACGCGAAATCCGCCCTGTTCGCGCCGCCCGAAGCGCGTCTCGCGGACGGACGACGCGATCTGGTGGGCCTGTCACGCGAGGAGCTGGCAGCCCTTATGACGGATATCGGCGAGAAGCCTTTCCGCGCCAAACAGCTCTGGCATTGGATCTATCATCAGGGTGCGACCGATTTCTCGGCGATGACCACAATCGCCAAGCCGATGCAGGCCAAACTCGCCGAACATTTCGTCGTCAGCCGCCCCGAGACCGCGACTGAACAGACGTCCGTGGACGAGACGCGCAAGTTCCTCTTCCGCTTCCGTGACGGTCAGGAAGCCGAAACAGTCTATATTCCGGATCGTCGGGAAGACCGGGGTGCTGTCTGCATTTCCTCGCAGGTCGGCTGCACCCTGTCCTGCACCTTCTGCCACACCGGCACCCAGAAGCTTGTCCGTAACCTCGGCCCGGCCGAGATCGTCGGTCAGTTTATGGCCGCCCGGGACAGCTATGGCGAATGGCCCAGCCCCAGCGCGGATATGCCACGCTACCTGTCCACGATCGTGCTGATGGGCATGGGTGAGCCGCTCTATAATTACGAAAATGTCGCAAAAGCCATGCGGATCATCATGGATGGTGAAGGCATCGCCCTCTCCCGCCGCCGCATCACGCTCTCAACATCCGGCGTCGTTCCGATGATGGATCGCTGTGGCGAAGAGCTTGGCATCAACCTCGCGATCTCCCTGCATGCCGTGACGAACGAACTCCGCGACCAGATCGTCCCGCTCAACCGCAAATACCCGATCGAAGACCTGATCGCCGCCTGCCGCCGTTATCCGGCTGCGTCCAACGCCCGGCGTATTACCTTCGAATACATCATGCTCCGGGGCGTGAACGACAGCGAAGCCGATGCCCGCGAACTGGTCCGTCTGATTCGCGACCTTCCAGCCAAGGTGAACCTGATCCCGTTCAATCCCTGGCCTGGCTCGGACTTCCAGCCGTCCAGCCGCGCGCAGATCGCGAAATTCGCCAATATCGTGATGGACGCAGGCTTCGCCTCTCCCATCCGCGCGGCCCGTGGACAGGACATCCTCGCAGCCTGCGGTCAGTTGAAAACCGAAAGCGAACGCCAGCGCCGTACAGCCGCATCGGATACCTGACACGCGCCCGGTTTCCCTCTGTCGGCTGAACTGCTAGAAACGCTTCTCAAACGAAACACACCAAGGACCACACCGTTATGAGTGCCCACCAGGACGTCAAGAAAGTTGTGCTCGCCTATTCTGGCGGCCTGGACACTTCGGTTATTCTTCGCTGGCTTCAGAAAACCTATAACTGCGAAGTCGTCACCTTCACCGCCGATCTCGGACAGGGCGAAGAACTGGAACCGGCCCGCAAGAAGGCCGAGATGTTCGGCGTCAAGGAAATCTTCGTCGAGGATCTGCGCGAAACCTTCGTCAAGGATTTCGTGTTCCCGATGTTCCGGGCCAACACGCTCTATGAAGGCCAGTACCTGCTGGGCACGTCTATTGCCCGTCCGCTGATCGCACAGCGCCAGATCGAAATCGCCGAAGCCGTCGGTGCCGATGCCGTGGCGCATGGTGCGACCGGCAAGGGCAACGATCAGGTCCGTTTCGAACTGGGTTATTATTCGCTCAAGCCGGACGTTAAGGTCATCGCTCCGTGGCGCGAATGGGATCTGACGTCGCGCACAAAGCTCCTCGCCTTCGCTGAAGAGAACCAGATCCCCGTCACGAAGGACAAGCGCGGCGAAGCCCCGTTCTCCGTGGACGCAAACCTTCTGCACTCCTCTTCCGAAGGCAAACTGCTCGAAGATCCGTCGATCGCAGCCGAAGAAATCGTTTTCCAGCGCACGATCTCGCCGGAAGCTGCTCCTGACGTCGCAACGGAAATCGCCATCGATTTCGTCAGCGGTGACCCGGTCGCCATCAACGGCGTCGAAATGACCCCGGCCACCCTGCTGACCCGTCTGAACGAACTGGGCCGCGACAACGGCATCGGGCGTCTTGACATCGTGGAAAACCGTTTCGTCGGCATGAAGTCCCGCGGCATCTACGAAACGCCGGGTGGCACGATCCTGCTGGCCGCGCACCGCTCCATCGAAAGCATCACGCTCGACCGCGAAGCTGCCCATCTCAAAGACAGCATCATGCCGCGCTATGCCGAAATCATCTATAACGGCTTCTGGTTCTCGCCCGAGCGCCGGATGCTTCAGGCCCTCATCGACACCAGCCAGCATTCCGTGACCGGCCGTGTCCGCATGCGCCTGTACAAGGGCAATGTGACCTGTGTTGGCCGTGAAAGCCCGAACAGCCTGTACGATACCCGCGTCGTGACTTTCGAGGACGACGAAGGCGCCTATAATCAGCAGGACGCACAGGGCTTCATCAAGCTCAACGCCCTGCGTCTGCGGCTCGGCGGTCAGATCGGCCGTCGCGGCGGCACGCTCTGACTTCTCAACTGACTCCCCGGGAAACCATGACCAGTCTGATCCGTCTTACATCCGCTTTCGCCCTGTGTGGCGCCTTTGTCCTCGCGGGCTGCTCGGGCGCTCCCAAGCCGGTGGATGATTCCGACCTGACACCGGCGCAGTTCATGGCGAAAATCCATGCCCAGCCCGGCGTCAAGACCCTGCCGGACGGCCTGGCCTACAAGGTTCTCCAGTCAGGCCCTAGGGATGGTGACAGCCCGCATCATGGCTCCACCATCATGGTCATCTACGAGGGTCGCCTTCCGGATGGCGGCATTTTCGACAGCTCCGACCAGCACGGCAGTGGCGCCTACATGGAAATGCCGCTCGACGGCCTTGTGCAGGGTTGGCTTGAAGCCCTTCCCATGATGCATGTGGGCGATGAATGGATGCTCTACCTGCCGCCGAACCTCGGCTACGGCAAGCGCTCCATGGGCATTATCCCGCCAAACAGCCCGCTGATTTTCAAGATCCGCCTTCTGGGCGTCAATAACGGCGGCGGCGGCCAGCAGTAAAAGCCTCCACCTCTGCCGGAGCCGCTCTCAGGGCCGTTCCGGCAGGGTCCAGTGCGCCTCGCAGCGCGCTTCATAAAGCTCCTGATCGCCCGTCTCCAGCAAATGACCGGTATCATGGGTTTTCGCGGTCCACGCGGCGGGCGCACCACAGACATGACAGCGCGCCGTCAAGAGAATAACTTCGTCTGCCTCTCCCCTCAACCGCTCCATGACGTCGAACGGAACGCGCCGGTAATCGGTATCTAGCCCCCCGACGGTCACATCCACGCCCTGCGCCCGAACATTCCGAATATCTTCAACGATATCGCCCTGATAATGCGGCGCAACCCAGAACTGCCCTTCATCCAGAACGATATGGCCGTACCGGTCCGCATCTGCGGGCCATATGTTTACCGACATCGCAGCAAGATGAGATCCATCCCGGCTGACAAGCTCGGCGCCATCGCGCGTATCAAAGCCGGGTTTGAGAGCCAGAATATCCGTCTGCTTTTTCGCGGCAGCAATCAGATGCGCGGATTTCCCCGCAAACATCGGCCCCACATACACTACAAGACGGCCTCTGACGGTCATGGTTTCTCCTCCCGATAGCGCCATGAGCCCTATTACAGCCGATTTGCCAAGCCCCGGACTTGCTGAAACGCCTCCGAAGATGCGACAACGACACTGTGATCAGAATTGACCCAGCCGTCCGACTGCCTCTGTTTCTCGCCATTTTCATGGTGGCGGCCTTCGTTGTCGGTCACGCCTGGGAAAATCGCGCTCAGGCCCCGCGCGAATACGCCAATGAATGCAGTATCTGCCACCATGGCGGTCATGGTCAGGTTTCTGAAGTCGCCCCCATTTTCGGTCGCGTCGGCCCGATCGCACAGAGACCTGCCGGTCATCACTATCTGGTCGATGTCCTGCTTTACGGGCTGAACGGCCCAATCATGGCGGGAGACGGCCACTACAACAGTTCCATGCCGTCTTTCCATCGCCTCTCCAACGACGAGATCGCCCGCATCCTGACATTCGTCGCAAGTCAGGAAATGCCCGCAGACGCCCCCAAATTCACCGCCGCTGACATCGCAGCCGCACGAGCTCATCCGATGTCGGCGGCGGATGTCCTGCAGGAACGCCAGAGGCTGGACCTGCAAACACCCGTTCATTGAAGCCGTTCGCTTCCCCTTTCCCAGCAAATGAAGACAGAACCCATGCAGCGCGTATTTTCCGGCATTCAGCCAACCGGCATTCCCCATCTGGGCAATTATCTCGGAGCGATCCGCAACTGGGTTACGCTGCAGGAAGACCATGACTGCGTCTTCTGTCTGGTGGACCTGCATTCCATCACCATGCCCTGGGACCCGCAGACCCTGCGTGAACAGACGCTCGGTTCGACAGCCTGCCTTCTGGCAGCCGGAATCGAACCCACACGTCTGTACAACCAGTCCGCCGTCAGCGCGCATGCCCGCCTCGGCTGGATTTTCAACTGCGTCTCACGCCTCGGCTGGCTCAACCGCATGACCCAGTTCAAGGACAAGGCTGGCAAGAACCGCGAGAACCATTCGGCGGGCCTGTATGTCTATCCCAACCTGATGGCCGCTGACATTCTGGCCTTCCACGCAACCCGCGTCCCCGTCGGCGAAGACCAGCGCCAGCATATCGAACTTACCAACGATATCGGCCAGAAATTCAATCACGACATGGGCGTGGAGTTCTTCCCGCAAGTGGAAGCCTTCATTCCGCCTGCCGCGGCCCGCGTCATGAGCCTGCGCGACGGCAGCAAGAAAATGTCCAAGTCCGACCCGTCAGAACAGAGCCGCATCGTCCTGACCGACACAGCAGACGACATCGCCTTGAAAATCCGCCGCGCCAAGACCGATTCCGAACCGCTCCCCAGCGAAATGGACGGTCTGAGCGAACGTCCGGAAGCCCGGAACCTCGTCTCCATCTATGCAGCCATGTCGGATGAAACACCGGCAGACATTCTGGCCCGTTTCAGCGGTCAGGGCTTTGGCCCGTTCAAGAACGCTCTCGCGGATCTTCTGGTGGAACGTCTGGCCCCGGTCGCCAGCGAAACGCAGCGCCTGCTTCAGGACGAAGCGCATCTGCTCTCGGTTCTGCGTGCCGGTGCCGAACGTGCAAACAGCGTTTCGGAACCGATCGTTCAGGAAGCCGAACGCCTCGTCGGCTTCCTGCGCTAGGATTTCAGATGCTGGACGACCGGGAAACCGGCTCGTTCAGCAGATCCATGATCTCGGCAGCCGCTGCATCGGCAGGCGTTCCCACAGGCGGCGCGAGCATCTCAAGCACGTCGGCAAATGCCATACGCTGCTTTTCCACCATCTGCGGATCGCTCAACAGCTTCGAGACCATCTCGGCCAGCTTCTTCGGCGTGCAATCTTCCTGAAGCAGTTCCGGCACAACTTCCCGCCCGGCCAGCAGATTGACCATCGCCACATGCGGAACCTTGATCAGACGCCGCGCAATCGTGGCGGTCACCGGATTGACCCGATACGTCACCGCCATCGGCACATTGCCCATCGCAAGCTCCAGCGTGGAAGTCCCTGACTTGGTCAGGGCACACTGCGCGGCTGCAAAAGCATCATGCTTGTCATGAATGTCCGTGACGATATGCGGTTGGATCGGCCATTTGCGGATCAATTGACGAATCGTCGGCGCAATAACAGGCGCAACCGGGATCACAGGACAGATATCCGGATACTGCACCCGCAGAAGATCCAGCATCTTACGAAACACAGGCAGAAGCCGGGGCGCTTCCGAACGCCGACTGCCCGGCATCAGGATCACGACCGGCGCATGGGGCGGAATATTGTGCCTCAGCCTGAACCGCTGCGCATTCCCCTGCCGTACGCCGGACTGGAGCACCGGATGCCCGACAAACCGCCCCTCAAGTCCGCGTTTTGCAAACCATTCAGGCTCGAAAGGCAACAGGCAAAGAAGCCTGTCCCACAGACCCGGAAACTCCTTGACCCGGCTTTCCCGCCAGGCCCAGACCTGCGGCGCCACATAATGAACACGCTTGATCCCGGAACGCTCGATCTTCTGCAACAGCCGCAGAGCAAAACCCGGACTGTCGATCGTCACGACGAGATCGGGTTTCCGCAGTTCGATATCCTGCACGGCCTCCAGAAGCCGCTGCGACAGATGCCGCAGCCGGGGCAGAACTTCGACAAACCCCATTACCGCCAAATCGCTCATGGGAAACAGGCTGTGCAGCCCCAACGCTTCCATGCGCCCCCCGCCAACACCGGCAAAAACCAGCGACGGGTCCTGCGCATGAAGCGCCTGCATCAGGCGCGCACCAATCACGTCTCCGCTGGCCTCGCCTGCCAGAATCCAGATCACCCGCCCATACCGGGGCAAGGGCGTGGTCTTTTGGGAAGGGTCCACCGTGGACTGTCCGTCAGATCCGGATTCTGGAAGAGAGTTCATCGACGCAGTACTGCCCCTGTTGCCTTGAGAACCGCAGCTTCCACCGATTTGGAAACCGCTTCAAGCTGCGTATCCGTAAGACTCTCGCTCTGCGGCTGCAAGACCACTTCCACACCGAGCGAGCGATGCCCTTCCGGCAGACTGCCGCCTTCGAACACATCGAACAGACGCACATCCTGCACCAGATTGCGATCCGCCATCCGCACCGCTTTCAGAACGGCCTGGATTTCGACATCCGGTCCGGCAACGAAGGCAAAGTCACGCCGCACAGGCTGCAACGCCGACAGCACAGGCACGGATTTCCGTTTGATCTTCGGCTGCGGCACCTGATCCAGATAGACTTCAAACGCCACCACGGTTCCGCTCAGGCCCAAGGCGCGTGCAACACGCGGATGCAGTTCACCAAAGCTACCCAGGACCGTCTTCGGTCCCTGCCGGACCTGCCCTGACCGACCCGGATGATAGAAGCCCGGAGCATCCGCCGTCACGGACAGCGCCGCTTCCGGCACACCAAGCGCCACCAGAGCCGCCGATAGATCCGCCTTTGCATCCCACAAGGTTGCGTCATGCGCCGCCACACCCGGCTCCCGCGCTGTCTGTCCGGCCCGCAGCCCAGCAAGACGCAGATGCTGCCCCTCGGCATCAAAGCACGGTCCGACTTCGAACAGCGCGCCTTCTCCCGAGACGCCGAGGCCACGCGCCAGATTACGGGATAGCGCCCGCGCCAGATTGACCAGCGGGGTCGGACGGAGCTGATCCAGATCCGTGGCGATCGGGTTCAGAAGATGCTGGGTCTCCGGCAGATCTCCGAACAGTGCAGCATCGTCCTGCGCCACAAAGGAAAAGCCGACTGTCTCGGTCAGTCCACGCGCTGCACAGATCCGCCGCAACAGAGCCGCGCGGGCCTGAAGAGACGTCACGGCTGGAGCCGGAACCACCGTCGCCTGAGGCAGCGCGACCGCTGGAACATTGTCCAGCCCGTAAAGACGCAGCACTTCTTCAAGAAGATCGCACTCCGCTTCCATAGCCTGAACATGGCTTGCAGCCTTCGCCGCCACAGCCTCGTCCAGCGTCGGGGCCTGTGCCAGAACCTGTCCTGAAGCGATATCATTCCGCCAGGACGGCACAAGGAACGTCGCAGCGTCCGCCGTCTGCTCGGTCACCTCAAACCCGAGATGTTCCAGAGCCCGTACAGCATCTTCAGACGCGATCTCCACGCCACCCAGCGTCTTCAGACGCTCGAAACGCAGCGTTGCCGTCCGCTTCCAGTCCGGCAAAATGCCCGCTTCGGTGATTTCGCTGACTTCACCGCCACACAGATCACGGATCATGATGGTGGCGGCTTCAAGCCCGTTGAGAACCTGCGCCGGATCAATCCCACGCTCGAAACGCTGGCGCGCATCGGTGTGAATGGCCAGACGACGTCCGGTCAGGGCAATCCGCACCGGATCGAACAGGGCGGATTCCACGAACACATCCGTCGTGTTCTCATCCACACCGCTGCTCTCGCCGCCAATCAGCCCGGCAAGCGACTGCACCCCGGCCTCATCGACAATGACCATGTCCTCGGTGCCGAGCACATATTCGCGTCCATCAAGCCCGGTAAAGGTCTCGCGCGCGGCATGCGTCACCGTCAGCGTGTCGCCTTTCAGTTTCGCAAGATCAAAGACATGCAGCGGACGGCCAAGATCGTATGTGAGATAATTCGTCACATCGACCAGCGCGGAAATCGGCTTAACCCCGACAGCTTCCAGACGGCGCCGCAGCCAGTCCGGGCTCGGCCCGTTCTTCACACCCCGGATGACCCGACCGACGATATACGGGCAGGCCGGGTGCTCGATCTTCCATGCCAGCGAAGATGGAAAATCCCCTTCCACGGCTTCCGTGAGCCAAGGCTTTAGACGTCCGATGCCTCCCGCGGCCAGATCGCGCGCAATGCCACGAATGCTCAGCGCATCGCCACGATTGGGCGTAATCGCGATCTCGATAACCGGATCGTCCAGTTCCGCATAGGCCGCGTAGGCCTCCCCGATCGGAGCTGCTTCGGAAAGCTCGGCAATCCCGTTGCTTTCCTCGCCCAGCCCCAGTTCCTTCAGAGAGCACAGCATTCCGTTGCTGTCCTGCCCCCGGATCTTGCCCTTCTTGATGGTGATGTCGAGCCCCGGAACATACGTCCCCGGCGTCGCAAAAATCACATGCAGACCCGCACGGGCATTCGGCGCACCACACACGACCTGCACGTCTTCAAAACCAGCGCCAGCCGCCACACGACACACCTGAAGGCGGTCCGCATCAGGATGACGATGCGCTTCCACGATCTTGGCCGTCCGGAAACCTACCAGACGATCGGCAGGGTTCTCAACGCCTTCGACCTCAAGCCCGATGACATTCAGGCGGGCGCAGATGTCTTCAACAGAAGCCGTAAAATCAAGATGTTCACGCAGCCATGAGAGAGAGAACTTCATGTCACACGCCCTCCGTCAGCGTGGCCGGCGAAAACGCCGAAAATCCATAATGACGCAGCCAGCGCAGGTCACTCTCATAGAAAGAGCGCAGATCGGGGATGCCATTCTTCAGCATCGCCAGACGCTCGATTCCCATTCCGAACGCAAAGCCCTGCCATTCAGCCGGGTCCAGTCCGCAATTCGCCAGAACCCGCGGATGGATCATCCCCGAACCCAAAACCTCAAGCCAGTCAGACCCGCCGCCGATCTCGCCCGTCGCCTTCGACCATCCGATATCAACTTCCATGGAAGGCTCGGTAAACGGAAAGTAAGAGGCACGAAAACGGACCGGCAGGTTTGGTTTGTCGAAATAGACGCGCAGGAATTCGATCAGGCAGCCCTTGAGATGGCCCAGCGTGATATTGCGATCCACCACCAGACCTTCGCACTGATGGAACATCGGCGAATGCGTTGCATCATGATCGGCACGATACGTCCGGCCGGGTGCAATAATACGGACAGGCGGCTGTGAGCCGAGCATCGTGCGGATCTGCACGCCGGATGTCTGCGTCCGCAGCACCCTTGGCTCTCCGCCTTCGGTCTTCGGCGGCAGATAAAATGTGTCGTGCTCGGTCCGTGCAGGATGATGGTCCGGCGTGTTGAGCGCCGAAAAATTGTGCCACTGGCTTTCGATATCCGGCCCTTCGGCAACGGAAAAACCCATCGCACCGAAAATCGCCGTCATTTCCTCAATGGTGCGGCTGATGGGATGGATTGTGCCCGTCACAACCGAAGGCGCTGGCATCGTCACATCGACGCGCTCGGAGCGCAGACGGGCCTGAAGCGCCTCTTCCTCAAGATCGCGACCACGCGCCTCGACAGCGGCCGTCAATTCGTCGCGCAGACGGTTCAGCGCCTGACCGCGCTCCTTGCGCTCCTCAGGTTCCAGCTTGCCGAGCTGCTTGAGCAAACCAGTCAACGCGCCGGATTTACCCAGTGTCCCGACGCGGATCGCGTCCCACTGCGCACGGTCCTGCGCGCCAGCCAGCGCCGCCAGCGTGTCATTCCTGAGTATATCGAGATCGTCAGCCATACCGCCCATCTCCTGCAGCACAAAACAAAACGGGCCGTCCTGATAACAGGACGGCCCGCCAGCCACCAGACCCCGAGGACGGGATCAAGCCGGAAAAGCTCAGCCGAGAGCGGCCTGGGCCTTCTTCACGATTTCACCGAAAGCGGCGCTATCGTCAAAAGCGATGGCAGCGAGAACCTTACGGTCGATCTCGATACCAGCCTTGTCCAGACCGTTGATGAAGCGGCTGTAGGTCAGACCATGCTCGCGGACGGCAGCGTTGATACGCTGGATCCACAGGGCGCGGAAATCACGCTTCTTGTTGCGACGGTCACGATACGCATAACGCAGCGCCTTCTCGACGCGCTCGAGAGCAATGCGATAGTTCGTGGACGAACGACCGCGATAGCCCTTGGCGAGCCCGAGAACCTTCTTGTGACGGGCGTGCGACGTTACGCCCCGCTTGACACGTGCCATAGTACCTTATCTCCTCAGAGCCCGTAGGGCGCCCACTGCTTGATTGTCTTCGCATCCATGTCCGTCATGGTCTGGGGACCACGGTTGGTGCGCTTCATCTTCTGCGGACGGTTGATAAGGCCATGGCGCTTGTTGCCCGGGCCGCACATCACTTTGCCGGTCGCGGTAATCTTGAACCGCTTCTTGACCGACGACTTGGTCTTCATCTTGGGCATTTCGGTCTCCCTCGCCGTAAACGATTGGTCCCTCGCACAGTAGGGACTCTGCACGGCCGGGCATGCCACTCGTGGCCCGGACGCGTGCGCGGAAGCGGTGTCCTTATCGGAGGCCAAAGTATTCTGCAAGCGCATTATTTTCTTGAACGCTCAATCATAAGTGGTCCCTTTCCTCAAGTCACGACGACGTGAATGTCCTCACAGTGACGTGAGCAAAGTGAACCTTCTGACATCTTGACCCTTGATATCCTTCCATGTGCTTTGTCCGGAAGTCACCGTGCTGCACCAGAACAACATCTTCAGGAACATCATGAGCACATCATCCCGGCCAGGGCTCTGGGCCCTGATAACGGCCGCGGTCTTCGCGCTTTGCGGCGCGATCCTTACCGTAGGCGGCGCTTGGGTCGCCGCTATCGGCGGCCCACTCTATTACGTCCTCCTTGGCCTGGCACTTCTTGCCACGGCTTTCCTCTCATTCCGACGCAATCCGGCTGCACTCTATCTGTTCGCAGTCGTCGTTTTCGCAACGGTCATCTGGGAACTCACCGTTGTCGGTCTCGACATCTGGTCCCTGATCCCGCGTTCGGACATCGTCATCATCCTCGGCATCTGGCTGCTGCTGCCGTTCGTCTCCCGCCAGATCGGCGGAACGCGCACGACCATTCTGCCGCTCGCAGGCGCCGTTGGCGTTGCGGTGCTGGCCCTGTTCGCCAGCCTCTTCACGGACCCGCACGACATCAGCGGCGAACTGCCGACGCAGATCGCAAATGCCTCCCCCGTCGACCCGGACAACGTCCCCGCCAGCGAATGGCACGCTTACGGCCGCACGCAGGCCGGTGACCGCTGGTCGCCGCTAAATCAGGTCAATGCATCGAACGTCAGCAACCTCAAGGTCGCATGGCATATTCATACGCACGATATGATGACGCCCAACGATCCGGGTGAAGCAACGAACGAAGCCACCCCGATCGAATTCAACAACACGCTTTACATGTGCTCCCTGCACCAGAAGCTGTTTGCGATCGACGGCGCGACCGGTAACGTCAAATGGGTTTATGATCCGAAGCTCCAGATCAATCCCGGCTTCCAGCATCTGACCTGCCGTGGCGTCAGCTTCCACGAAACGCCGGCCAATGCGACCGATTCCGATGGCAACCCCGCCCCGACGGACTGCGCCAAGCGCATCATCCTGCCGGTTAACGATGGCCGTCTGGTTGAAGTCGACGCAGACACGGGCAAGACCTGCTCGGGCTTCGGCACCAATGGCGAAATCGATCTGCGCGTTCCGAACCAGCCCTACACGACGCCCGGCCAGTACGAGCCGACGTCCCCGCCGGTTATTGCGGACAAGCTGATCATCGCCAACAGTGCGATCACCGATAACGGTTCGGTCAAGCAGGCTTCGGGTGCCACGCAGGCATTCGACGTCTATACCGGCAAGCGCGTTTGGGTCTTCGACGCCTCGAACTCCGACCCGAACCAGCTTCCGGATGAAAACCATCCCGTCTTCCATCCGAATTCTCCGAACTCCTGGATCGTGTCGTCCTACGACAAGAACCTGAACCTCGTTTACATTCCGATGGGCGTGGGCACCCCCGACCAGTGGGGCGGATATCGCACGAAGGATTCCGAGCGTTTTGCTCCGGGCATCGTCGCGCTGAACGCAGACACGGGCAAGCTCGCCTGGTTCTACCAGACGGTTCATCACGATCTGTGGGACATGGACGTTCCGTCCCAGCCGAGCCTCGTGGATATTACGCAAAAGGACGGCACACTTGTTCCGGCCATGTATATCCCGACCAAGACCGGCGATATCTTCGTCCTCGACCGTCGCACCGGTAAGGAAATTGTCGCAGCTCCGGAAACCCCGGTTCCCGGCGGCGCTGCTCCTGGCGATTACACCAACCCGACACAGCGGATGTCCAAGCTGACCCTGCGTCCGAAGAACCCGCTGAACGACTCCGACATCTGGGGCGGCACGATCTTCGACCAGATGTTCTGCAGCATCTATTTCCACAGCCTGCGCTACGAAGGCCCCTTCACGCCGCCGTCGCTTCAGGGCTCGCTCATCTTCCCGGGCGATCTGGGTATGTTTGAATGGGGCGGTCTGGCCGTCGATCCGCAGCGTCAGGTGGCTTTTGCCAACCCGATCTCCCTGCCGTTCGTCTCCCAGCTGGTTCCCCGCGGACCGGGCAACCCGCTCTGGCCTGACGAGAACGCCAAGGGCACAGGTGGCGAAACCGGCCTGCAGCACAACTATGGCATCCCCTATGCCGTCAACCTGCATCCGTTCCTGGATCCGGTGCTGCTGCCGCTCGGCATCAAGATGCCCTGCCGTACGCCGCCTTGGGGCTATGTCGCCGGTATCGACCTGAAGACCAACAAGGTCGTCTGGCAGCACCGCAACGGCACCCTGCGTGACTCGATGTATGGCAGCTCTCTGCCGATCCCGCTCCCGCCGATCAAGATCGGTGTCCCGAGCCTTGGTGGCCCGCTCTCCACGGCTGGCAACATCGGCATCCTGACGTCGTCCATGGATTACTACATCCGGGCTTACAACCTGACGACGGGCAAGGTCCTCTGGCAGGATCGTCTGCCGGCTGGTGCCCAGAACACCCCGATGACCTATGCCATCAACGGCAAGCAGTACATCGTAACCTATGCTGGCGGACACAATTCGTTCCCGACCCGCATGGGCGACGACATCATCGCCTACGCCCTGCCCGATCAGAAATGATCTGACAGGACCACACAGGTCATGAAAAAGGGGAGGTGCCATCCGGCATCTCCCCTTTTTTGATGGCAGCGTACTGGCCACAGACATGTTCGTTACATATGGTAATAATTCGGTCGCAGACGAAAGACATGCCATGACATTGCCCGCCATCCGCCCCGCACTCGCGATAACGGCTGCAGTTCTCAGCACGATAATGGCAGCGCATGCAGAGGACCGCCCCCTCGGGGCCATGCTCGACCCACATCACCACGGCAGGCTCATCTACCCCCCGGCGGAACTCGAACAACGCCAAAATGGAACGGCGCATATCCGCTGTACCATCAGTGCTGCGGGCTTTCCCACAGAGTGCGAGACGACCGCATCACAGCCGGACTTCGCACTCGCCGCCGAAAATCTGGCCTATAGCTCAAAATTCCTGCCTGCTTACGAGAATGGCAAAGCCGTCCAAAGCGCGTGGGAGTACACATACACTTTCCACACGTCCGCCGACCTGACACATCCGCTGCTCGATAAAATGCACTCTGCACCCCCTCATTATCCGGAAGCGGCAGATGTTGCCGCCATCGGGGCACACATCACCGTCACATGCCAGATCGATCAGATCGGGATCGCCCATGACTGCACCGCCAGCGACGGCCCCGCCATCCTGCAACGCGCATCGCTCGCCTATTACAGTCTCGCAAGATACTACCCGGCCCTGAAGAACGGGCAGCCCGTCTCCGCGCAATACCACGGCAGCATCGACTGGGACGCCTCCCACCCGGTAGACCAACAGGGATTTCGCTGATTTTAGAGGGAGTGACGAAACTTGCGTCCCGCCCGCAACCTATTGCATGATTTCCGCCAAACCGGGGCGCGGCGTCCACGACCCGGCCCCCCTCTGGAGACCAGCATCATGTCATTCCGCCGCCTGTCCGTTGCCGCTTTTGCCGTTATGGCCCTCGGTGCCCAGATGGCTCACGCCAAGCCTTGTCGTGACGAAAAGGGGAAGTTCACAAAATGTGAAGCCCCTTCGAAGCCGAAGCCTTGCCGGGACGCAAAAGGCAAGTTCACCAAGTGCCCCGCACCTGCCAGCAGCACGGCTCCTGCAACAGCACCGAAGTAATATTTCACATCCCCGAAGGCTCCAGCCAACGGGGGTTTTTCACGCCTGAAGGGCGGCCCGCTTCTGAATGGCCTGCGCCATGGCTTCCACCCCGTTGCCGCGATTTGTCGAGAGTGCCTTGACCAGCCCCATCTCGTGCAAAAATACCGGACTTGTCCCAAGAATTTCTGCGCTGGATCGGCCTGAGTAAACCCTCAGCAGCAGCGCCACGAGCCCCTGGACGATCGCGGCATCGGACGCACCGGCAAAAAACAGCTTCCCGTCGCGCTCAACTGCTTCAAGCCAGACCTGACTCTGACAGCCCGGCACACGATGCGCATCATCCTGCCAGTCTTCCGGAAAAGGCGGCAGCTTGCGGCCCATCTCGATAATGTACTGATACCGCTCCATCCAGTCATCAAACAGACCCAGCTCAGCCTCGACCTCCTCAATAGCCGCAGCAGCCGTGTCTTCCGGGGGAACAAGATAGGCATCACTCACGCGTCACAATCTCCGTTACAGGCCTCAGTCCGCACTTCCGCTGCCGTGACGCATGGTTTCGGCAACGGCTCTGCGCAAGGCGTCCTGTGTAAAAGGCTTTGGCAGAAGCAGACCATTTTCAGGCGTTGGCATATCATCTGTATGTCCGCTGATAAACAGCACCTTCAATCCCGACACCGCTTTCTGTAACGCTGTCGCACAGGTCAGCCCATCATGATCAGGCATCCGCATATCGACGATCGCCAGATCAAGCGGAGCTGCCGCATCAACAGAGTTCAACGCCTCTTCCAGCGAAGAAACAGCCGTCACCTTATGTCCGTCCTGTGTAAGGAAACCGGCTGTTACCATACGAACCGGCGCTTCATCATCTAAAACCAGAACCTTCAGCGACCGTCCGACAACCCCGCCGGGACGTTCAGGCTGACTAACTCCCTGCTGCCCGCTCTGTGCCACAGGCAGAATCAGCGTCATGCGCGTTCCCTCACCCACGACACTGTCGACAACGATCTCCCCATAACTGCGGCTGAGGAACCCATACACGCTCGACAGGCCCAGCCCCGTCCCGCGCCCAACATCCTTGGTCGTAAAGAACGGATCAAAAATTCTCGCCGCAATGTCCGGCGTCATGCCCGCGCCTTCATCCACGACGTCCAGCGCCACCGCCCGATCGGGACAACACTCGGCAGGCAAATCCGTCCGCTTCTGATCCACAATCCGAGCGCTAATCCGCACCGTTCCACCATCCGCCATGGCATCGCGTGCATTCACACACAGATTCAACAGGGCCATTTCAAGCTGGTCGGCATCCGACCACACCAGCGGCAGATCCTGCGGGAGGTCTTCAACGCACAGCGCACACGGTGACGCCACAGCAGGCGCACCACGCTTCTTGAGACTCTGACGCAGAAGATCCGTCAAACCGGGCAAAAGCTGCTCCAAAGACACCGCGGACAACCGCGCCTCACGCGGACGTCCAAACTGAAGCAACCGTCGTGTCAGAACCGCCCCGCGCTGCGCCGAATCAGCAGCATTGCGCAGAAGCGTTAGAGACGTCTCGTCAAGATCGGCAATATCTTCCAGCAGTTCGAGAGACCCGGAAATCGCGGCGAGCAGATTATTGAAATCATGAGCGATCCCTCCTGCCAGCGTCCCGAGAGACTGAAGCTTTTCCGCCTGTCGCAGCCGCGATTCCATGGCAACACGCGACGTCACATCCCGGTCCATACTGACCTGCCAGGCATCTTCCCAAGCCACACCTTCCGGCCACGCCAGCGCCAGTCGCGTCAGTTCATGCCAGCGCATGGATGTCTTGCCATCCTCCTGCGCAAGAACTTCCCCAACCAGACGCTCTTCCTGCCCAGACCTGCGGACGCTCTCTCGCATAGCTTCCACGTCAGGCCACAGATTTTCCGGAAAATGGGCCTGCTCGGTTTCGGCACCACTTTCGGATTCATCACGCACATTGCTGCGGATACACCGCCCGTCGCGATCAGAAAAAACCAGTCCAATCGGCAGCGCTTCCATCAGTCCCCGCAGCAGAGCCTGCTCGGTCCGCAACGCCCGCTGCGCCAGACAATGCTGCGTGACTTCCCCAACCAGTGACCGCAGCGCATCCGAATCCCAAGGCTTATGCACATAAGCCTGCACCTGCCCCTGATTCAGCGCCGATACGACGGCCTCCAGATCGGCATACCCCGTCAGCAGAATACTGCGCGCGTCCGAAAATGCCCGCGCCTGCATCAGCAACTGATCCCCGGTCAGGCCGGGCATCCGCTGGTCGGAAATGATGGTCGCAACATCCCGATGTTCCCGCAGCAGATCCAGCGCCCGCAGTGGGTCCGTCGTGGACAGGATTTCATACTGGTCTTCCAGCAGATCCGTCAGGGCAACGAGGATCTCCTCCTCATCGTCCACTAGCAGAATCAGAGGACGCGACGGTCCTTTTGCGCTCCAGAAAGTCATGCTGCGCGGCCAGTCGCCACCGGCCCCTCCTCGGTCATGCGAACGGGCAGACTCAGCCGGAAACAGGCTCCGATGCCATGCCCGCCCGGCAGATTGGCGTCCGTTACTTCGATCGTCCCGTCATGCGCCTCCATGACACTATAGGCAATGGCCAGTCCCAGCCCTGTCCCTGTTCCCACAGGCTTGGTTGTGAAAAACGGGTCAAAGATCCGTGTCCGCAATTCATACGGCAGACCCGGCCCGTCATCGCTCACACTCATTTCATAACGCCCGTTCTCCAGACGCGAGGCGATGACGATCGTACCGCGCACCACATCACTATCCACGGACAGATCCGCGAGCGCATCCGCCGCATTGGAAACGATGTTCATGACAACCTGATTGAGAAATGCCGGCTGGCAGACCAGTTCAGGCGGAGCCTGAAGGTCCTTCCGAACCACAATCCCCGGCCCCAGTTTATGGGCCAGCAAAGCAAGCGCTGTATCCAGCGCGGCCGGAACATCGACCTTCTGGAACGAGCTTTCATCCAGACGTGAAAACCGCCTCAGGCTCAGCACCAGATTTTGAATCCGCTGCAAGCCGAGCTTCATGGAGTCCAGACGCGACATGCCTTTTTTCGTCAGCGAGATTGCCTCGTCAGACGCATTGACGCCCTGTAACCGCTTCAACGTCCGCGCCACCGTATCGGCATGGGCAATCGTGAAGGCCAGCGGATTGTTAATCTCGTGCGCAATCCCGGCCACCAGTTCACCCAGCGAGGCCATTTTTGCCGTCTGCACGAGCTTGGACTGCGCCTGAAGAAGCCGCTCATTCGTGCGCGCCAGCTCCATATTGGCCTGCGCCAAGGCTTCGGCCATTTCCGCCTTGGCTCGCGCAGCCTCCAGTGTCAGGGCGTTCTGCTGACGCTCGATTTCCTGCTGGCGGAACTCGTCTTGCGCCATTCTGCGCTGGGCCAGTGTCCGGATTCGCATCGCAAGAGCTTCAAGCGCAATGTCGCTCGGCACCAGATCATCAATTCCGGCCTCAAAAAACTCCCCGGAAGACTGCCGCCTGAACCGTGACGCCTCCACGATCCCCAGTGTCCGGAACGGAATGCCACCGGCCTCCAGAACAGCCTGCCGCCGCGCATCCAGCAGACGGCAGAATTTCAGATCCTCGTCTCCGCTCCCGAGTTCCAGCACCAGACAGTCCGGACTGTCGGCCCCCCGCAGCCATCCGCCTTCGATCAGGTCGTCCGAACGCTCAATAGATGTCACGGTATGCCCGTCACGCCAGAGCAACTCCCCCAACGTCGTTTCGGGTGCTTCCTCAGCTGTATCGTCTTCGTCTTCCTCCTCTCGTGGAGAATTGACGATCACGATCCGGGCCCGACGCAACCGGGATGCCTCATCGACCTGAAGAAGCTCCGGCCCCTCCCGCAACAAGGCCCGCATCCGCAGAACCATCAGATCAGGATGAGCCGATTTGGAAATATAAGCGTCAGCCCCGCTTTCGAGCCCCTCACGCTCCACACCCGGCGACGCATCTTCCGTGAGCATCAGGATCGGAATGTTGCGGGTCAGCGCATCCAGCCGCAGCCGCCGTGCCAGCTGCCCCCCGCTCATTCCCGGAAGCTCGGTACAAGCCACCACCAGATCGGGCATCGTATCCTCGATCGTGCCCAAACCTTCCTCGCCGCTGGTCGCGCAGGTGAGCGCAAAGCCTTCATTGACCAGTATCCGGGCAATCTGCCGGGCATGGTCGCAGTCAGGCTCCACCAGAACGACCCGGGGCATATTCGGCGTTACCATCGGCATCTCGAATTCAGGAAAAGGCATGACGGCACGGGAAAGTTTGCATTGGCGATCTCTTGCAGCTAGTCCGAAGTGAACCATTCGTCCGCTTTCAGGGACGAACACTAACTCCCGTTGCCGGACCACTGGAAGCCATATCTCATGGACATGCAGCCCCCGCCCCATATCACGGACCGCCTCCTCGGTAGCAGAAGCCGGAACGAATCTTCGCTCACAACATCGTCTATGATCCGGATGGGCGTATGGTCCGTCTGTTATTTTGCCTTCTATCTGGCCCAGCAGATTGCCGAACTCATGGCGCCTCTCCTGCTGATTCTGGGTTCGGGCTGGTATATTCTTCCGCACATCGTCAATGCGATCACAACCAGCGCAGCCAGTGCCGACCCGCAGGCCCGCGACGTCATGAATCACGTCGCCGGAACCCTTCCGACCCATCTTCAGATCGGCAGCCACCTCATCACGCCGGGCTCCCTTATTTTCGACGGCATCCTGCTCATGGCCGTAGCCGCCATCGGCGCCACACTCTCGGCACTCGCCGCCCGCAATATGTAAGATCCCTGGGGCGGCCCGAACCGGGTTTCAGGAAAAATGTCCGATCCCCGGAAGAAAACCGAAAACCCCCGCGCCCTTGCAGTACCACAACGCCGCAACTCCGGAGCCCGCCAGAACAAGGCTGGCACCCCAGGCCGCGACCCAGAGACCGGTAGACCCGATCATCGACGGGCCAGCCTGTTCAGCCCGTGCCTGAACGTCGCCAGCTGAACGGGAATGCAGGACAGCCGAACGGCGCTCAGCGTTTCGTCCGGCCATCGCTCCTGTCGCTCGAAATGTTCCTTCCGAGACGGGCGAAGGGGCATCCACCACATCAGGCTTGCTGTCGCTTTCCTCTTCCGGAACTTCAAAAACAGCCGGTGTGGCTTCGGGAACAGATTCCTGCGCCGTCACCACAGAGGCAGTCATTTCCCAACTGTCTCCACAATTGGCGCAGCGCAGACGCTTAACCCCTTTTGCCATCGCCTCCGGTACTTCAAAGACCGCATGACAATGGGGGCATTCAATGCGCATTCAATCAATCCCTTCGACAGCCGGCTCCGATCCGGCCTAGCCTGATCCGTGTACTTGTCTGTTATGACAAAATGATCGTTATTAAATGGTTAATAAATTACTCCAGTTTTCAATGAAAGCGTCATGATCCGCCTCCTGAATGTCTCGATGATGCCTCCCGGCGTAGGGCAGCCGGTCTTGCGAAACCTGACGCTTTCCGTGCCGCAGGGAGAGTTCCGCTGGCTGCTCGGACCATCCGGTGCTGGCAAGTCGAGTCTTCTGCGCCTCCTCACACTCGAAACACGCCCATCCGCCGGTCAGATGGACCTGCTCGGCGTGTCCGTCAGCCACGCCAGCCGGGCAACGCTGCGAAACCTGCGCCGAAGAATCGGGTTTGTTCCTCAGGACTATCGCCTGATCGGGGAATGGACGGTGTTCGACAATGTGGCTCTCCCGCTCAGACTGCGCGGCGCTTCCGAGCGCGACACCAGACGCGAGGCGTTCGCCGTACTGGAATGGCTGGATGTGGCACATCTCGCCGATAAGCGCCCCGGCGCCCTGTCCGGCGGTGAGCAGCAGCGCACGGCCATTGCCCGCGCCCTGATCGGTCGCCCCGAACTCCTGCTCGCCGATGAACCGACCAATGCGCTCGAAGACGCGCAGGCCAGACGCCTTCTGACGACATTTCAGGAATTGATCGAAATGGGCACGACCGTCATCGTCGCCACCCATAACGAGGCCTTGGTCCGCGAAGCTCCGGCAGCCTCCATCATCCTTCAGGACGGCACGATCGCAAATACCGACATTCAGAACGGAATTTCCACCCAACGGGCAGAACGCTCATGAGTGCCCCGGTCTCCCCCGGACTGCGTTCAGGCAGCCTGCCGCTTCTGGTCGCACTCATGACCCTGCTCGCAGGCCTCTCACTTGCTGGGCTGGCAGGCGTGCAGACCCTTGCCGAAAGTTGGTCCGGTGCCGCCCGAAACGCAACCACAATCGAGATCCCGTCCGACACGCCCCAGCTTGCAGACCGCACCCGCACCCTAGTCCAGACCCTGAACAAAACGCCCGATGTCACAACAGTCCGCGAACTCTCCATCAAAGAGGTCCAGACCCTTCTCGCACCATGGCTGGGGCAAGTGTCTGACAGCGCAGGTCTTCCCGGCCTTTCTCTGCCTGCCGTCCTGATTGTCGCCCATACCGGAACGCCCGATCTGGGCACGATCGTACATGACGTGCTGCCTGAAGCCGTCGTGGAGGAAGACCGGCGCTGGGGTGAACGTCTCAACGGTCTGGGAAGCAGCCTGATCGCCTGTGCATGGCTGGCCGTCAGCCTCATCGCGGCCATTGCGGTTCTTTCGGTCGGTATGACGGTGCGCCGTTCCGTCATGGCCCAGCGCAAAGCCGTCGAAATTGTCCATTTTCTTGGCGCAGGAGACCTGACCATCTCCAGCAGGATCGCCGGGCGGGCAGCATTGCTCAGTCTCGCCGGAGGGCTCGTCGGCCTTCTGCTTCTGAGCCCGGTCATCACCATGCTGGCCCAGAAGCTCACGCCCTTTTCACATGGCGCACCTCCCGCCACCTCTCCTTCAAACACATGGGACGCCCTGATCGCCGCATGGTGGAGCACCCTGCACGTCCTGCCACGCATGCTTCTTGAAGAACTCGGCGCCTTGCCCCTGATCGCCGCCTGTCTGGGTTGGCTTACCGCACAGACCGTCGTGCTCGTCTGGCTCCGGCGCCTGCCATGACACGTCTCCTCCAGGCATGTCTGGCGCTGGGAGGTCTCTGGCTGGCGGGATTCGTCTGGTTCGTTCAAGACGCCAGTAGCCCTCCCGTCACCGCCACTGTCTGCGATGGCATCGTCGCCCTGACTGGTGGAGAACAGCGCGTCGATACGGCCATTACGCTCCTGCGAGGCGGATACGGACATCTGCTGCTGATTTCAGGCGTTGGGCCTCATGTTACGCTGCAACATATCCTGCATCTTCAGCAGGAACCCTTGTCCTCACCTCTGGCCACACGCATCACTCTGGGACGCCGCGCCACCAGCACGATCGGCAACGCCCACGAAACAGCCGAATGGGCCAAAAACAACCGACTGCACCGCCTTCTCGTCGTCACCTCCGGCTATCATATGCGTCGGGCTGTTCTCGAAATCCACCGCACAGCCCCCGATCTGGACCTCTTCGCCTATCCGGTGGTGCCCCTCGCCCTGCAAGGCACCCCTTCGCGCAGAACGCTCTTCCTGATGTTTCGGGAATACAACAAACTACTCGGCGCCGAAATTGGCGTCCTGACAGGACTGCCCGATGGTCGTGAAGGACTGGATGGCGCCTGACAGCCCTTGTGCCGGACCGGATTTTCTGGTGTGCAGAACACCATGATGAGCATTCTGCGCGGCGTCCTGTTCAATCTCTATCTTTTTTGGATCACCCTGTTCATGGGCCTCGGGACCATTCCGATCCGCCTGATGAAAAATCAGGATCTGGCCCTCTCTTATGCAAAACTCTGGGCGCGCGCCGTTCTGTTCGGCTTCACCCGGATCTCTTCGGTCCGCATCGAGATCACAGGTCAGGAGAACCTGCCACCCGGCCCGCTGCTGATCGCCTCGCAGCACCAGTCCTTCTTCGATGGCTTCATCTGGATGACCCTCGTTGACCGCCCTGACTACATCATCAAAACAGAACTGACGCACATACCGGTCGTCGGCCCGATGCTGCGTCTGACCGGCATGATTTCCGTCGACCGGAAAGCCGGTTCAAAAGCCCTGCGCACCATGATGCAGGATGCAAAATCGGCTCACGACGCGGGTCGCCAGATCATTATTTTCCCCGAAGGCACCCGCACGCTGCCCGGCGAACGTCATCCGATCCAGCCCGGTATCGTCGCTCTGGCACGACAGGCCAACGTTCCCGTCGTGCCCGTCGCAACCGATTCAGGGCTCTTCTGGGACCGAAACCCCTGGCTCAAACGTCCGGGCACCCTTCACGTTGTGATCGGTCAGCCTCTCCCGGCCCAACAGGAACGCAAGGCCTTTACCGAGGCTCTGGAAAGCGCGTGGGACGAACTGTGCACAACCCATACCCTGCCCAGAGATCCTGTGGATAACTCTGTGGACCCGAAAAACACATGATTGGACTGCAAAAAACTGAAATCTTTCAACGTTCTCTCAAGAACTTCGCGCTTCCAACATCCAACCATTAATAAAACCTCCATATCCTTTGGTTTTCTGCGGTTTTCACTGCTGCACAACCGCCATGGCTTTTATGGCAAACCGACCTATGGACGCATTTTCGGGCACTCCCGAAGCACTTTCCATGGCTGGGGATAAAACAGACAGGGGTTGACCAATCCCGCAGCCACTCCCGAAAAGAGATGCTCAATGGATCGTTCGTTCTTTACTGTGGGTTACAGCAGATATGCTGTGGTCTTGATTGCCATTCTCGCAATATCGATCCTCCTCGATACACTCTGCTGGCATCACACGATCCACCGGCTGGAGACCAGCGCCCACACCGCCATCGCCACCGCAGACAAAAACGGCTGGGCCGTTCATGCGACTCCGTTACGCAGCGGCGGCTGGCCGTTCGGCGCATGGGTGGAGCTGGACCATCTGGACGCCACACATCCTGCATCGCCCGGTTCGTCCTATGATGCAGGCTGGGCCGCAGAGCATCTTCGTCTTGGAGGATCATGGACCTCCCTTCTTCGCACAGGGCTTCCGATTTCCCTGACGGGGCATCAGGCGATACGGCTTGTCCTGAATGACAAAATCCTGACTGTTCTGACGTCGGGTGTTCAGATCCGTTTCAGAAACCCAGAAGACCTGCGATTTTCAGCGCCACAATTTCAGGCCGCGTTGTCGGGCGGATGGCCTGACAGGCAGATCTTCGCGAAAAACCTCTCCGGACGCCTCATCCGTTTTCCTGAAGCCCCCATCGGCGCAACACGGCTCGGCATAGAGGAAAAAGCGGCAGAACTGTCCGGGTTTCCACTGCCCTATGGAGCCTCCGCCGACCTGCATCAGGCGCATCTTGCGCTCGCCCTGACAGCGTCCGGATCTTCCACAGACCACTCATTTCTTGACCCGGCGTCATATAGCCGTCTCCTGCTTCAGGACGCCTCAGCCTCCCCAGCCTCAACAGGCAGTCACATCACGCTTTCCGGCGCCCTCACCCTCCCAAGCCAAACCGGCACGCTTACCCTGACCCTGATGCACTGGCAGGAGCTTGCAGCGCACCTTCTGGATCGGCCTGAAATAGAGTCGCACCTCGCCCCGGACCTTCAGGCCGCCCTCCGCAAAGCGCTGGAAAAGGCTTCCGCTCCACAGCCCAAAAACGAACAACCACTTTCCGTGGCGCTCCCCGTCGTCAACGGCCAGATCCTCCCGGATACACAGGCGATTTCCACGCTTTTCAACGGAACATTCCCTCCCCCCTGAGGCCGAAATTTCCGCTTGATTTTCATCAAAAAACCTATCGGAACACAGAACTTTCTCTGGCCAAACACGTTCTGTAGGTTCAAAAGACGGCGACACACGAAACGATCACAACTTCGTTATCCTCGTTCTGCGTGCGTCAGATCCCGCAGGGAGCGGCCTTGCCTCTGACGGTATCTGCCACTCGCCATCTCTCCAGAAGGCAACTGAAATGTTTGGCCTCTCGGCTTTATTCCTGGCGCGGTTCCAGTTCGCGTTTACGGTCGGGTTTCACATCGTGTTCCCGGCGTTCTCAATCGGTCTTGCAGCGTACCTGGCTGTTCTGGAAGGCCTCTGGCTCAAGACAGGCCGCAGCGCCTATCTGGACCTCTTCAAATACTGGCTGAAGGTCTTTTCCGTCGTCTTTGGCATGGGCGTGGTCTCCGGCCTCGTCATGTCATACGAATTCGGAACAAACTGGTCGGCCTTCTCACAGAAAGCCGGTCCGATCCTTGGCCCGATGCTGGCCTATGAGGTCATGACGGCGTTCTTCCTTGAAGCCGGGTTCCTCGGCGTCATGATGTTCGGCCTCAACCGCGTCGGCAAAGGCCTGCATTTCGCAGCCACCTGCATGGTCTCGATCGGTACCCTGATTTCCATGAGCTGGATCCTGTCCTCCAATTCCTGGATGCAGACTCCCCGCGGCTATCGCATCGACGAAGCCACCGGACGTTTCCTGCCCGTCGATTGGTGGCAGATCGTCTTCAACCCGTCTTTCCCGTACCGCATCGTCCATATGGGCCTCGCAGCCTTCCTGTGCGTGGCCTTCATCGTGGCAGGCGTGGCCGGATGGCACCTGCTCAAGGCGCGTCGTGAAGGCCGTCAGGCGTCCGAACAGGTCCGCCTGATGTTCTCCATGGCGATGTGGATGGCCGCCATCGTCTCCCCGATCCAGGTTCTGGCCGGTGATACGCAGGGCCTGAACACGCTGGAATATCAGCCCGCCAAAATCGCCGCTCTTGAAGGCGACTGGGAATCCGAAAGCCGCGCCCCGGAAATCCTGTTCGGCATTCCCGACATGGAAAACGAGACCACCCGCTACAAGATCGCCATCCCCTATCTGGGCTCGCTGATCCTGACGCACAGTCTCGACGGTAAGGTCCCGGGCCTGAAGGACTTCCCGAAAGAAGACCGCGCCTATTCTCCGCTGCTGTTCTTCTCCTTCCGCATCATGGTCGCGCTGGGCATGTTGATGGTGCTGGTCGGGCTATGGTCGCTGTATCTGCGCTGGAAAGGCAAACTGTACGACACGCCGCTTCTGCATCGGGTCGCATTGTTCATGTCTCCGGCGGGCTTCCTCGCGCTGCTGTGTGGCTGGGTCACGACTGAGGTGGGCCGTCAGCCCTTCACCGTCTACGGCCTGATGCGGACCGCCGACAGCGTCTCTCCGATCGCCTTGCCAAGCATCGCAACGTCGATGATTGCCTTCATCATCGTCTATTTCATCGTGTTCATGGGCGGCATCACCATCCTGCTGCGGACCTTCGCCGAAGAACCCCATCCGGGCGAACATGGCCCCGCTGAAGACCAGCCCCAGCGTGCCGCAGGTACAACACAGGTCTCCCATCAGCCCCCATCCGGCCCGACGGCCGGCGCTGGCATGGCGGAGTAAGAACCATGACAGAAACAGCCGGCTTCTGGCTTCCGGTGGTCTGGGCGCTGCTCGCAGCAACCGCCATCTTCCTCTATGTCTGCCTTGATGGTTTCGATCTCGGGATCGGCATCCTTTTCCTCAAGGAAAAAGACCACGATCATCGCAATCTCATGGTCAACACCGTGGCCCCCGTCTGGGACGGCAACGAAACCTGGATGATCTTCGGCGGAGCGGCGCTCTACGGCGTCTTCCCCGTCGCCTACGGCACAATCCTTCCGGCCCTTTACCTGCCGATCCTGTTCATGCTGCTGGCCCTGATCCTGCGCGGCGTGTCTTTCGAGTTCCGCTTCAAGTCGGAATCGCCCATGAGCCAGTTCTTCTGGGACAGCTCCTTCTGCGGCGGCTCCATCGTTGCGGCCTTCATGCAGGGCGTCATTCTCGGAACGCTCGTTCAGGGCATCAAAATCGAGAACAATGTGTTCGTCGGGTCCAGCTTCGACTGGTTTACCCCGTTCGCCCTGTTCTGCGGC
This sequence comes from Gluconobacter sp. Dm-74, assembly GCF_018256135.1. Lineage (NCBI taxonomy): Bacteria > Pseudomonadati > Pseudomonadota > Alphaproteobacteria > Acetobacterales > Acetobacteraceae > Gluconobacter > Gluconobacter sp. Dm-74. The sequence continues at coordinate 200,573 of NZ_JAERLX010000004.1, read as the reverse complement.
CTCGCCGTCGTCATCGGTTACGCACTTCTTGGCGCAACATGGCTGCTGTGGCGCTGCGAAGGCGAACTGCATGATGCAATGCGCCGGATTTCCTTTGTCCTCGGCGGCCTCATGCTGGTGACGATCGCGCTCGTCTCGATCTGGACGCCAATGCTCCACACCACCTACATGCAGCACTGGCTGGACATGCCGCAGCTCGCTCTGGTGGCGCCGGTTCCAGTTGCAGTCGTCGTACTCGCAGCGGCACTGTTCCTCGGACTGCGCAACCCGCGCTCGCATCTGCTGCCCTTCATCGCAACGCTGGGCCTGTTCTTCCTGTGCTTCAGCGGTCTGGGCATCAATGTGTGGCCCTATATCGTGCCACCGACCATCACCATCTGGCAGGCCTCCTCTCCGCCGGAGAGCCAAACCTTCCTGCTGGTCGGAACGATGTTCCTCCTGCCGCTAATCCTCTCCTACACCGCCTATTCGTACTATGTGTTCCGCGGAAAAATGTCCGCCGGGCACCACTACCACTAACGGCATAGGACCAGCCCCATGCGTATCGAATACGGTCAGCCCGACGAGAAACCGGGCTTCCTGAACTGGATGAAACGCGTGGGCTGGTTCGTGGCGATCTGGGCGGGCGGCGTTGTCATCGTCGGCCTTGGTGCCGAATTGCTCAAGAAAATCATCTTCGGCTGGTAACGGCCTGATGATGCTAAAAAGCCCCGTCTCTTTCGAGCGGGACTTTTTTGTGTCGTCAGAACGTATCCTTTTCTCTACGCAGCCGCGCGAAGGTCGCAACATCCGGCGCAAGCAGAAATGGATTAGTCCTGCGCTCTACACCCAGCGTGATTGGAAGCGTTGGCTGTCCAGCTTTCAGAAGACGTTCGACTTCCCCGGCCCGCGCCTTCAGAGCGGCGTTCTCCGGATCGACATGCAGTGCGAAAGCAAGGTTGGAGCGCGTATATTCATGTCCCGCACAGACAAGCGTGCTGTCCGGCAGACTGTCATAGCGATGCAGACTGTCGAACAGTTCCTGCGCCGTGCCTTCCAGCAATCGCCCGCAGCCCAGACTGAACAGCACATCGCCACAGAACAGCGCCGGAACCTCGGCCACGACATATGACACATGCCCAACCGCATGGCCCGGCGTGGACCAGACCTGAATCTGCGTATTTCCCAGAGAAACAACGTCCCCATCTTCAACAGCATGATCCAGCCGAGGCAGCCGTTCCTGATTCTGGCGCGGCCCGTAAACCTGCGCGCCATAGCGTTCCCGCAATGCTTCCGTCCCGGCCGTATGATCAGCGTGATGGTGAGTCAGCAGGATCATGTCCAGCCGCCCCTCCCCGATCTCATCAAGAATCGGCCCGGCCTCACCGGGGTCCACGATGGCCCGTTCCCCCTTTGGCGTCGTTAGCAGCCAGGCATAATTATCCGACAGAACCGGAATCGGCTTGATATCAAGTGGCATGACTGTTCCCCTTGGACTGTCCTGCTGATGAGGTAGCTGCATGCTGACGTCCCTGGCCCGCATCCGTTCCGATGATGCCGCCACTTTCTATGAAAGCCGACAGGGACAGCGCACGGCCCTGCTCCTCAACGAGCGCCTGCGACGTATCATGCCTCCCATGCGAGGCCGACGCATTCTCGGCATAGGCTACACAGCCCCCTATCTTCCCGAAAGTGCCGAATTCGCAGTCTCCGCGCGCCTGCTTCACGCCCAGACGCAGAAAACACTTCACCCTTCCTCAAAAGACTGCATCGTCGAGAGCGCCCGCCTGCCTTTCGACGACCTTTCAATGGACGCGGTGCTCGTGGTTCACGGTCTCGAATTCACGCGTGTCGCCCCGGATTTCCTCCGGGCCATCTGGCGCACCCTCACCGATGACGGCGTCCTGATCCTGATCGTTCCCAACCGTTCCGGCTACTGGGCGCATACCGACGCCACCCCTTTCGGCCACGGCAGTCCCTACAGCAGCCGCCAGCTGACCCGCCTTCTCGACCAGACCCTGTTCCGGATCGACCATCATTCGGGTGCTCTGATGGCGCCACCCGCTGCTCTTTCCGCCACACAGGGACGGCTCATGGAGCAGATCGGACACAGACTGCGCCTGCCATGCGGCGGCGTTCACCTCGTCACAGCCCGAAAAAATGCCTATGCCGGAATCCCCATGATCGACGACAAACTGGCTGCCACACTCCCCCAACAGGTCCCCAAACCTGCCTGACGCAGAAAACCTGCCCGAAAAACGCCTTCTTTGTGGCGAATTCTTGACCCTCCCGCCGTGTGCCGTAAGAGTGCGTTCCATGTCGCTGATCCAGTCCTTCAAGCTCGTCCTGTCGCCGCCGCACCGCGCCGCGACTCCCTTCCTTCTCGCCGGTTCGTTCGTCGGACTGCTCGGACGGGCCACGCCCTGGCGCGCCACGCGCCTGCTGGGCAATGCAGGCATCGCCTTCACGGCGTTCTGCCTGTACTTCTTCCGCGACCCCAAGCGCACCCCGCCGCCGCGCCCCGATCTGGTGCTGGCGTCCGCCGATGGCCGCGTCACATCCGTCGCCCTCGTCACGCCGCCGCCCGCGCTGGAAATGGGACACACGCCGGTCTGGCGCGTCTCGACGTTCCTCTCCGTGCTGAACGTCCATATCAACCGGATGCCCGCCGCCGGTGAAGTGACGAAGATCGCCTATCACGCTGGAAAATTCCTCAATGCCAGCCTCGACAAGGCGTCCGAACACAACGAGCGCAACGAACTGCGCCTGACGCTGCCGGATGGCCGCAATATCGGCGTCGTCCAGATTGCCGGCCTGATCGCGCGCCGCATCCTGTGCTTCGTCGAGGAAGGCGATCGCATGGAAGCAGGCGAGCGCTTCGGCCTGATCCGTTTCGGCTCGCGCACCGATGTTTATCTGCCGCCCGGCGTCGAACCTCTGGTTGTGGAGGGGCAGACCATGGTTGGCGGCGAAACTGTCCTGGCGACGCTCTGAGCCAGACGCCATACATGACCACGCCTCCGACGGTTGAACCCACCCGCGAGCCCACCCAGTCTATTGGCGCCTCTGTGAGCGCCTCTGGCCGAAAACGCCGCATCCGACGCAGACTCCGCCGTATGGGCCGCAACCCGCGCACCCGTGTGCGCGGGCCGTCGTTCAACCGCCTCATCCCCAACATCATGACAATGCTCGGCCTCTGCGCCGGGCTCAGCGGCATGAGATTCGCGCTCGAACACCAGTTTGAACCCGCTGCCGTAGCACTCCTGATCGCCGCCTGCATTGACGGACTGGACGGACGCATCGCGCGCCTCCTCAAGGGCGCCACCCGCTTCGGCGCGGAATTCGACAGTCTGTCAGACTTCGTGTGCTTCGGCGTCGCACCGTCCTTCGTGCTGTTAATGTGGTCGCTCGAACACGCCGGACGCTATTCTTTCGTCCCGTGCATCCTGTTCACGGTCTGCATGGCGCTGCGTCTGGCCCGTTTCAACGCGAGCCTCGATGACGACGACAAGCCGGACTACTCCTACAGCTTCTTCACTGGCGTCCCGGCCCCTGCGGGTGCAGGACTGGTCCTGTTTCCGGTCTTCCTCGGCCTCGAAGCCGACCGCCTCCATGCCGAAGGTCTGGCCGCATTCGCCCGCCTGCCCCTCGTCTCGGCCGTCTGCCTGATTGTCACCGGCCTGCTGCTGGTCTCCACCCTGCCGGTCTGGTCGTTCAAGAACTTCAAGGTTCCGGCGCGCTACGTCTTGCCTCTGATGCTAGGGACCGGCCTTTATGCAGCCCTTCTGGTCGCAGACCCCTGGGGCGCCCTCGCCGGTGCGGGACTGCTCTATATCGCGATCCTGCCCTTCTCCCGCCGCTCTTACCACCGCCTGAAACTGGCGGCAGAGGAAATGTCGGAAACGGTGGAAGAAGAACCCGCCTGAGAGCAGGAAATCCCAACAAAAAAGGCCGCCCGGTTCTCCGGGCGGCCTTTTTCATGTCCAATACGCGACAGGCTTATTCCGTCACGTCCCACAGCCATGCCGCGCCACGCACGCCAGAACTGTCGCCATGCTTATTCTTCACGATTGGCGTCGTGCAGACCGGCGTAATGACATGCTTGGCCAGAAGCGGCGGCACGCGCTCATAGAGCGTGTGAAGGTTGGAGACGCCGCCACCGAGAACGATCACATCCGGATCGAGGAAGTTGATAACCATGGCGCACGCCCGGGCAAAACGCTCGGTATAACGGCCGAGTGCTGCAATCGCAGCCTGATCGCCATTGGCCGCAGCCTCTTCGATACCGGCCGTATTGCGATGCCCCGGCCCCTTCCAGTCCGCGGCAAGTGCCGGGCCCGAAAGATAGCGCTCCATGCAGCCCTTGTTCCCACAGAAGCACTCGCGCGGCGGCGCGTCTTCTTCCGTCGACCAGGGCAGAGGCAGATGCCCCCATTCGCCAGCAATATGATGACGCCCCTCAAGAACGCGGCCATTATTAACGATGCCCGCGCCCATACCCGTCCCGATAATGACACCGAAAACGGTCAGCATGCCCTTGGCCGCACCATCGGCAGCTTCAGACAGCGCAAAGCAGTTGGCGTCGTTTTCCGTCCGGACCGGACGGGCCAGCGCGGCTTCCAGATCGTGCCCGAAAGGCTGGTTATTCAGCCAGGTTGCATTGGCATTCTTGATCAGCCCGCTCTCTGGCGAGATCGATCCCGGAATCCCGATGCCCAGCGTGGACGTATGCTGCCCCGCCGAAACGCGGTGGCTCGGCACCGCACCCAGACGATGATCCACATCCGCCACCAGATCCCGGATCGCCAGAACGGCCTCGTTATAAATACCGGGATTGGCAATTCGTTCCCGCAGGACGAGATCGCCCGAACGATTCAGAACTGCGATTTCGATCTTCGTGCCACCAAGATCAATTCCAAGGCGATAATCAGCCATCTCAAGCCCTGTGCTCTGTGCGGCGACCTGAACGACAGGTGGCCGGACCTCATGGGAAAACGCATCCAGTGCGTCCGTCTGCTTTAACGCGAAACCGTGTCACGACAAGCCGTCCGAAGACAAAACTTCGTTGTTTCAGGCAATTTCCAGTTTCAGAATATCGCGATCAGACCCGCGCCAGTTCCTGAAGGGCCCGCAGGATCTCCTGCGGCGCGGGGGGACAGCCCGGAATCGCACGCCGCACCGGCGTCAGAGCCTGCAAGCCCCCCAGCGTCGCGTAACTGGCCGGAAACGGCCCTCCATCGACCGCACAGGCCCCGACCGCAATCAGACTCCGGCCCGGCGGCATCGCCCGCCAGACCCGGTCCACCATCTCGGCACAGACCCGCGTCACCGCACCGGTCAGCAACAACCAGTCCGCATCCGCAGGATCGCTCACACACACAAAACCTGCCTGCTCCAGAGCGAAAGCACTGCCTTTCAGAGACTCGATTTCCATGAAGCAGCCCTCGCAGCCTCCCGTCTCCAGCACATAAAGCCCGATGGGGCGCTCACGACGCGGAAGAACTTCCTCAGAGGACGGACACCAGCGCCGCGCATCCATGAACGCGTAAAGCAGGCTCAGAGGCCCCGTCTGCCGCAACCCCTTCACAACGCAATCCCCGCCGGAGACAGCCCGATCGACCCCAGAGCCGCAGGCGCACGCTCCACGGGACAGCCTTGCAGCATCGCCCCCAGAACCGGCAGAACCGAGACACCCGGATCACGGACATGCAGGTTCTCGATCCGCCCGTTTTTCAGCCGCACCCAGTACCACACATCTCCGCGCGCGCCCTCGGCCACGCCAATACCCTCATCCGTGCTGTCCGGCGCGGGTTCGTCATCGTCCAGACCAATGCTGCCCAAAATCCGTTCCATCAGCTTCAGCGAATCCCGGATTTCCGCAAGCCGCAGCCCATCACGCGCCCGGGCATCGCCGCGGCTCGATCCCGTCGCCCGCAGCGCCTCCAGCCGCATTCCGGCTTCCCGCCGTCGCATATCCATGCTGCGACCGCTCGCACGCCCCGTCACACCCCCAACAGCAAAACGCTCCGCCAGCCGCACATCCAGAACTGCAAACCCGTTCAGACGGGACGCAAAAACCCGATGAAGCTCCTCCATCGCTGCAAGGCGTGGCTGCATCGCCGCGTGAACCGCCTGCGCCAGCGGGACGATCTCCAGCCCCTCGGGAAAGCCGCAACAGGTCACCGTATCCATCAGACGCCGCGAAACACCCTGCTCCGCACAGGCCTGAGCGATGGCCTCGCGCGCATGATCGCAATGCGTCGCCAGAAGCTCCGCATCCACGCCCCGAGCCGTCCGGGCCATGTCGAACAGATGAAGCGACATCCGCTCGATCTCCAGCAGAATCATCCACACATCCCGAATTCCCGGCCCCGGAACCTGCCCGCGCGCCTGCGCCACGGCACGTGCAAAAGCCAGAGGATGCGCCACCAAACCACCCGCCGTCATCCGCGCCACGAGGAACATAGCCTCTTCCGGCGTCTTCCCCAAAAGACGCGACACCACACCCCGATGTGCCCCGCCCGCACAGACATCCACACTCCGGACCTTCCCTTTCAGAACCTCGAAAGACAGGTCCAGAGGGCCACTCAACCCCGTCTGCTCCGGACGCAGAAAGCGGCTCCCCCCGATCGGACGCAGACCACCCGAGGCCGGTCCCGGACGGGATGACAATGGCCATGTGGACGTCCAGCCACCTTCATCCAGCGCAGGCGTACCATTCCCACGCGCCTCCATGGCCTCGACGCCATACAGATCATACGACACGCGCTCGCCCCATTCCGCTCCGGCAAACCGCGACGATGGCGCCAGATACCGACGGTCTTCCACAACCGTACTCGCCAGAAGCGGGCGATCCCCCTCCAGCAGCAGAACAGAGGCGCGCGCATCATCCGCCCAGCACGAGATCAGCGGCAACGTCGCACCCGGAACACAGAGCATATCACTCCACTGCACAGGATCGAGATGATAATGCGACAGCGCCACACGCTCGCCGCTGCGGATAATCCGCCCCATACTTCTCATGGTCGCCACCCCGTCACCGGATGCCACGCAAGAAACAGCGGGCCACACAAACCGCCCAGCAGAAGAACGGCCTGCGTCACAGCGACGATACCCCGCTCTCCCCGTCCGAAGGCTGGCAGCAGGGTCATAGGACGTACGGACCACAAAGCAGGCAGCAGACACAACACCAGCAGAACAAGCTCTGCGGCATCAAGCGACCGCCCGATCCCGACCAACGCGCAGAACACCGGCCACGGTGCGGCTCCTGCCCCGATGGCCTCCGATCCCTCAGCCTCATGCAGATCCAGAACGGCCAATCCCAGCGCCGACAAAAGCAGCAGGACGAGCGCCGGACCTTCGCCGGTCGCGGCCGCAATAGCACCCAGCGCCGACAGCATCGGCAGAGAGATCGCCCGCCCTGTCGAGCGCGACACCACCAGCATCAGGAGTGTTCCAAAACCCGCAATCAGCATGAGCAGATGGACCAGCGGATAGGCACTCAGGCGGAACATCAGCATCAGCGCCGCAAACCGCAGCCCCGTATCCAGAAGCGCCGCCTCCGGCGCAGGCGCGGGTGATGGCCCCAGACCCGCCACCATGCATAGTCCAACCGTCAGCAGCACCGCCCCCAGCGACGACTGCTGCATCGGCAGAAGCGACGCGCCCAGAAGCCCCAAAACCACGCCCCCAAGCCGACTGCGCGCAATGTCCCACACAATAGCCGCCTGCCGGGGACCACGCCCTTCGCGCCACGCCAGAAGAACTGCTCCCGCGCCACACAGGATCGTCACCGCGAACGCCGAATGAACATTCAGCGCCAGCAACGCACACCCCGTCACCAGAAACGGCAAAATCCGCCCCGTCCGGTCCCGAGCCTGCGGGAGAAGCAGCGGTATGGCCGTCACGATGCAGGAACACGCAGCGGCCAGAGCGTCCGTCCCCGGCATCAGCCACACGGCCAGCGGCGTGATGACAAGCCCCGCCACAGCGAACGTCCGGCTACTGGCGGCCTGACGGTTTTCAGGCGTCAGGAACAGCAGGAACGCTGCCAGAAGCGGCCAGACAGTGACGGCAAACAGCGTGCCGACGGGTGCGAGCGGATGCATCAGACGTCCTCCACCCGTCGCCATGCCAGACGGGGCAGCAGCGTGATGCCAAGGGCCGCCAGAACGCCCCACAGACTCAAAGCAGCAGCAAAAAGCGGCCATGAATTCAGAACGCACGCCACAACAACCAGCCCGTCCGCCGCCCGGACCAGCCCGGCAAACTGAACCAGCGGCGTTCCCCACGCCGCACCACACAACCCGGCCAGAACCGCCCCCGCGCCCAGAACCGGAGCAAGTCCCAGACCGGCTCCCGACAAACCAAGTGCCAGAAGCAGAACAAGCGTACCCACAACCGGCAGAACAGCCGCCTTGTCCGGCGCTTCCGGCGCGAACCGCCGCAGCCAGATCCATGCCAGAACATTCAGCCCGATCAGCGCCACGGACGTCAGCAGCGCCATCAGCCCCGAACAGACCGTCGCCCCGGCAAAAGCGCAGACTGCCCCGTAAAGCGGCAGCCCCCGACCGTCTTTTCCCAACCCTGCAAGGGCCAGCAGCAGAAGCAGTCCGAACCCAACGATCATGTGCCAAACCTCCCCGCCAGAGCCAGAAGGAGCGCCACACCCGCAAACAGCGCTGTCAGCCGCGCGCTCCGCTCCTGCGCCATCAGTCTCAGCCCGACCGCCACGCCCACAGCCAGCGCCAGCCGTGCGACAAGCGCAACCAACCCGAGCCACCAGCCCTGAACGCCGCCCTGCGCGAGCCCCACACTCACCGGCCATGCCAGATCAGCCAGCACCAACAGCCAGCCACAATTCAGCACATCCGCAATACTGCGCGCCGCCTCACGCTCCTGCCGGTCCCGCACCCCGGACAACAGGCCCGTCACATCCTCGGAACGAAGCGGCGGGCATGCAATTCCCAAAGCCAGTGCACAGGCGGCTAGCGCTCCCTCCAGACCCGGCTCAGGCTCGATATGCAACATCGCACACAAGCCCCCAAGGCCATCTGTCCCCGGAGCGGCCAGCGCGATCAGTGCTTCCGTCAGGCACAGCAGCAGAACCGCCGGAACCAGACGCGATGCCTCTCCCGACAAAACGCCCGGCCCCAGAAATCCACGCCCCATCAACAGCATGAGACCCATGACAAGCGGGTCTGCGAGCGGTGACAATACCGATCCCGTCGTCACCGCAGGGAGGCACACAAGCGCCAGCACACCCACGGTCAACGCAAGCGCCGGACGTCCTGTGAGCGGCGTCTGGAACAGGAATTTCCAGAACCGCCCCGCACCCAAGAGACGAAACCGCACCGCACCACCCGCGCGGCCCGCCAGCCAGAACGGCAGACCGTCCAGACACCAGCCCAGCACAGGCGCCAGAACGAGCAGCAACCCCAGTTGGAACAGCGCTTCCAGCACTGACAGCGCGATCAGTCCCGCGTCATGCGCCATTACGTCATCACTCCCAGCACCGCGAGGACGAGGCCAAGAAGAACAAGCCAAAGCCCCACGGCCCCCTGTCGCAGATCGGGCAGAACAGGTGCTTTCGTCCCCTTCAGCGCCCTCAAGCGAACCCGCCCTGACACGACAAAACGGCGCAGGCTCCAGCCCAGAGACGGCGCCTCTTCAAACAGGGCATCGCCTGATGCCAGCAGTGTCATCAATGCCGGAGCCAGCGTGGAGGCTGCGTGAACGATCCCCCCCATAATGCGGCAGGGACGCACGAGAACAATCCAGATCAGGGCTCCAACCATCACGAAGGCCATCAGCCGGAAATGGGAGCCGTCGCCTGCACCGATACTCCAGACGGGCCAGACCCACTCCCCTCCAACACCATGCAGCGCAGGACTTGTCAGTCCGAACACCAGTGCGGGCAAAAACAGGCTCCCAGCCCCCACCAGCAATACGGAAACACCGGATATGGCAGCCGCACGCCCAGACATTTGCCGCCCGACGACAAGCAGATCGGACAGCGCCAGAACGCCCAGCAGCAATGCCACCACCACGCCGAGCACGCTCCAGCCCTCGACACCCGCCGCCATGCTCAGCGCCGCATGAATCCCAAGCCACAACACGACCAGTCCGGGCAAAGGCGGAAACGGCAGACGCAATACGGTCAGCGCCGGAAACCGAGGCCCCAGTGATGCCATCAAAACTAGCATTGCGAGATCAAGAAACGCAGCTTCCAGCGCAATCCGGGCATAGACCGCAAGCCCCGCATCCTGCGCGGCCACCACCAGAACCATCAACAGAACGGGACGCAAAAACCCCAGATTCCCCGGTCGATGCGCGCTCAGAACAGCCCAGCCGATCAGCCCGAACACACACACGCCCAGACCCGCAACCAGTTCGGTCGGTACAGCCTCCGGAGCATGCCACACCAACGACACGCCCAGAATGCTCATAACGGCGGAACAGCCCCCGTCTCTGCGACGCACGAGCGCAGGCCAGAACAGAACAGGCAGCAGCCCCAGCAGAACAGGCGTCTGGGCGGGAAACAGAACGCTCAGCAGCAGAACCGGAACGCTCCACACCGCCGGACAGCCATCCCGTTCCTGCGCCGCAATCACACCCAGCGCCACAGCCAGCACGGCAGGCGAAAGCGCCAGTACCGCAGCCAGAGCCGCCAGACACACGACTACGGCCTGCCCGAGCCGCCCCGGCTGGATCGCCAGCACACAGGCGGGCACCACCAGAACCGCAAGGCAGAGGGAAACCGGATCAGTATGGAACAGGGACGTGAAAATATGCAGGGCGCGGTCCGCAGGTTAGTGGAAAACGGACCGCAACCATTACGACCGTCAGATCATGGCGAGAGATACCTTGCGTTTCGGCGGAGGGAAAGCACTGTCCAGCGTTTTGAGATCCGCATCCGTCAGGCTGATCTCCAGACTGGCAATATTTCCAGCCACATGCCCCGGAGAACCAGCCTTCGGAATAGCCAGCACATTCGGCCGACGCAGCACCCAGGCCAACGCAATCTGCGCCGGATCAGCAGGTCCCTGCGACGTCTCGTGACGCGACGCCACCTCCCGAAGTGCAGGATGCTCCAGAAGCTCCCCGCCCTGCCCGAGCGGCGAATACGCCATCGTCACCGTTTCAGATTTCAGATCATGATCCAGAAGATCGAACTCCGTCCCCCGGTGCTCCAGATTATACAGGACCTGATTGACCAGACAGTTCCCGGACAGGCTTTCGATCTCTTCCATGTCATCGACATCGAAGTTCGAGACACCCCAGGCTCGGATCAGCCCTTCATCTTTCAGATCCTCAAAAGCACGGATCGTTTCCTCAAGTGGCGTTCCCCCACGCCAATGCAGCAGATACAGATCCAGCCAGTCCGTCCCCAGATGCTTCAAAGAACGCCTGCACGCCTTATGAACTGCGTCATAAGATGCATTGGAGGGCACAACCTTGCTGACAAGATAAACCTCTTCGCGCACATCTGCGATGGCCTCGCCCACCAGATCTTCCGAACGCCCGTTGCCATACATCTCGGCCGTATCAACAACCCGCAGACCGGCCTCCAGCCCCTTTCGCAGGCTCTCGATCTCGCTGCTGCGACGTGAGGCACTGTCGCCGACATTCCAGGTTCCCATTCCCAGCGCCGGAACCGTGACACCATTCCTGAGCTTGACTGTTTTCATGACCGTCTCCTGTCCGTGCTTTCAAGACCTATGTTCTCAGACAACGACAGGATCCGCGGTGTGTTCCCTCACAATCCCCTCGACCTTCAGAAGATCGCGCAGCTTTCGCACGATCGGGAAAACCTCGACGTTGTGATCGCCCCCCAAGTCCCGCCAGGCCGCCTGCTCCAGTTGCATGATCTCGCGGTCTTCTTCAAAGATCCGGTTCGTGAAAATGCCCAGCGCGGGCCAGATCACATCAATCAGGAATGGCGTTTTCGGACGCAGCACCGAAAGCAGACCGAATGTCTGCGTACTCGCACCATCAGCACTATTCGGGACGTAAACACTGAATAGCTCCATGATCAGATCACCGTCCTTGTCGTGGATTTTCAGGCTCTGATACGGATAGGTCGTGCGGATACTCACGATTTCCTCAACCGGCTGTTCACGGCCCGGATCATCGTGATGCTTGCCGAAAATCAACCGCTCAGCCAGTGGCTGCTGGTTGCCACTGCGTGCGAAACTGTAGCGCGCCTCAATAAAGCCCTCGCCCGCATCCTGCCCCAGAAAACGCGCCTTGATCTGCCCCATCTGGCGGCGGTGCAGGAACTGATGGTTCATGTCCATCAGGTTCTCATGCATGAACGTGTAATGGCACTTCACGACGGGGCTGAAATGCCGCGTCTTGAACGCCGGATTGTCTACCTGCGCCAGCGGCGGCAGAGGAACGCTCTCCGCTTTCGCCGCATCACCGGGAAACACGAAAATCATCCCGCCTGCTTCACGGCAGGGATAGGTCCTCACACCGTTCGGCAGCTTGCCCTTACCGAGATAGGGCACATCAATGCACCGCCCCGAGCGGCCATACGCCCAGCCATGATAGCAGCACTGAACAGCCTCGCCGCTCACCTTGCCCAGACTGAGCGGAACCTGACGGTGCGCGCACCGGTCTTCCAGCGCAAACACGCTACCTTCCGCAGGCCGCACCAGCGCAATCGGATGCCGTCCGAACCGACGCCCGATCGTCTTCCCGCGTTTGAGATCCTTCGACCACGCCAGCGGATACCAGAAGTCCGGATTGATATCGACGCGACGCAGATCGGTTTTCAGAGGATCAGGGGAAGAATTCGTGGGGTCCGGCACAGTCAGGCGTCCTCTCCAGTGACATGAAAGACGCCCCCATTATCGAGCGTCTTCCATCAATGGCTTCAGACATACTTTGAAACCTTACCCCGCCTTTTTCCAGCCCCGCTCTTCCTGTTTCCAATACACGAGATTGTGACCTGAAGATTTCATCGCCACCCAGCGATCTCTTGCCCGCTGCACGGATTGCGGATTTCCACCATCAAACAGATCGAAAATCCGGGTAAATGGCGCGAAATCATCCTCCCCCGCACCATCAACCCGAAACAAGAAACGCGCCCCGTTCGGCACGTCTTCGCCTTCCGTCAGCCAGATCGGCTGCCGGGCCGCATGACCACTCTTTGCGCTCCCATGCGGAAGCCAGACCGGGTCCCGGCACGCCCAGAGCGCCGTATCCAGCGCCATAACCGCCGCCACATCCGGACAGCGCACGAGCGCGCGCTCTCCCGCATCCAGCGTCCGGCCCAGAAGGGCCGGAAGCGCTTCTTCAAGCGGCGTGCGCGTCAGATGATAGAACCCGACATCCACAGCGTGATTGCCCCTCAGGCGCTGGCTTCATGCGCCTTCACAAAACGGTCCAGCAGCCGCACGCCAAAACCTGTTGCACCCTTCGGCGCAATGGCAGACGCCTTGGTCTTCCAGGCTGTTCCGGCAATATCGAGATGCGCCCAGTCCGTGTCGCCCACGAAGCGCTTGAGGAACTCAGCCGCAAGGATCGCGCTGCCCGGACGTCCGCCGATATTCTTCATATCGGCAATATCGGAATCGATTTCACGGTTATAGGCCTCGCCCATCGGCATCCGCCACAGGCCTTCACCCACATGCGCTCCGGCTTCCGAAAGCCCCTTGGCCAGCGCATCGCTGTTGCTGAACAGACCGGCGTTTTCATACCCAAGACTGACCACGATCGCACCCGTCAGCGTGGCGAGATTAACCATGAGCTTCGGGCTGAACCGCTTGCGGGTATAAGACAGCACATCCGCCAGAACGAGACGCCCTTCCGCATCGGTATTGAGGACTTCGATCGTCTGTCCGTCATAAGCCCGCACGATATCGCCCGGACGCTGCGCCCCGCCCGACACCATGTTCTCAACAAGCCCAACCACACCGATCGCATTAACCGGCGCCTTACGACGGGCCAACGCACTCATGAGACCAATCACGGTCGCGGCCCCGCCCATATCGGTCTTCATCTCGTCCATGCCAGCCGCAGGCTTGATGGAGATGCCACCACTATCGAACGTGACACCCTTGCCGATGAACGCCAGAGGTGCCTCGCTGCCACCGCCCTCATGACGAACAATCACCGTCCGAGGCTTGTGAACGCTGCCCTGCGCCACCCCCAAAAGCGCACCGAACCCAAGCTCCGTCATGGCTTTTTCGTCAAGAACTTCAACCGTCAGGCCAAGCTCACGCAGGTCTTCGATCCGCTGCGTAAAGCTCTGAGGATAAAGCACATTCGGCGGCTCACTCACGAGGTTTCGCGTCAGGATCACACCTTGGGACACCGCATCCAGAGCCGTCCAGCGTGCCTGAGCCGCTGCCACGTCCGACACTGCAACAGTCAGCGACTTCAGAACCGGTCGCGCACCGGGCTTCTTGCTGCGATACAGATCGAAATCATAAGACGCCAGACGCGCGCCCAGCCCCGCTTCCGGAGCAAACTGCTCCAGTGCCCCGGACACGACCAGAACCGCGCTTTCAACGCCATCCAGCAGCCGCACCGCCCGACCCGCGGCATTCTCGACAGCCACGGCATCCACAGCCGCGCCGCCCTTCGGCGTCACCCCGGCGAGAACGATCTGCGACAGCCCTTCAGCCGGAGCGGGCAGCACCACGCTCTGCCCGGCCTCTCCTTTGAACCCCTTCAGGGCAACAGCGCGCGACACTGCCCCCGCCGTCGCCTTGTCCAGCGCCGAGAACGTCTCGCCACCCGCAGTCTCGCACAGCAGCACGACCGCCTTGGACGCATCCACGGAAAAAGCAGGAAGGGAATCGAAAATCACTGAAAGCATGATGGCCCTGTCGTCTGGAACATGAAATCGTCAGCTCCGTTATCGGAAACACCGCCCCGGCATACAAGCCCTCCCCCGAGAAAGACCTTCCATGCGCCGCATCGCCCTCAGCGCCGCGACAAAAATCCCGTTCGCAACATGGAACGGCCCTCAGGAGCCCGTGCCGACCTGTCCGCAGTGACACCATCCGCATCAACACATGACGCAAAAGCCATCTTGGAGTAGTCTGGCAGAATGACTTCCGCTTCCCCCTTTATCGTCCCCGCAAACGATGACCGCGCCCTGCTGGATCTGGCATTCAGGCTCGCTTCCGAAGCCTCAGACATCATCAACGCCATCCGCGAACGCGGCTTTCGCACGGATATCAAGGACGATGCTTCCCCCGTCACGGAAGCGGACCACGCCTCCGAACATCATATCCTGTCGGGCCTGCGCGCGGCCTGCCCGTCCATTCCCGCAATCGGTGAGGAAGAAATGTCTGCCGGGATCCGGGTCACCGCAGGAGACGCCTACTGGCTGGTCGATCCGCTGGACGGCACGCGGGGCTTTGCGTCGGGTGGCAGGGATTTTACGGTCAATATCGGCCTCGTCCGCCATGATCGTCCGGTTCTGGGCGTTGTGGCGCTTCCCGGTTACGGACTGATCTATAGCGGTGGTCAGGGCTTGGGGGCGTATCGCTGGGACGGCACCCACAACACCCCGATCCAGACCGCTACCCCGTCTGTCGAAGGCCTGCGCGTGCTGGCCTCCAGCCATCATGGCGACCCGGAACTGCTGGACCGCTGGCTGGCAGGACGAAAAGTCGCGTCCATCGACAAACTCTCTTCGTCCGTCAAGTTCATGCGCGTCGCAGAAGGATCAGCGGATTTCTACCCCCGCTTTGGCCCCACCATGGAATGGGACACCGCCGCCCCGCAGGCCATTCTCGAAGCGGCAGGCGGCGCTTTGCTGGACGCGGACGGACAGCCCCTGCGTTATGGAAAGCCGGGCCGACTGAATTCGTCCTTTTACTGCACGGGAGGTGCATCTTGAGCGACACGCCGTATACCGAACGCCTGACAGCCACGCCCGAGGGCATCCGCCGCGCGGCGGAGCTTCTGAAAGCCGGAAAGCTGGTCGCCTTCGGTACCGAGACCGTCTACGGCCTTGGGGCCATCGCCTCGTCCGACACCGCCGTCGCCCGGATTTTCGCCGCCAAAGGGCGCCCGCGTTTCAACCCGCTCATCAGCCATCTCCCCGATGCCGAAAGCGCCTTCGCACAGGCCTCCCTCAGCGGCAGGATGAAAGAAATCGCCCATACGCTGGCCGAGCGGTTCTGGCCCGGCCCGCTGACAATGGTGCTCCCCCGCTCTCCGGACTCGACCGTCTCGGACCTCGCCGCCGCCGGGCTCTCCACCCTCGCCCTGCGCGTCCCCCGCGGACGAACGGCACTGGCCCTCCTGCGCGAAGTCGGTGCGCCGGTTGCCGCACCGTCCGCCAATGTCTCGGGCACCGTCAGTCCCTCCGATGCGTTCCACGTCCTGCGCTCGCTGGACGGCCGGATCGACGCGGTTCTGGATTCCGGCCCCTGTTCGATCGGCGTGGAAAGCACGGTTCTGGACCTGACCCGGAACGTGCCAGTCCTTCTGCGTCCGGGCGGGGTCACGCTCGAAGAGCTGAACGATCTCTGCGGCCCGATCCGCCATCCGGACGATTTCGCTGAAATCGCACCCGCCTCCCCCGGCAGACTGGCCTCGCATTACGCCCCCAGCCTGCCCGTCAGGCTGGACGTGACCTCGATTGCGCCCGACGAAGCCCAGCTTGCTTTCGGCCGACCATTCCCCGGCGCGGGCCTGACATGGAACCTGAGCGAAAGCGGCAATCTTGAAGAAGCAGCGGCCCGCCTCTTCGCCGGACTGCGCTTTCTGGATGCCGAAGGCACACGGCGCGGCCTGAAAACCATTGCGGCCCAGACAATCCCCCGTCACGGGCTGGGCCTCGCGATCCGTGATCGCCTGCGCCGCGCGGCCGAACCCCGCACTGATACCCACGCAGATACCATGGCACCGTCCTGAACATGGCCCGTGCGCCTGATTCCAAAGACATCGACCCGCGGGAAATCAAGATCCTGTCCGACATTCTGGCGCTCGTGCTGGACGAACAGCCCGGCCATGCCGCCACGGCGCTGGAACGCATCCGACAGATGGCCCGCCGCGATGGCGTCACCGGCGGCGCGCTGAAAAACCTGTTCATCACGCGCATCGGCACTGTCCCCCAGCGAGACACTGCAACGCGGGAAAGAGGCCTGCGCGAGCGCGTTCAGGATCTGGAACACCGCCTTAGCCAGAGCGAGACCGATACCCGCACCGCCCAGTTGCGGCTCGGGCGGTGCCAGATGGACATGGGCCTGCTTCAGGTGGAAGTGGCCACATTCCGGATGCAGAAACCCTGGCGCTATATTGCCATTACCTTCGCAGCGGGTGCAGGTCTTCTGGTCGGTATCGCCGGGACCCAATTCTACCACAGCCTGACAACGACAAGGACAGTCATCGACCGGGCGACCTATCTGCGATAAAAACTGTTTCGTTTTTTCGCCTTCCTCCCGCCACGCGCTAGGGATAGATGAAGGACCATGGCCTCATCCTCCGGTACTTCCGGGCGGCAGATCTTGCCTCTGCTCGACCGCTACATCCTCCGTCAGCTCCTCATCGCCCTGCTGGCGCTGACCGGAGGTGCAACAGCCCTGATCTGGCTGACCCAGTCGCTGCATTTCGTCTCGATGGTGGTTCAGCACGGCCTGTCCCTGCGCGTGTTCATCCAGCTTACCTCGCTGATGCTCCCGACTTTCATTGCCGTCATTCTTCCCATCACGACATTCCTCGTCGTGCTGTTCACCTATCAGCGCATGGTCGGAGACCGGGAACTTACCGTCATGCGCGCCGCCGGGCGTTCTCCGCTGGAACTGGCCAGACCGGGGCTGCTCTGCGCGTTTTTCTCCGTGGCGCTATGTTATGTTCTGACCCTGTGGCTCGCGCCCGTGTCCTATCATGCGTTTCACCGCTACGAATTCCAGATCCGCAACCGCATGGCAGCCTTCCTACTTCAGGACGGCGTCTTCACCAGCCTTTCGGGTGACATGACAGTCTATGTCCGCGGACGGACCAGTGACGGCCAGCTTCATGGCGTTCTGGTGGAAGACGACCGCAACCCCGATTCCCACACCACGATCCTCGCCGAGCGCGGCACCATGGTCGTGGTGAACGACCAGCCCCGCGTCGTTCTCTATGATGGCTCGCGCGAGGAAATCGACCGCCATACCGGGCGGCTGAACGTCCTGACCTTCGGGCGCAACACCATTGACCTGACCTCAGGGCGCCGGAACAGCCACGAAGACCGCGACCCGGACGAGATGTCGCTCCACGAACTGTTCCATCCCGACCCTCATGAAGTGTCCGAACGCGATCGCGGCAAGAACATCGTGGTGGGCTGGCGACGGCTCACCTCTCCCCTGACCGCTCTGTCCTTTGCCATGATCGGGCTGGTAACAGTGCTGCGCGGTGCCTTCTCCCGTCATGGCAACATCACCCGCCCCCTGACGGCAATCCTCACCGTCGTCGGGCTGCTGGCCCTCTCGCTCATGCTCCAGAACCTCGCCGGACGGCATCTTGCGCTGGTCCCGCTCATCTGGCTCGAAGCCCTCCTGCCCGCAGTCGTTTGCGCCGTCCTGCTGTTCCTCGAACAATGGACCGGAAGCGTGAAGCAACCCGTTCCCATGACACCCTCGCCGGAGGCCTCAAGATGAGAAGTATCGCCTCCCCGAGACTGGGCTCATGGCTGACCTCACTGTTTCAGGCCTTCAGTACCCGAGACGACCACGCCGGTTTCTCGACAACGCTTGCCATCTATATTGCCCGTCAGTTCATGCTCAGCACCCTGTCCATGGTGCTGGCTCTGACCGGCCTGGTCTCACTGTTCGATTTCATCGACCTGCTACGACGCGCAGCCACGCGGCCAAATGTTCCGGCCAGCCTCGTCGTCAAGATCGCAGCGCTGCATGTGCCGTACTACATCATCTACGTCCTGCCCTTCGGCATCCTTCTGGGCGGGATCGTCTGTTTTTCGCGCCTGACCCGCTCGTCCGAACTCATCGTCGCCCGCGCCGCAGGCATTTCCGCCTGGCAATTCCTCGCCAGCCCGCTGGCCTGCGCGATTCTGACAGGCCTGCTGACCACAACCGGTATTTCCGCCCTGTCGTCGAGCATGTTCCGCAGCGCCGAAATGCTGGATCAGACCTATCTCCGCACCGGCGGAGGCCCCCTGACGCTCAACGGAGGCGCTTTGTGGCTCAGACAGTCTGATGACGGACTGGTCCCCCACGGCGTTGCGATCCTGCACGCGCAGGATGTTCATCTCGTCAACGGCGCACTGAACGTTTCCGGCGTTTCAATCTTCCGCCTCGATGACCGGGACCGTCTGATCCTGCGTGTCGAATCCCCCAATGGCAGTCTAGGCGATCATCAGTGGCTCCTGCACGACACCTCTGTGCTGCACCCCGATCACCTACCCCAGAAAATCGGCGACATGACCCTGCCATCCGACCTGACAGTCGGTCGTGTGCAGGAAAGTTTTGCCTCCCCCGACACGCTGTCAGTCTTCGCACTTCCGGGGTTCATCAGCCTTCTGGAACGCTCGGGATTCCCCTCGATCCGGCACAGACTTCATTTCCAGTCGCTGCTGGCCCTTCCCATTCTGGCCGGGACCATGGCATTGGTATCCGCAGGCTTCTCGATGCGTCCGACACGACGCGGCGGCGTAGCCCGGATGCTGGGATCGGGAATTGCCGCAGGCTTTGCGCTGTTCACCATCTCGAAAGTGGCCGAACAGTTTGGTGAATCCGGTGCTTTGCCACCGGTTCTTGCGGCATGGGCGCCGACGGGTGCGGGGCTCTGCCTCGCCGTGGCGCTTTTACTGCACATGGAGGATGGTTGATGACGGTGCCCCTGTGGCTCCCAGCACGCGCCCGCAGACGCGCTTCGTTCGTCGGTGCCACACTGATGGCTGGAACCGCGCTCGTGGCGCCGCAGAAAATGTCTGCAAACACGATGCAGCGCGACAACTCCCATGTCATCGTCATCGGAAAGCCCACGTCCCAGACCGATCCCCTGACCTATCTCGCCGATAGCGAAAGCTATGCGAAGAACGGCCTGATCACATGGGACGGCAATGTCCGCGTCTGGCAGGGCGATCACGCCCTGCGCGCGGACCGCGTGACCTATGACCGCAGCACCGGCATCCTGTCGGCAATGGGCCATGTTGCGGTCGTGGAACCCGACGGCAGCACGACCTATGCCGATTATGTCGAGTTCAGCCACGGCATGCACGATGGCATCGGCAGCGGCATCTATATCCGCATGGAAGACAACGCCAAGCTGGCCGGCAACGGCATGCGCCGTACGAACGGGATGCTCAACGACCTGACGCATGCCGTCTACACGGCCTGCAAGATCTGCGAGAAGAACCCAGACCTACCGCCGTTCTGGCAGTTTCAGGCTTTCGACGCGACGCAGGACGTACAGCACAAGCGGCTCGAATTCGATCATGCCTGGCTTAAAATGCTCGGTCTGCCAGTCTTCTATTTCCCGTTCTTCTCCATGACCGATCCGTCCGTGAAACGTCAAAGCGGCTTCCTGATGCCGGGCATCAGCCCGCATGACCGCTATCTCGGCACCTATTTCACACTCCCCTATTTCTGGGCGATCGACGAACAGCAGGATCTGACGGTCCGTGGCCTCGTCTCCACCAAGACCGGCCCGGAACTGACCGCACAGTACCGCAACCGCCTCAACTTCGGTTCCATCGACGTCACCGGTGGTGTCGCCTACGACACCCATGACGAGAACCGCTACACAAACACCTTCGGCAACAATGTCGGTTCCTCAAACGAATACGGCATTCAGGGTTATGTGTTCGGTCGGGGCAATTTCGCCCTTAACCGCAACTGGCAGCTCGGCGCAAACATCAACGTCGCCAGTTCCGCCAATTACATGCGCGACTACCGCGTTCCCGGCTACGGTCAGGAAATGCTGAACTCCAACCTGTTCCTCGAAGGTTACGGCGTCGGCTCCTACCTGCGGTTTGACGGACAGGCCTATCAGGGCCTGAACCAGGGCGTCATCCGCAACTCCGATCTGCCCTGGGCTCTCCCGCGACTGACCTATGCGTTTCAGGGACAGCCGGACATGTTCGGCGGTCGCCTCAGTGTGCAGACGACCGACTTCAATCTGTACCGAAAGAACGGCATCAACGATCAGCGTGGTCAGGCCGCCATCCAGTGGGATCGTCCGTTCCACAACAAACTTGGCCAGCAGTTCCTGCTGACGGCGCGGATCGATTCGATGGTCTATCACGCCACGCAGGCCTACCAGCAGCCGACCTATTACATGAACGCAGGCGGCAACCATCTCGTGGGACAGGTCCAGCCGACCATCGCCCTGCGGATGAACTGGCCGTTCCTGCGCAGCTTTGCCAAAGGCCATGGCTCGCAGATCCTGGAACCCATTGCCCAGATCATCGCCGCCCCCAACACCGGCAACTCGCAGAACCGTCACCTGCCCAACGAAGACAGCCTGTCCTATGAATTCACGGACACAACGCTGTTTTCCCTTAACCGCTATCTCGGGACCGACCGCCTTGATGGTGGCCTGCGCGCCAATGTGGGCATCCATCAGAACTGGTCATGGAACGGCCATGCGATCGACATGCTCGTCGGCGAAAGCTTCCAGCAGCATATCGACCACAACCGCCTGCCCTATTCCGGCCTCGACCATCACCTGTCTGACCCGGTGGCCCGCCTGCGTGTCAGCCCGAACCAGTATGTCGATGTGACGGCCCGCGGTCGCTATAATCCCTGGACCCACCAGTTCGATTACGGCGAAGGCCTGATCAGCACTGGTGTTCCAATGTTCCGTCTGACAGGCGGCTACGTCTATGCTCCCGTCACGCCATATTATTATTACGCAACAGATTTCCGCCAAAACGGCCCCAACGCCCCTTATCTGGTCAAAACCAGCGAAGTGACAGGCGGTTTCTCCACCCACTGGCGCAATTACCATGCGTCAGGTTTCTTCCGTCGCAGCCTGTCCCGGAAACAGTTCGTCGCCAATGGCGGCACAATCGGCTATTCCAATGACTGTTTCGGGCTGGATATCATGTATATCAAACAATACACCCGTATCGGCGGCGAACAGCGTAACGAGACCATCCTCTTCAACTTCACGTTCAAGACGATCGGCACCTTCGGAATCAACGGTTGAGCATGTCCAAGACCCATTGCACCGCATCCACGGCCCTGGCTGTCCTTCTGGCTTTCTCGGCCACTCTCCCGGCCATGGCCGCTCCACACCACAAGGCGGCCACGAAACCTGCCGCCACCAAAGAGGCCGCAGCCCCGGTCAAGCCCCCTGAAGACCAGATCCTGGCCGTCATCAACGGGCAAGTTCTCACGCAGCGTGACGTGGACAACCGCGCAAAGCTCTTCGTGCTTTCGACCGGCCTGCCCATCAGCCCGGAAATCATGGGGCGCATGCGTGGTCAGATCATCCATCAGCTGATCGACGAACGCCTGAAAACGCAGGAAATCCTCAAGCGCCACATCAACGTGGAGCCGGATCAGATCGCAGGTGCCATCGCCAATATCGAGCAGCGCAACGGGATGCCCAAGAACGCCCTGCGCAACCGCCTGGCTTCGGACGGCGTCTCGCTCACGACCCTGATCGACCAGATCCGCGTCCAGATCGGCTGGATGCAGGTCCTGCGCGAAAAGCTGGGCGAAGAAGGCCGCATCACAGCAACCCAGATCAGCCAGCGCGAACAGGCGCTTCAGGCGGAACAGGGGCGCCCTCAGTATTTCATGAGCGAAATCTTCGTCCCCGTCGCCGACCCGCGCCATGACGAAGCCGAACTCGCCTTCACCAAAACCATCATCTCCCAGCTCCGCGAGGGCGCACCGTTCCCGATCGTGGCCGCCCAATTCTCTCAGGCCCAGTCTGCTCTCGACGGTGGCTCCATGGGCTGGGTGCAGGAAGACAACCTCGATCCGCAGGTCGTCAACATCGTCCGCCAGATGCCGATCGGCGCCATCTCTAACCCCATTCAGGTCGCAGGCGGCTTCGTGATCGCCACCGTTCAGGCCAAGCGCGTGGTCGGCAAACAGATGGGTACCCAGCTTGATCTGAGACAGGCCTTTTTCCCGTTCGATGCGCCCCTGAACCCGCAGAACCCGACCGAACAGCAACGTGCAGCTCTGCAAAAAGCCACGACCGCCGTTCAGACGATCCATAGCTGCGATGCCATGGAAGCGCTCAACAAGTCTCTGGGTGAAAAGCGCCCCGGCAATCCCGGTTCTCAGATTCTGGAACGCCTCATGCCGCAGATGAAGTCGGTCCTCGAATCGCTGCCGCCGAACAAGGTCAGCCGTCCGCTGGTCTCGATGGACGGTATCGCCCTGCTCATGGTCTGCAACCGGCAGCAGAAAAATCTGGCACAACAGAGCCCGAGCGAAATCGCCGACCAGCTCATGAACGAGCATGTCGAGCAGGCTTCACGCCAGCTTCAGCGTGATCTTCAGCGCCGCGCCATCATCGAGATGCGTCCTGCCGCCAAGGCCACCAACTGACGTGTCCCTTCCCTCACTGCGCGATACCATCCAGATCCATGGTCTGGATGCCAAGAAATCCCTCGGCCAGCACTTCCTTCTTGATCCGGGCATCTGCGCCCGGATCGCCGCCCTTGGCGGCGACCTGACCGGGCGCAGTGTCGTTGAAATCGGTCCCGGTCCCGGCGGCCTGACCCGTGCTTTGCTGGACACGCCCGCCGCCCGCGTCGATGTCGTGGAAATCGACGAACGTGCCTGGCCCCTTCTGGACGAACTGGCGACCTACTATCCGGACCGCCTGCATGTCGTCCGCGAGGACGCCCTGAAGCTGGACGCCGCCACCCTCGCTCCAGCACCACGCCAAATTATCGCCAATCTACCCTATAACGTCGCCACCCCTCTCCTTGTGGGATGGCTGCGACAGGCGTCGCAGTGGGAACGGCTGTCCCTGATGTTCCAGCTCGAAGTCGCCGAGCGGATCTGCGCGGAACCGGGCAGTTCCGCGTACGGGCGTCTCGCAGTTCTGGCCCAGTGGTGCGCCACATGCTCGGTCGCCTTGCGCATTCCGCCCGGAGCCTTCTCACCGCCGCCCAAGGTCCATTCCGCAGTGGCCGTCATCATCCCACACGCCGAGCAACCCTCCCCACGTTTGTTCCGCGCCATGGAGCAGGTTACGGCGGCCGCCTTCGGACAACGCCGCAAGATGCTGCGCTCCTCGCTGAAATCCATCGGGGGCGAACGCCTTCTGGAAAAAGCCGAAATCGAGCCCACCCGCCGCGCCGAAACCCTCTCGGTCGCTGAATTCGCACGGCTGGCGGAACTCAATCTCGCCAGCCGCTAAAACTCCTTACTAGCCTGCGCTTTCCCGTTCACGCTCTAACATGTAATCGCGCGTGAACGGCACCGCATCAATCGACCGGGTCAGCTGAAGCTGAAAGTTCATGTGCCCCTGCACCCGGAACGACAGCTCAGCCCCGACCAGATAGAACTCGAACATCCGGACAAAGCGCTCGTCATAAAGCGCCCGGATCTTCTCACGGTTGGCATCGAAGCGCTTGCGCCATTCCGCCAGCGTACGCGCATAATGCAGACGCAGCACCTCACAATCCGTCATCCACAGACCTGACCGTTCAATCGCTGCCAGTGTCTCGCTCAGAGCAGGCGAGTACCCGCCCGGAAAAATATATTTCTGAATCCAGGGATTGGTCGTTCCCGGCCCGTCCATCCGTCCAATCGAATGGATCAGCGCCACGCCATCCGGCTTCAGACAGGCCTTCACTTTCTGGAAAAAAGCCTCGAACTGCGGCGGCCCCACATGCTCGAACATGCCCACCGAAACAATCCGATCAAACTGCTGGTGCAGGTTGCGGTAATCAATCAGTTCAAACCGGACCTGCCCGTCGAGCCCTTCATCCTTCGCCCGCTGCCGCGCCACAGCAAGCTGCTCGCGTGACAGCGTGATCCCCAGAACCCGTGCGCCGTAATCCTTCGCCAGCGTCAGGGCCATTCCGCCCCAGCCACAGCCGATATCCAGCACCTCCAACCCCGGACGATCCAGATTGAGCTTGGCCGCGATATGGCGCTTCTTGGCACTCTGCGCCTCCTCCAGCGTCATGTCCTCACGCTCGAAATACGCGCAGGAATACTGCCGGTCCTTATCAAGAAACAGATCGTACAACGCGCCGTTCAGATCATAGTGATGCGCCACATTGCTTCGGGACGTCTTGAGAGAATTCAGTGTCTTCCAGGCCCGTGTGACGTACCGCAGACGATCCTCGATTTCTTCGAAGACATGGCCATGGTTGTTGATGTTCTCCATCAGCACCGTCAACAGCGTTTCAAGCGTACATCCATCGGGCACGATACTGCCCGCCATGTATTCTTCACCAAAGGCGAGACCGGAATTGACGATCAGAGCCCGCTCGGCCTGCTTGGTCCGAAGATGCAGACCCGCCTCAAGTCCCGGCTTTGATCCGCGATAGGTCCGGACAACACCATCGCTGAATGTGACCCGCAGGCGTCCCGTCTGAATGAATTTCCGCAAGACAAAATCCAGAATTCGCTTCATTCCGATCTCCTGATTCCAATACCGGGAAAAAGCCTCAGCGGGCCTCTAGTTGTATCCTGCCAGTCAAATGGACATAAAAAAACCCGGCTCGGGAATATTCCCGGCCGGGTTCTTTAAAACCAAGATCAGCGGTAAAAGCCTTACGCTTCTTCCGAGGCCTCGGCAGCTTCGGCAGCAGCCTCTTCGGCGGCGTTCTCAGCCTGCAAGTCACCAAGGATGTTTTCATCCTCTTCCTGCACGCCGATCTCTTCGCCACGAGCCTGACGCTCGGCTTCTTCAGCGGAACGGGCAACGTTGACCGTCAGCGGAATGGACACTTCCGGATGCAGCACAACGCGTGCTTCCGTCAGACCAAGCTGCTTGATCGGGTGTGCCAGAACAACCTGCTGACGCGAAATCGTCAGGCCGGCATCCGTAGCGGCAACCGCGATGTCGCGGGTGCTGACGGAACCATACAGGCTGCCACTGTCGCCAGCCTGACGGATGACAACAACGGACAGCTCATGCATGCGCTCGGCAAGGCGCTCGGCCTCTTCACGCTTCTTGAGGTTCTGAGCCTCAAGCTGAGCGCGCTCGGTCTCGAAACGCTTCTTGTTGGCAACCGTGGCGCGCATGGCCTTGGCCTGGGGCAGCAGGAAGTTACGGGCATAACCCGGCTTCACGTGCACCAGGTCACCCATCTGGCCGAGATGCTCGACCCGCTGCAGCAGGATCAGTGCGGTCTGGGACATGATGCTCTCCTCAGTTCACAACGTAGGGGAGCAGGGCGAGGAAGCGGGCGCGCTTGATCGCCTGTGCCAGCTCACGCTGCTTCTTGGCCGAAACGGCCGTGATGCGGCTCGGCACGATCTTGCCGCGCTCGGAAAGGAAGCGGCTCAGCAGACGCACGTCCTTGTAGTCGATCTTCGGGGCATTGGCACCGGAGAACGGGCAGGACTTGCGACGACGGTAGAACGGACGACGTGCGCCAACTGCCGTGCGACGGGCAGCGGGATTCACTTCGTTTGAATCGGGAGTGATGGTGTCAGACATGATTCTTACTCCGCTCCAGCCGTCTCGCGAGCATCGTCATGCTCACCGCGTGCACGATATTCTTCACGGTCTTCGCTGCTGCGACGGGGACCGCCACGGCCGCTCTCGAAACGACCAGCCGGCTTGGAGCCGCCACGGAAGTTACCGCGATCGCCACGGTCGTCGCTCTTGCGAGCCAGAACCGGAGAGGGGTTCTCGTCGATCTCGTCGACGCGCAGCGTGAGGACGCGCAGCACGTCTTCGTTCAGGCCGAGCTGACGCTCAACTTCGCGCAGCGTGTCGGGGGTGCAGTCAAGGCCCAGCAGGACGTAATGGCCCTTGCGGTTCTTCTTGATGCGGTATGCGAGGGAACGCAGGCCCCAGAACTCGCGCTTCTGGATGGAACCACCGTTGTCCGTGAGCAGGGTTTCGATGGTCTCGACCAGGGTTTCCACCTGAGCCTGCGACACATCATTACGTGCAATGAGCACGCTTTCATACAATGGCATGAAGACTCCCTTCGGATTGGGTCAACCCGCAACTGGCTCCGACCCATGCCGGAAACAGGGCCCATGTTTCAGGGCGCGGGTATAGCCGGCGCGATGCCACATCGCCCGGCAGGGAAAGGCGGCATTAATCACGCACAGCCCCCAAAAGCAAGTCTTAACTCAGAGTCGCCTCAGTCTTTGCGGCACATATTCGTCCGGAACGTCCCATGTTTCAGACACGACATGCCGGACCGCAAATCCCGCCCGACGATAATTCGGAAGCGCATTGGGATGGTCCAGCGTGCAGGTATTGACCCGCAGCCGCCAGCTCCCTGCCCCGAACGCCCGCGCAATGGCATGGTCCAGAAGTGCCCGACCCAGCCCACGCCCCATCGCTTGTGGCAGAAGGCCGAAATAGGCCAGATTGGCATCCCCACCCTGTCGCAGATCCAGCTCATAGAAACCAGCCGGTTCGCCGCTGCTGTCACGCAGAACCATGAAATGAACAGCAGGATCGTGGAGGATTTCTCCCAGCTCCGCATCCGGCATCGACCGGCGCATCCACCAGCAGTATTCCTGCCCGACTGTCGAATACAAGAAACGATAAAGCGGAAGAGCTTCGTCCCCCGTCATGCGCGACAGAGAAAACTCTTCAGGCAGAACCGGAGAGGGTCGGGAAGAACACGTCTCCAGAAAAGTGACATCCACCGCAAGACGGGTGGATGCCCCTTTCGGCCTGAGCCAGTCCGGCAACATTGCCGCGCGCTCTCAGACGGCTCAGTTGTCGTCGAGGAAGGAGCGCAGCTTGCGCGAACGGCTCGGATGCTTGAGCTTGCGCAGCGCCTTTGCCTCGATCTGACGGATACGCTCACGCGTGACGTTGAACTGCTGGCCCACTTCCTCAAGGGTGTGGTCCGTGTTCATGCCAATACCGAAGCGCATCCGCAACACGCGCTCTTCACGCGGCGTCAGAGACGCCAGAACGCGGGTCGTGGCTTCACGCAGATTCGTCTGGATCGCGGCATCCAACGGAATAACGGCCGTCTTGTCCTCGATGAAATCACCGAGATGGCTGTCTTCCTCATCGCCAATCGGCGTCTCGAGCGAGATCGGCTCCTTGGCGATCTTCAGGACCTTGCGGACCTTCTCAAGCGGCATGCCCAGCTTCTCAGCCAGCTCTTCCGGAGCTGGCTCGCGCCCGATTTCATGCAGCATCTGACGCGATGTGCGGACCAACTTGTTGATCGTCTCGATCATATGGACCGGAATACGGATCGTCTTTGCCTGATCCGCGATGGAACGCGTGATCGCCTGACGGATCCACCAGGTCGCATAGGTCGAGAACTTGTAGCCGCGACGGTACTCGAACTTGTCCACAGCCTTCATCAGGCCGATATTGCCTTCCTGAATCAGATCCAGGAACTGCAAGCCGCGGTTCGTGTATTTCTTGGCGATCGAGATCACCAGACGCAGGTTCGCCTCGATCATTTCCTTCTTGGCACGCGTGGAATCACGCTCGCCTCGGGAAACGGTCGCATAAACGCGGCGGAATTCACCAACCGGCAGACCCGTTTCATGCGACAGGGCCGCAATCTCGCCACGCAGGTTGCGCAGCTGGTCCATGTGCTTGGTCGTCAGGTTTTTCCAGCCCTTGCCAGGCAGCGCGGAAATGCTGTCCAGCCAGGTCGGGTCCAGTTCGCGGCTGCGATATTTGATGAGAAAGTCATCACGCGAAATCTTGCAGCTCTCAGCCAGACGCATCATCCGGCCTTCAACGCCGTTCAGCTTCTGAACCTGCATTTTGATCTGCGCGACCAGCTCCTCGATCCGGTTGTTGTGCAGATGCACCTGCTCAACCAGACTGACCAGTTCATGACGCAACTTCTCGTAGGTCTGCTCGGACTTGTCCGAGTGATCCTCGCCGCCCGTCAAGGCCTCAATACGTTTGATCTGGATCTTGCGCAGCTTGTGATACAGCGGCTCGATGGCTTCGAAACGGGCCAGAATTTCCGGCTTCAGCTTCTCTTCCAGCGCGGACAGGGACAGGCCACTGCCTTCCTGCTGCTCGCCGTCGCCCTCTTCGTTCTCGTCCTCGGCCTTGTCGTCCTCTTCGGACGCCTCATCGCCTTCTTCGCCCTCAACGGCGTCCGGATCGGGACCACCGCCCTGACTGGCCTCCAGATCGACGATGTCGCGCAGAAGCATCTCGCCGTCCTTGAGGCGTTCATGCCAGGAAATGATGGCGCGAATCGTCAACGGACTCTCGCACAGGCCGCCAATCATCTCATCGCGGCCCGCCTCGATCCGCTTGGCGATCGCGATTTCGCCTTCGCGAGACAACAGTTCGACCGAACCCATCTCACGCAGATACATCCGGACCGGATCATCCGTGCGGCTGGCGGCCTCGGCATCAACGTTGCCGCCCTGGGGGCCTTCAGCCTCCTCGGTCTCGGCTTCGCTTTCCTTCTCGGCAGCCCCTTCGCCTTCGTCCTGATCCTCGTTTTCAAGAACCTGAATGCCCATTTCCGACAGGGCCGCCATGACGTCTTCGATCTGCTCGGAAGACATCTGGTCCTGCGGCAGGACCGCATTCAGTTCATCAAAAGTGATATGCCCGCGTTCACGCCCTTTGGCGATCAGCCGCTTGACGGCAGCGGACTGCGTATCAAGGAGAGTGGCATCCCCCTCCTGTTCCTGCGCGTTCCGATCCGTTCCAGAGGCTGTTTTCGTCGCCATTCGTCTCTCCGTCAACTCCGCCGCGAGTTAGCAATCCGGCAGCGTGCAGGTGGTCGATCCTTCGCCCGAAGTCAAGATTGCAGCCCCAAAGAATGCAACCTTTCGGGAATAAAAATCGTTTCGTATCCGTTTCTTCGTTGTTGAGCCCGACATCACATCAGGGCGCTCACTCTCCGACTCTTTCTCCGCTTTTGAGAGCATCACGCACCCGCAGCCGGGTCATGAGCGCACTGGGAAAGCGCAACCCACTCTGACCAGTCTCATCCACAAAAGACTCCATGTCACCATTCACAACAGCTTTGGTCACGTCTTCTTCAAGAGTGCGCTCGAAAGTCTGGAAATTGACCAAGGCATAAAAATGCCACCAGCTTTCAATGACATCCACCTTCAGGATCTCATCCCGGACCTTCCCGTCCCCCACACCGCGCGGCAGCGGTCCACTTTTCAGCGCCCCCGCCAGATCCGCCAGCCCATGCTCTTCAAGCCACGCCATGCAGCTTTCTTCCGTCAGGGCATCGCACCCCTCTTCCTGACAGGACCAGTCCAGAAGCGCGGAGCGCAAACGATCCAGATCCGACGGGAGAGAAAGCCCCGCATAGGCCTGTTCCACTTCCGGAAGGATATCGGGATGCAGCAGCAGCATCGTCGTCATGATGTTGAGCCGCTCCACATTGCCCGACTCCACATCACGCATCGCGCCGGGGGCTTGCGTAGACAGCTTCAGACTCTCTCCGGCCTTGCGCTGGAAAGTTTTCTTGCGCCTGAAACGCTCGAAGAACATATCCAACAGGGTGCTGCGATATTCCGACGCCAGAGAGCGGTCCGGGATCAGCTTCGATAACGTCACCAGCTTCTCCCGCAGCGCCGCCCGCTGGTCCGGCCCCGGATCGACCAGCCCCGTCGTCAGAAGCCCGAACAGTTCCTCCGCCATGGACGTCGCGCCTGCCAGCGCCTCCTGCATGGCCCGCGGTCCACGACTGCGGATCAGACTGTCCGGATCGTCCTTCGCATCCAGCCGACAGAAGCGGATCGTCCGCTCCGGCGAAAGAAGGGGCAGCGAGACCTCACACACCCGCAGCGCCGCCCGCGCGCCCGCCGCATCGCCATCCAGACATAGGATTGGCGAGGGTGACATGCGCCACAGCAGTTCAAGCTGCTCCTCGCCCATCGCCGTGCCCAGCGGCGCGACCGCCCCGCCAAACCCGGCCTGATCGAGGGCAATCACGTCCATATACCCCTCGACCACCACGAGATCCGCCCCGCGATGCACGCCTTCCCGCGCCAGATCGAGATTGAAAAGCGTCCGTCGCTTGGAGAACAGCGCCGTCTCTGGACCATTGAGATATTTGGGCTGCCCGTCTCCCAGCGTCCGAGCACCAAAGGACATCATCCGCCCGCGCCGGTCCCGGATCGGAAACGTCACACGGTTGAAGAACAGTTCCCCCTTCGGCGCACCCTGCTCGTCCACCCGCATGACACCCGCACGGATCAGCATCTCAACGTTCACACCATGTGGTCGCAGTTCGTCCAGCAACTGCCGCCCGTCTCCAGACCACCCCAGACCAAACCGCTCAATCGTCTGATCTGTCAGGCCCCGCCCACGCAGATAGGCCAGCCCCTCGCGCCCATCCGGACGATACAAACGCCGCCGATAGCTCTCCTGCACGAGATTCAGAACATCGCCCAGCGATTGTGCTTCCCGCGCACGCGCCTCGGTTCGCGGATCCGCTTTCGGAACTTCAAGCCCGGCTTCGGAAGCAAGCTGTTCGACGGCTTCAGGGAAGCTGCGCCCCTCGCTCTGCATCACATAAGAAATCGCATCTCCATGCACACCGCAGCCAAAGCAATGGAAATGATCGTCATAAATATAGAAGGATGGCGTTTTTTCGCCGTGAAACGGACAGCAGGTTTTCCAGTTCCGCCCGGACCTCACCAGCTTGTTGCGCCGCCCGATCAGCGACGGAAGCGGCGTCCGGTTCCGTAATTCATCCAGAAAGGCCGGATCAATTGCCATGGGCAGAAAGAGCCTTTCATGAGCGTTGGAGAAAAGTTTCCCGAGCGCATACAGCGCCAGCGTTCCTGTTTAAAGGAAACTTTCCATCGAAATCCATATCCGTCACATCGCACCGCCCGTTGTTCAGGATACAAGGTTAAGGCATGATTAAAGCCATCTCTCTGCTGCCGGGTCTTCCGACAGCTTTGAAAAATAGGAAGCGTTCATGAAAAAATACCTGATGCTTGCAGCCGCAACCGGCCTGCTGGCGACGTCGCTTACGACAGCACAGGCAGAACCAGGCGGATGCCTCAAATACGGTGCCGCCGGTGCCGTCGGCGGCCACGTCGCCAACCATCACGGGGTTCTGGGTGCCATGGGCGGCTGCGTGACCGGCATGTATGTGCGTCACCGCTACCGCAAGGAAGCCCGCGCCAAGGCGGCCCTGTACGATCAGGAACATCCGGGCGCCAAAGGCTCTTACGAAGAAAAGGCAACGGCTTATGACGTGGAACACTCCACAAAGCCCGGCCAGATGACTGGCACCGCCCCTGCAACCAACGCGCCTGCCGCAACGGCTCCAGCACAGCCCCAGTAAGCACACCACACCGGGCTTTCTTCAACGGAAGCCCGGTTCCATTGAAGAAAGCCCGTTTCAGATCGGAACCGGCACCCCATCCTTATGATCCTGTGCCTCGACATACATCCGCATGACCGACGGATACCGCGCCCGTGTCATCCGCTCCAGCGCTGACACGCCCTGCTCGACCTGACCTGCCGTCAGCGTATCCTCCCAGTCCAGCGACAGCAGCACGATAATGCTCCCCGGGCCCCGCGTTTCGGTTACAACCTCATTCACCCCGACCACGCCCGGCAGCTTCATCGCCTCTTTGCGCACATAGGCGTCAATTTCCGGATTGCTCTCCCCGACCAGCAGAGAGCGCGTCTCGTTCGTCAGCAGCACCGCCACGATCACCAGAACCACCCCGATCAGCAGCGACGCAACACCATCCAGAACATGCCATCCCGTCACAACGGACAAAACCGTAAAGACCAGCGCGATCATCAGACTGACCAGCGCCGCCCCGTCCTCGAACAGCACGACAAACAGCCCCGGATCGGTACTGCGCCGGATCATGGTCCACAAAGATCCCTTGCCCGCTGGCATGGACTTCATGGCCGCCAGAAAACCATAGCCCTCCATGCTGCCCGAAATCCCGAGAATGGCCACGTTCAGCCACCAACCGGGCAGGACGTGTCCCAGAATGTGAACAGGCTCCATCGCCGACG
The DNA here is from genome assembly GCF_018256135.1 of Gluconobacter sp. Dm-74. NCBI lineage: Bacteria > Pseudomonadati > Pseudomonadota > Alphaproteobacteria > Acetobacterales > Acetobacteraceae > Gluconobacter > Gluconobacter sp. Dm-74. The sequence continues at coordinate 167,546 of NZ_JAERLX010000004.1, read as the reverse complement.
GATGCCAGACCTTCTCCCAGCCTTCATGCAGGGACGCGACACCACCGCCGACAAACAGCGCGCCCGCCACAACCAGCGTCCAGAAATAAAGCTCCCGGTGATGTCCCAGAGGATGCTCTTTGGTCGCCGGAGCCGCGGCCCGCTTCATCCCCACCAGCAGCAGGATCTGGTTGCCGCAGTCGACAAACGAATGAACCGTCTCCGCCAGCATGGCCGCCGAACCGGTCAGCAGCGCAGCGGCCCCCTTCACACAGGCAATCCCGAAATTGACCCCCAGGGCAATGAAAACGACCTTCGTTGAACCACCTGCGGACATTCTGGCCTCATTCGTAAAATCCGGACATCAGAGTGATGACCTCCACGCTCCGCTGTCAAACGTCCGTCCCAACAAAAAAGCCGCCCCCGAAGGAGCGGCTTTCTGCATCATGGGTTTCTGAACGGTCGATCAGGCTGAAAGATGCGCCTTCACCAACGCACTGGCCTTCGCCGGGTCCAGATCTGCGCCGAAGCGCTCTTTCAGAGCCGCCATGACCTTGCCCATGTCCTTCATGCCCGTCGCTTCGGTCTTCTGCACCGCTTCGGCAATCCCGGCCTTCAGCGCGGACTCATCAAGTTCCGGCGGCAGGTAGGACTTGATCGTGGCGATCTCGCCCTCTTCCTTTTCCGCCAGTTCCGGACGGCCACCCTCGCGATACATTGTGGCGGATTCCGTGCGGGACTTGATCATGGAACGCAGGGCGGAAATGATGTCCGTATCCGTCACCTCGGCGCTCTTGGCACGGGCCGCGACATCCAGATCCTTGATCTTGGCCGTAATCCCGCGGATCTGCGCCACCGTCTCGGACTGACCGGCCTTCATCGCCGTCTTGAGGTCATCCATGATCTGCTTGCGAAGCGACATCGCCGTTCTCCTTTATCGGACAGCCCGCATGAAGCCGTCCCTCATTCCGTGAATGGCGGCAAAATCGCACAAAAGCCGGATTGCAACAATCCGGCAGGCCCTGTGGCTCCAAAACAAGCCATTCGGAAAAAACTTCCCACCCCTTCCGATGACGCAAAACGGGCAGTGGGAAAAAACTTCCCATTCCGTTTCCGATCCCGTATTCAGAGGCTCCAGAGCCTATCCGGCAGCCAGCAACGGGGCGACCATGGACATCGACAGAATCATTGAAAAAGCCGGAGGCGCGGACGAAATCGCCGCTCTCGCCGGCGTCGGGCTGGAGGCCGTGCGCAAATGGCGCCAGTCCCGCATGGTCCCCACCAAACACTGGCCGGCCCTGCTGCGCGTGCCGGGAATCGCCCTTCAGGATCTGACAGCGGATCTCACCGCACCTCAAACCCCACAAGAACAAGCCCCGCAAGAACAAGAAAGAGAGACGGACGTGTCCAATCCCTGCCCTCCCGGCGCCAACGCCGCCCTTGTCCTTGCAGACGGGACAGTCCTGTGGGGCCGCGGCTTCGGCGCCCATACGGAAGGCGCCGTCGGTGAACTGTGCTTCTCCACCGGCATGACCGGCTACCAGGAAACCCTGACAGACCCGTCCTTCGCCGGACAGATCGTGACCTTCACCTTCCCGCATATCGGCAATGTCGGCACGAACGCCGATGACAACGAGGCCCCGAAAATGGCTGCCCTCGGTGCCGTCGTGAAGGAAGACATCACGGCCCCCGCAAGCTGGCGCTCCAACGAGCCCCTCGCCGCATGGCTGAAGCAGCACAACCGTGCGGGCATCAGCGGCGTCGATACCCGCGCCATCACCCGCACCCTGCGCGACAACGGCCCCCAGACCGCCATTCTCGCCTTCCCGGAAAACGGCCGCATCGACACGGACAGCCTGCTGAACCGCGCCCGCCAGTGGCCCGGCCTCGAAGGCATGGACCTTGCCAAAGACGTCACGCAGCCCAAGCGCGTCTGGACACAGGGTGTGTGGGAAACCACCCGCCCGGCGCGGACCGAAAACCGCCGCCGCGTTGTCGCCATGGATTACGGCGCCAAGGACAACATCCTGCGCTGCCTCGTGACCGCCGGATGTGACGTCACCGTCCTGCCCGCCACGGCCACGGCCGAAGAGATTCTGGAACTCAAGCCCGAAGGCGTGTTCCTCTCCAACGGCCCCGGCGATCCGGCCGCGACCGGCACCTATGCCGTCCCCGCCATCCGCACGGTGCTGGACGCAAAAGTGCCCGTCTTCGGCATCTGCCTCGGCCACCAGCTTCTTGCACAAGCACTGGGCGGCAAGACCTACAAGCTGGAGCGCGGCCATCGCGGCGCCAACCAGCCAGTCAAGGACGTCGAAACCGGCCGCGTGGAAATCACCAGCCAGAACCACGGTTTCGCAGTGGACGAAAAATCCCTGCCCGCCGACGTAAAGGTGACGCATGTGAGCCTGTTCGACGGCTCCAACGAAGGCATCGCGTCCACCACGAAGGACGCCTTCTCCGTCCAGTACCACCCCGAGGCGAGCCCCGGCCCGTCTGACAGTTTCTATCTTTTCGAGCGTTTCGTCGCGGTCATGGACCGTCGCGCTAAAGCAGGAGCCTGAGCCATGCCAAAACGGACAGACATTTCGTCCATCCTGATCATCGGCGCTGGCCCGATCGTCATCGGACAGGCCTGCGAATTCGACTATTCCGGCGCACAGGCCTGCAAGGCCCTGCGTGAGGAAGGCTATCGGGTCATTCTGATCAACTCGAACCCCGCCACCATCATGACTGATCCCGGTCTGGCGGATGCGACTTATATCGAGCCGATCACCCCGGAATTCGTCGAGCGCATCATCCTCAAAGAAAAGCCCGACGCCGTCCTGCCGACGATGGGTGGCCAGACAGCCCTGAACGCCGCCATGGCGCTCGACAAGTCCGGCTTCCTCAAAAAGCACAACGTGGAGTTGATCGGCGCGGACGCGGAAGTCATCGACCGCGCCGAAGATCGCCAGAAGTTCCGCGAAGCCATGGACGAGATCGGGATCGAAAGCCCCCGCAGCACCATCGCCCATACGCTCGAAGAAGCCCGCGCGGCCCTGGCCGATGTCGGCCTGCCCGCCATCATCCGCCCGTCCTTCACCATGGGCGGCGCTGGCGGCGGCATCGCCTATAACCGCGAAGAGTTCGACCAGATCGTCGCAGGTGGCCTCGATGCCTCGCCCACGACCGAAGTCCTGATCGAAGAATCCGTCCTCGGCTGGAAAGAATACGAGATGGAAGTGGTCCGCGACACCGCGGATAACTGCATCATCATCTGCTCCATCGAGAACATCGACCCGATGGGCGTCCATACCGGTGACTCCATCACCGTCGCCCCCGCCCTGACGCTGACCGACAAAGAATACCAGCGGATGCGGGACGCCTCGATCGCGTGCCTGCGCAAGATCGGCGTCGAGACCGGCGGTTCCAACGTGCAGTTCGGCGTCAACCCCGCCGATGGCCGTCTGGTCGTCATCGAGATGAACCCGCGCGTGTCGCGTTCTTCCGCACTTGCCTCGAAGGCCACTGGCTTCCCGATTGCCAAGATCGCCGCCAAGCTGGCTGTGGGCTACACGCTGGACGAACTCAAGAACGACATCACCAAAACGACCCCGGCCTCCTTCGAGCCGACGATCGACTATGTCGTCGCCAAAATCCCCCGCTTCACCTTCGAGAAGTTCCCTGGCTCCCCGGCGCTTCTCTCGACGTCCATGAAGTCGGTCGGTGAAGCCATGTCGGTCGGCCGCTCCTTCGCCGAAGCCATCCAGAAGGGGCTACGCTCGATGGAAACGGGCCTCACCGGCCTTGACCCGGTCGAAGCCCCCGGCGACGGTTCGCACAACGCCTATCTCGCCGCTCTGGCCGAGCCGCGCCCCGAGCGCATCCTGATGGCCGCACAGGCCCTCCGCGCCGGATTGTCGGTCGAACAGGTCAACGCAGCCTGCAAGTTCGAGCCGTGGTTCCTCCGCCAGCTCGAAGACATCGTGGCCTCCGAGCGCGACATCGAAAAGAACGGCCTGCCCACGGACGCCTACAACCTGCGCCGTCTCAAGGCTCAGGGCTTCTCTGACGTCCAGCTCGCCCGCCTCTCCGGCCAGAGCGTCACGGCTGTTGCGGAACTGCGTGAAAAACTGGCTGTCACGCCGGTCTATCGCCGCATCGACACCTGCGCCGCCGAATTCGCCTCCGACACGCCCTATCTGTACTCCACCTATGAAGGTGGGTTCGGTACGCCGGAATGCGAAAGCCGCCCGACGAACCGCGACAAGATCATCATTCTCGGCGGCGGCCCGAACCGTATCGGTCAGGGCATCGAGTTCGACTATTGCTGCGTCCACGCCGCCTACGCCCTGCGCGAAGCCGGTTTCGAGACGGTCATGGTCAACTGCAACCCCGAGACGGTCTCGACCGACTATGACACCTCGGACCGCCTGTATTTCGAGCCCCTGACCGCCGAGGACGTGATCGCCCTGATCCGCACCGAAGCCAAGGGGGGCAAGGTTCTGGGCTGCATCGTGCAGTATGGCGGCCAGACCCCGCTCAAGCTGTCCCGTGCCCTCGAAGACGCTGGCATCCCGCTGCTCGGCACACCCGCGGACGCGATCGACCGCGCCGAAGACCGCGAGCGCTTCCAGACCATGCTGCGCAAGCTCGGCCTGCGCCAGCCCCGCAACGGCATCGCCCGCAGCCCGGCGGAAGCCGAGGCCATCGCGGAAGAGGTCGGCTATCCGGTCGTCGCCCGCCCGTCCTATGTTCTGGGCGGTCGCGCGATGGAAATCGTCTATGACAAGCCGGGCCTCAAGCGCTACCTCAACGAAGTCCTGCGCGCTGCAGGCCCGGAAGTCTCGACCGGCCCCGTCCTGCTCGACCACTACCTCAACGATGCCATCGAAGCGGACGTGGACTGCATCTGCGACGGCGAGAACGTCTATGTCGCAGGCGTGATGGAACACATCGAGGAAGCCGGCATCCACTCCGGTGACTCCGCCTGCTCCCTGCCGCCCTACACCCTCTCCCCGGCACTGGTGACGGAACTGCGCTCGCAGACCGAAGCCATGGCCCGCGAACTGGGCATCCGCGGCCTGATGAACGTCCAGTACGCCATCAAGGATCAGGAAGTCTTCGTTCTCGAAGTGAACCCCCGCGCCTCGCGGACCGTACCGTTCGTTGCCAAGGCAACGGGCGTTCCGGTTGCGAAGATCGGCGCGCGCGTCATGGCGGGTGCGAAGCTCACCGAGTTCAAGCTCGATGGCGGTGCGGTGTCTCCGCATGTCGCGGTTAAGGAAGCAGTGTTCCCGTTCCACCGTTTCGCTAATGCCGACACGATCCTCGGCCCGGAAATGCGGTCTACGGGTGAAGTCATGGGGCTGGATTCCAGCTTCGAGCGCGCCTTTGCCAAGTCCCAGCTTGCCGCTGGCGTGACGCTGCCGCTTGCAGGCACTGTGTTCCTGTCCGTCCGTGACAGCGACAAGGCCCATGTCCAGCCACTGGCCCGCAAACTGGTCGCCATGGGCTTCACGATCCTCGCCACCAGCGGCACGGCGTCCCGTCTGGAAGACGCCAATATTCCCGTAAAGCGCGTGAACAAGGTGATGCAGGGGCGTCCGAACTGCGTGGATTCCATCCGCTCGGGTGACGTGCAGATGGTCATCAACACCTCACAGGGCGGTCAGGCCGCACAGGACAGCTACGAAATCCGTCGCAGCGCCCTGACCATGGGAATCCCGCACTACACCACGATCGCAGGCGCCCGTGCGGCGACCTATGCCATCGCGGTGCTCAAGGAAGACGATCTGGGCGTTGCCCCGCTCCAGTCCTACTTCAAGGGCGCGTTCTGAACCCTTCCTGACCCTGAAAAACCCCGCCGGAGCACTCTGGCGGGGTTTTTCGTTTCTAGTCGCCTGAATATCGAAGAAGATCGCCCGGTTGACAGTCGAGAACCCGGCATAAAGCCTCAAGGGTTGAAAACCGGATCGCCTTTGCTTTGCCTGTCTTAAGAATTGAAAGATTGGCCAGCGTCAGCCCCACTTTCTCCGACAGTTCCGTCAAAGACATCCCCCTCGCCTTCAGCACCTCATCCAGATTGACCTGCACCGGCATCAGATGACCTCATCAATTTCGGACTGAAGCTGAACACCCATCTCGAAAAGTAAGGCGATAAGATAAAGCAGCCCCAGACACAGCGCGAAATCAACAAGGTCCGAAAGAGAGGTAGTCCATGAGAATGGACCGTATGCTGCAGGGTCAAAGAGGCTTGAAAGCATCTCTCCGAAAAAACCAATACAAACAAAACAAAGGATTTTTCTGAAAATATCCCAAATCATCACAGAATTGTTTCGAGAAAAAATCTTCCCACAGAGGACATTATCAATAATGCTGATAGAATTCCTGAGAATATTTTTTAAAATATAGAGTTCAATCACTCCCATTACCAAACTGAATACGTCCTTCCCCTCCTGCGATAAAGAATGGGTCGCCTTGTCCCAGAACACATAGAAGATCGGTGTGAAAACAAGAACAACTGTCAACAGGACCAATTCGCTCCATAACATCACTGATGAGATGCCAGAGAGAAAACGCAGGATCTGACGAACAAAGCGCAAGGTATTCATTTTCTTCATAATGCCTCCTTATCGAAAAACGATAAGCACATACACCTATGATCCAACAAGATTTTTATCGCTTTTCGATAAATAAAAATACGCCATCTTGCAAAAAACTCCCTGAAATCCTATGTTGTCAGGCTGTTTATCAAATTTCAGTCACGCTTTTTCGAGGATTTCAGAGTGCAGAAGATCCCCATGACCGCGAAGGGACAGCAGCGTCTCGAAGACGAACTGCGGACCCTCAAGAGCGTCGACCGTCCGGCCGTCATCCGCGCTATCGCAGAAGCCCGCGAACATGGGGACCTGTCCGAAAACGCCGAATACCACGCCGCCCGTGACCGTCAGTCCTTCATCGAAGGCCGTGTTCTGGAGCTGGAAAGCATCATTTCCAACGCAGAAGTTATCGATCCTTCGACCCTGACCGGAACGCGTGTCCGCTTTGGCGCACACATCGAACTGGTTGACGAAGAAACCGACAAGGAAGCCCTGTACCAGATCGTCGGCGTCCATGAGGCTGACATCAAGCAGGGCCTGATTTCGATTTCCTCACCGCTGGCCAAGGCGCTGATCGGCAAGGATGTCGGTGATACCGTGTCGGTCCCCGCTCCCGGCGGAGACCGGACTTATGAAATCCTCAAGGTCGCATATCGCTAATGTCTGACGTCCTGACGTCCACCGCCCCTGTTGTGACCATTGCGGATATCGAAAGCGCCCATGAGCGCATCGCATCCACGGTGGTCCGCACGCCGACGATTTCCTGTCCTGCCCTGTCCAAACTGACAGGCGCGGAGATTACGCTCAAGCTCGAGAACCTTCAGGCGATCGGCTCCTTCAAGGAGCGCGGAGCGGCCAACAAAATGGCCCTCCTGACGCCGGAAGAGCGGTCCCGTGGCGTGATTACCGTCTCGGCAGGCAATCACGCTCAGGGTGTGGCCCGTCAGGCCAGTCTTCTCGGCATTGATGCCACCATCGTCATGCCGCGCTTCACGCCCGCCACCAAGGTCGCGGCAACGCAGGCTTGGGGCGCGAACGTGGTGCTCGCAGGCGACGATTTCGCGCAGGCCAGTGAAACTGCCGCCGAGCTTCAGAAGCAGGACGGACGCGTTCTCGTCCATCCGTTCAATGATCCGGCCGTTATCGCCGGTCAGGGCACGGCTGCACTTGAGCTTCTGCAGGACGCACCGGACATCGACACGGTCGTCGTGCCGGTCGGTGGCGGTGGACTGATTGGTGGATTTGCTACCGTCATGTCGGCCCTGCGCCCGGACGTTGAGGTGATCGGCGTACAGGTTGAAGCCTATGCCTCACTGTCCAGCTATCCCAAGGAAGACGGCCCGACACTGGGCGGATCGACCATTGCGGAAGGCATCGCCGTTACCAGACTCGGCGATCACTGCCTGAGCGCGTTTCGTAACCGGATTTCCAAAGTTCTCGTTGTCAGCGAGCTTCAGGTCGAGAGCGCCGTCACGACACTGGCCGAAAAAGCCAAGCAGGTGTGCGAAGGTGCGGGCGCAACGGGCCTTGCCGCCGTCCTCGCCTATCCTGAATTATTCAAAGGACGCCGCGTCGCCCTGCCGCTTTCGGGCGGCAACATCAACGCGCGCATTCTCGCCAATACGATCCTGCGCTCCCTGCTCCGGGATGGACGGATCCTGCGGCTGATCTTCCAGATCCCCGATCGTCCGGGCATGCTGGCAGATATCTCCACCCGCATCGGCAATTACGGCGGAAACATCATCGAAGTTTCCCATCACCGCCTGTTCGCCTCCCCGTCTGTTCAGACCGCAGAACTGCTGGTGATGGTGGAAGCCCGCGATACCGAACATGCCCACCAGATCGAGACCGATCTGGCGCGGCATTACATCGTCCGGCGGGACTGATCCTTAGACCCCGTCCACGATCACGACATTATACGGCCCGGCCTTCCAGCGATGCTCCGCAGCCTTCTGGTAGGCCGGGCTTTCGTACCAGGCGCGGGCCGAGGCAGCATCCGGGAACTCGATAATCACCACACCATCAGGCTCGGTGCCTTCGAGTTTTTCCTGCTTGCCGTAGGCCGCAAGGATTTTGGCCGGAAACCCTTTGAAGGTTTCAGCCACAACTTCCGAATATTTTTTGAATTCAGCCGGATCGGCCAGTTTTTCACGAATGAACAGGGCATAGGCAGGCATGGAACGCTCTCCTCAGGATGAACCTCCATACCCGCCACAAAACGCCTGACATTTCAGCACACAAGACCGTGTGCCCGTGCTTTAGCGCGTCCCGAACAGACGGTCGCCCGCATCTCCAAGGCCCGGAACGATATAGCCATGCTCATCCAGATGGCTGTCAATCGAACAGGTCACGATCTGCACGTCAGGGTGCAGTTCTGCCATATGGGCAATACCCTCCGGAACAGCCAGCAGGCAGGCGAAAATCGGGTTCGTCGCCCCGGCTGCCTTCACGCGGGTCAGCGCAGCCGCAGCCGAGTGGCCTGTCGCAAGCATCGGGTCCAGAACGATGCAGGTGCGGCCCGGAACGTCGCTCGGCATATTGAAGTAGTATTCACTCACTTCCAGCGTCTCATGATCCCGGCGCAGACCGATATGCCCCACGCGCGCGGAAGGCACCAGATCCAGCATCCCGTCCAGAAGGCCGTTGCCAGCCCGCAGGATGGAAACGAAACACAGCTTCTTGCCGTCCAGTTCCTCACCTTCCATCGGCCCGCTCGGCGCTTCGATATGACGCGGCGCCAGCGAAAGGTTTCGCGTGGCTTCATAGGCCAGCAGCAGGCTGAGTTCACGCGTCAGCCGACGGAAACCCGCCGTGGATGTGTTGTGGTCACGCAGACGGGTCAGCTTGTGGCGCACCAGCGGATGGTCGAGGACGATAGGCGGCAGCGCCTTGCTCATGCTTTTTCTCCTTCGGCCGGGCGAAAATCGAGCGCCAGACCATTCATACAATAACGCAGCCCCGTGGGCGGCGGCCCATCGGGAAAGACATGCCCCAGATGACCCTTGCAGTTCGCACAGTGAACTTCCGTGCGGACCATGCCATAGCGGCTGTCCTGCGTGGTCTCGACGCCCCCAGCCAGAGGCTGAAAGAATGACGGCCAGCCACTGCCGCTGTCATATTTAGCCTCCGAGGAGAACAGCGGGCGCCCACAGGCCGCACAGGCATAGGTTCCCGCACGTTTTTCATCATTGAGCGGGCTGGAACCGGGACGTTCCGTGCCATGCTCGTGCAGGATGCGCCGCTGCTCCGGTGTCAGGCCGACGCCGCAACCACTGCCGTTCTGCCCGGTCGGGCCGCAACTCTGGGTCATGCTGGTTCTCCGGAAACTCTAAGGGACGTCTTCTGGGAATGGATCTTTGGGGATGTATGAAAGCGCGGCCGTATTTTGTCACGCATCTTAAACTGTCAGAACGCAACCTGGCACGATGAAACCCGTTAATATCTGCACAACATCAAGACGGAAGGATCCGGTCATGAGTTCCATCGAAGACAAGATCAAAGGCGTTGCCAATCAGGTGACGGGCAAGATCAAGGAAGAAGTCGGCCACGTGACGAACGATGAGAAGCTTGAGGCTGAGGGCATCGCCCAAAACCTCAAGGGAAAGGTCCAGAAGGGCGTGGGGGACGCCAAGGATACTGTCAAAAGCGGTATCGACAAACTCTGAGCCCTGCCTCCGATCACAATGCAGCGCCCGCCTTCATGGCGGGCGTTCGCATTTGCGGGGAATGGTGGCATGATGGACGGCAGTTCCCTCCTTCTTTCCCTTCAGGAGACTGTCATGTCTGCATCCTCAACGCCCCGCCCCGTTATGCTGGTCATTCTCGACGGCTTCGGCTGGCGTGAAGATGACTCCGACAACGCAGTCCGCCTCGCCAATACCCCGACATTCGACACGCTCTGGGCCACCAGTCCACATGCGTTTCTAAAAACATCCGGCGAGGATGTGGGCCTTCCGGACGGCCAGATGGGCAATTCCGAAGTCGGGCATCTGAATATCGGCGCAGGCCGCGTCGTCATGCAGGAACTGCCCCGCATTTCCCGCAGCGCCCGGGATGGCTCTCTGGCCCAGAACCCCGTCCTTCTGAACCATATTGCGGCGCTGAAAGCCTCGGGTGGAACCTGCCACCTCATGGGCCTGATTTCGCCCGGCGGCGTGCATGCCCATCAGGATCATGTCGTTGCACTGGCCAAAATCGTCAGCGAAGCAGGCGTTCCCGTCGCTGTTCATATCTTCAGCGATGGTCGTGATACCGCGCCGCGTTCAGGCGAGCAGTTCATCGGCAAATTCCTGACGGACCTGCCAGGCAGCGTAAAAGTCGCCACACTCAGCGGCCGCTATTACGCCATGGACCGCGATCGCCGCTGGGAACGTGTCGGGCTAGCCGTCTCGGCCATTCGCGATGCGGAGGGGCCTCACGCTCCGGATGCGCTCTCCGCTCTTCAGGCCAGTTACGACCGCGACAAGGGCGATGAATTCGTTCTTCCCACCGTTCTGGGCGATTACGCCGGAATGAAGGACGGAGACGGCATCCTCTCCTGCAATTTCCGCGCAGACCGCATCCGCCAGCTTCTGGACGTTCTGGTTCTGCCGGACTTTGCGGAATATGAGAGCGGGCGGAAAATAAAGTTCGCCTCCGTCTGCGGCATGTCCCGATACTCCGACCATCTCGCCCCCTACATGAGTGTGCTGTTCTCCAAGGTACCGCTCGACGATCTACTGGGAGATGTGGTGGCCAAAGCGGGCAAAACGCAACTCCGCATGGCGGAGACGGAAAAATATCCGCACGTCACCTACTTCCTCAACGGTGGCCGCGAAGTCCAGTTCGAGGGTGAGGAGCGCATTCTGGTCCCGTCCCCCAAAGTCGCGACCTACGATCTTCAGCCCGAAATGTCCGCACCCGAACTGACGGACAAGGCCGTTGCCGCCATCGAGAGCGGTAAATTTGACATGATCGTCCTGAATTTCGCCAATCCGGACATGGTCGGTCACACAGGCTCCCTGCCCGCCGCCATCAAGGCCTGCGAAACGGTCGATCAGGGGCTGGGCCGTATCAATGACGCCATTGTCAAAGCAGGCGGGGCCCTGCTCGTAACAGCGGATCACGGCAACTGCGAAACCATGCGAGACCCCGTAACGGGCGGTGCCCATACGTCCCACACCCTGAATGTCGTGCCGGTCATTCTCGCCCACGCAGACGGCAAAACCATTCATGACGGCCGTCTGGCGGATCTCGCCCCGACAATGCTGGCTCTCATGAATATCAGGCAGCCTGACGCAATGACGGGTGTCTCCCTGCTTGAAAGCCCCTGATCCACGACACATTCTGCCGCTTGCCTTGCTCCTGTCGCCCCACTGGGCGACAGCGCATCATGCGTCACACCACCATCCTGCCAAATCAACGGCGACAGCGCCGAGCGCGGGGCAGAAAGCCCTCGCCCGCGCACAGGCCGCACGCCGCGCACTGGAACAGCAACAGGCCGCAGAAGCCGCAACCCTGCGCGCCAAACAGATCGCGTCGGCGCAGGCCGAGGCAAAAGCCCGGCAGGATACAGCCCGGACACTCGCTTATACCGCCCAGACCCATACGGCACAGTCCGCCATGGACAGCACCCAGAGTCGCATCCAGACTCTACAGGCCAACATCTCAGAACTAAAAAACAAACGGACAGCCATTCAGGCCGACATCCGGCAACAGAATGCCGCCCTGCAACCCCTGCTCCCCATCGCAGCGCGCCTGTCCATCGCGCCTGACGCAGCATTGCTGGCATCTCCGGAAACAGCGTCCGAAAGCGTCACCGCCCTGTCCATTCTCGGTGGGTTTTCCCAGCTCACCCGACAGCGCGCCCAGACCCTTCAGTCCCGCGAAGACGAACTCCATGCCATCGGCAGCGATCTGGAACAGCACCAGAAAAAATTATCGGACCTGCTGACGCAACAGACGCATGAACGCAACACCGCCGCGGCCCGGACTCGAATTGCCGCGCATCAGGAAGCCGTCGCAGATCAGGGCGCGCAAAAAGCCCGCAAAGCCGTCGCCGACGCCATGCAGGCCGCAGCGGAACTTTCTTCGGAAATCGCCAGTCTGGTACGACAGGAAGCACAGGCCCGCGCCGAGCTCGAAAAAGAAGCCGCGGCCCTCGCCCGCCAGCACGAATTCGAGCGCGCCCGCCATGCGCGCTCTCAGGCCCAATCACTCTCTTCCGCCGGACAGGGTGTTTCCAGCACCGGCGGCCACGCCCCGGTTCCGGGCCATGTTGCGATCCGCTGGGGGCAGGCAACAGAAGCCGGACCGGCCACCGGTATTACCTATGCCGCCCTCTCTTCTGCCCCCGTACAGGCTCCCTGTACGGGCCGAGTCGAATTTGCCGGTCCTTTCCGCTCTTTTGGGCAAATGCTGATCCTCGATTGCGGACGCAACTATCGTTTCGTGTTATCGGGGCTCGGCCAACTCACTGTTTCGGGTGGCCAAAGCATCAGGAAAGCTGCCACACTCGGCCAGATGCCTGCGGCGGAAGGAATGCTTTTTGTCCAGCTCCGCCATGGCGCACAGGTGGTCAGCCCGGCTCCTTTCCTCTGACCCGGTTTGCCGAGCGCGTCTGACCTTGTAGGATCGTATCTTAGTAATTTGGCAACCTGAACCGGCCTAGTCTCCCTGCGGAGCACCGTCGGCCAGCAGGTTCCTTCGTGCCCGAGGATGGAGATCACATGAAGTTTCGCAGTGGCCTGTTGCTGGGCACCGCCTTTCTGGCCGGACTGGCTGTCGGACCGGGCGCCCTGCGTCTTGCTGGCTCCAGCGACTTTCCGGGCGCAGCCTTCGCCCGTGAGATTTCTCATGACAACAGCGCGGAAACCGTTCGTCTGCTGACTCTGCTGGGAACGGTCATGGACGTGGTGAAGGCGGAATATGTCCACCCCGTGTCCGACAAGGACCTCATCAACAACGCGCTGGATGGCATGGTCGGCAACCTCGACCCCCATTCCTCCTATATGACCGCAGCCCAGTTCCACGACATGCAGACCGAGATTTCGGGCAAGTTCGGCGGTCTGGGTCTTCAGGTTCAGGGTGAATCCGGCCATGTCCGTGTCGTCTCCCCGATCGACGGCACTCCGGCCGCACGTGCGGGCATCCAGCCGGGCGATTTCATCACGATGGTCGACCACAAAAGCATTGATGACCTGACGCTCGATCAGGCCGTCCGCAAGATGCGCGGCGATCCAGGTACCAAAATCAGCCTGACAGTCGTTCGCCCCAAGACCGGCAAAACCCTGACCTTCGACATGACGCGCGAAATCGTCCATGTCCAGATCGTAAAATCTGCTCTCTACGGCAGCACGGGCTATATCCGTCTGACCGAATTCGATGACGATCTCGAAGGCGCCATGCATGCCGCGTTCGACAAGCTCAAGGCAGAAGCGGCCAAGACCCCCGGCGGCAAGCTGACCGGGATCATCCTCGATCTGCGTTCCAACCCGGGCGGCAAACTCGATCAGGCCATCGCGGTCGCGGACGATTTCATCAAGGACGGAGAAATCGTCTCCATCCGTGGCCGCCATGCGGAAAACAACCAGCGCTGGGACGCGAAGGGTACGGACATCACCAATGGCCTTCCGATCGTCGTTCTGACGAATGGTGGTTCCGCTTCGGCCAGTGAAATCGTGGCTGGTGCGCTGAAGGACCATCACCGCGCCATCATCCTCGGCGAAAAAACTTTCGGTAAGGGTTCGGTCCAGACCCTGATCCCGATCGGAGATCAGGGTGCAGTCCGCCTGACGACAGCCCGCTACTACACGCCGTCCGGCCGCTCCATTCAGGGCCTTGGCATCACCCCCGATATCCCCGTCTCCGAAACAAAGGACGACGATTCTTACGGATATCGTGAAGCGGATCTATCCCATATTCTGACGAATATCGGCGGCAACCGGACAACCGAAACGCCACGCACAGATATTCCGCCGATTGCGAAATCCATTCCCAAAATGCCGGATGCCAACTGGCCCGCATTTGACGCGACGAAGCCCGCGACAGATTTCCAGCTTCAGCAAGCCATCAAGGTCGTCAACGCGATGGCAGGCATTTCAAATCCTGCTCCTGCGACAGCACCGGCAACCGAAGTCAAAGCTGCCGCTCCTGCTGCCCCCAAACCGCCTGAAGCACATCACTAACTAAGGACATCCCGGATCGTGCAGAACCGTCCCGCCTCCAGCCGCGCAGGGCTCTGGCAACGACTTCCCGTTATCGGACGCCTTCTGATCGCGTTCTGGGCCGTCCTTCTGGCAGGAGGAGCCGGAGCGGCAGCGTTTCTGTTTCATCAGCAGAAACCTGTCGTTCTGGCAAAAACTACCCCCCCGGCACGACCGGAAGCTCCGCCTGCACAGAACGCTTCCTCAATCGTCTCCACACCGGTGCCGAAAGAGGCAGTCCGTTCTGTCAGTCCATCTGAGGTGCAGCAACCTGCAATGCCGGTTGCGGCACCGACAGTCATTCCCGCCAAAGCCGTTCCGCCCACACTGGCAGCCCCCTCAACCGCAGTGACGCAACAACCTCTGCCGTCGCCTGCCGCCGCCAGTCCAGCAGCCGTCGTCAGACCGCCTCCACCCGCAGTTCCGGCGGACAAAACCGCCATTGCAATCGTGCTTCAGGGTTTCGGTTATTCCGACGCGCTGACCTACGACGTTCTTTCGCGCATTCCAGCCCCAGTTGCGGTCGGGATTTCGCCTTATGTGAGCAATATCGGCGACATTATTGCCCGCGCCCATGCCAGCCATCGTGAAGTCTATGTCACGCTTCCGATGCAGAGCGCACACCCCGAACGCGTCGATGAAGGCCCGCATGCACTCGGATACGGCAACTCCGCCGCCGATGACCAGCGAGAACTGGAATGGTGCCTGTCCAGAGCCACAGGCGCAGAAGGCCTGACGGACGCTTCTGAAAACGGAGACGATCAGCCGGGTGGCGGATATGCGACCTCGCCGGATTTTGCTCCGATTGCCAGTTTCATCAGCAGTAAAGGGCTTTTTTATCTGGCTGGCTCTGCACAGGATGGTCGCCGTACACGCGGCATGACCGCGACGGCCTGGATTGATGGCGACACGGACGCGGCCACTCTGGACAGCCGTCTTGCCGCTCTACTGCCCCAGGACGGAAAGCCCACGAAAATTCTGCTTATGGTCGGTCCTGTCACCCCCGTCATGATCGACCGTCTTGCAAACTGGCTCAAAGGCCCGGCCGCAGCCAGCTTTGTTCTGGTGCCGCCGTCCAGTTTCGTCGATAGCGGCATTGCAAACGATCAGGCCGCCAATCTGCTGTCTTCCAGCCCGCTTGCCCCTTTATGAGCGATTGCATGACCCTGCCCTATCGTCCGAATGTCGGAATTGCGCTCTTTAATCGGGAGGGCAAGCTGTTCATCGCCTGCCGGACAGATCTTCCGGGGCGTGTCTGGCAGTGCCCGCAAGGTGGGATCGATGAGGGCGAGACGCCCGAAACAGCCGCCATAAGAGAGATGGGCGAAGAAATCGGCACAAGCAACGCCCGCATTCTTGCCGAGCGTGAGGGATGGCTGTCCTATGATCTGCCATCTGCCCTGATCGGCAAAGCTCTGGGAGGCCGCTTCCGGGGACAGACCCAGAAGTGGTTCGTGATGGGATATGAAGGACAAGACTCCGATATTCGGCTGGACCTTCATGCGCCAGCAGAATTCGACTGCTGGGAATGGGTTGAGCCGAATGATGTTCTGGAACGCGATCTGGGCTTCAAGAAAGACCTGTATGCCGCTTTAATTCCAGAACTGACGGCCCTGTTTCAGGCCGCCGCCAAAGACTGGGTTCGTACCAGCCGCGCATAAAGACCGTCCTGTCTGAGAAGTTCCGCATGCGTGCCCGCTTCGACGACGGCACCATGATCCATAACGACGATGAGATCCGCCGCCTGAACCGTTGAAAGCCGGTGCGCCACGATCACGGTCGTGCGGCCCGAACGCAGATTGGCCAAGGCTTTCTGAACCCGCGCTTCACTTTCAGAATCCAGCGCGCTCGTTGCTTCATCAAGAAGCAGCACCCGCGGGTTGCGCAGAAGAGCACGGGCCAGTGCCACACGCTGACGCTGGCCGCCCGACAGTCGACGTCCGCCCGGCCCCACCCGCGTTTCCAGTCCTGCTGGCAGATTATCGAGAAAATCGACTGCCGCCATGGCGCATGCCTTTTCGACCTCATCCCGCGACGCTGACGGTCGCCCGATCCAGATATTCTCGATCAGAGACATGTCGAACAGGGTTGTGTCCTGGCTGACATAGGCGATGGCATCACGAAGGGATGAGAGCGTCAGATCGCGCAGATCCACGCCTTCCAGTTGAATGCTCCCTTCACTCACATCATGCAGACGCGGGATCAGGGACAGAGCCGTGGATTTTCCGGCCCCGCTGGGACCGACAAGCGCCACGGTTTTTCCGGGCTGCACATCGAACGTCAGGCCGCGCAACGCAACCCGGCCGTCTTCATAACGATAACCGGCCTGCTCAAACACCAAGTGTCCCTTGCCTGCTGGAAGGGGCTTTGCACCCGCCCGCTCCATCACAGCAGGGGGTTCGTCAATCACTGCGAAAACACGCGACAATCCGGCCAGCCCTTCCTGAAGAGCCGTGTTGAGCGAGCCCAGCGCGCGGATGGGGCGGGATGCGGTGAGAAGGGCTGCGATGAACGCAGTAAAATCTCCGAGCGTTGCGCCGCCCTGAGCAGCCCGCCAGCCCGCGAACCCCAGCACGGCAGCCACGGCTGCACCACCCAGAACCTCAAGCACCGGATCGACGCGGGCACGGCCTTTTGCAATGCGCAGAAATGCCGAATGGAGCAGATCGAGGGAGTGATCGACCCGCGTGCTTTCCCGGTCTTCCATACGGTAGATACGGATCTGCCGGGCCAGAGCGAAACTTTCGTTCAGCAGGGCCGACGTTTCGCCAATCTGCTCCTGCATACCGCCCGAGGCGCGGCGTACCTTTTTGCCCAACTTCTGGATGGGGACAGCCGCCACCGGATACAGTACGAGCGCGATCAGGCTCAGTTCCCAGTCCGTCACGATCATGGAAATCACCAGCCCCACCACCGTCACGGCGTCTCCGAGCGCGTTGACCACGCGGATCATGGCCTCGCGGATCGAAATGGCGTCGGTCGTGAAGCGGGCGGCCCATTTGGCGGGCGCGTCCTTTTCAATCGTCGAGACATCTGCCTGAAGCGAATGCGCGAACATGCGGGACTGCAACCCGCGAATCACCGCCAGAACAAGCCCTTGCACGGCAATTGTCTGCCCATACTGGGACGCGGCCTTGAGTCCGGTCACAAGCACGACAAGAGCCGGGACCTGATACAGGATCCGGGAATCATGCGCCGCAAACATGTCCACGGCCCGCTTGATGACGGCGGGATAAAGCGCGGTCAGCGCGGCCATCAGAACGGTCAGAACAACGACGGAAATGATCCGTCCCACATGCTGGCGCATTTCCTCGCGCCAGATGCGTTTCATCAGGACGCGGCTGTCCGTATCAAGGGCTGTGGTTTTCGTCATGTCCGGGGGTGTAGCAAACCTTGCGAAAAGGACGAAACCGCCATCTCACGGATGCGCGACAAGATAGGCCAGACACTGCGCCTGATCCGGCAGACATCCCTGCGCCATCCACCAGTCCCGGCCTTTTTTTAACCACTGCCCCATGCCCGGTCCCGGCAGAATGCCGTGAGCAAGGGCATCCTTGCCCGATAACGGGAAATGCGGCTGTGGCAGCGCCTGCAATCTGGAGCGAAAAACGTCCCAAATTCTGTCAGGTCCGCCCGTAAGACGGGCCTGTTGCAGCCAGCTCCGTTCCACAAGCGGGTCCAGATCCTGCTCCGCGCGCAGTCGTCTCAAGTCATCGTCAGACATGCCCGGAGACAAGGCCGGTCTGTCTGAGGCCCAGACGTCAATTCTTGCCGCATCCGCATTGGAAAGTTTCAGTCGTCCGGGCAACGCCCGGCTGCTCTCGTGGCAGAGAGCAAATAACCTGAGCAGGGGGTCTGCCGGAACACCGCAATTCAGCAAACGGTTCAAATCGGCCGGGTCCGGGTTCGGCAGGATCACCGGCAAGAGTCCAACTGCCGCCATTGCTGCGATTGTTTCCGCAAGGCGCGGACCCGACAGTATTCTCAAAAGTTCAGACGCGACCCTTTCGGCAGAAAGCGTCCCAATCAGTCCGAGTTGCTCTGACACGGCTTTACAGGCAGCGCGGTCAGGATTGCCGTTTCCATAACGCGCGTCGAACCGGAAAAAACGCAGTGCTCTCAAGGCGTCTTCTGCAATCCGACGCGATGCGTCCCCGACAAAACGGACCTGACGGCTTTTCAGATCCTCCTGTCCTCCGAAATAGTCATGGAGACGATCATGACGATCCAGCGACATGGCATTTATCGTGAAATCGCGCCGGGCTGCGTCTTCCGCCCAGTCCTGCGTCCAGACCACAATCGCATGACGTCCATCCGTTTCTTCATCCCGGCGCAGGGTCGTGATCTCATACGGAACACCATCCAGCACCGCTGTTACCGTTCCATGAGACAAGCCGGTCGGGATCACACGAATTCCCGCACCTTCCAGCCGACGCTGAACGTCCTCGGGAGGCTCCGGAGTCGCAAGGTCCAGATCATGGACAGAAACGCCTGCGAGCAAATCACGAACGGAACCGCCAACAAGACGGGCCTCAGGCAGGACACTCCAGATCCGGTCCAGACCTTTCCGATCCGGCAGCCGCTCCAGCAGACCAGAGCTCTGTGTCATGCAGGCCGCGAAAGCGGGAAAAAGCAGTCCTGACTCCAGACACCGAGACAGGGCTTTCCCTTCACATGACCGGGAACGGCGAGAGCCGCGAGTTCATAATGGACCGCGCGCGTCACCCGAGCCTGGATTGGAAAGGCGCCTTCGCCATCCCGCACATGGATATAAGGTACACCTGCACACTCTTCCGAAGGCCGGTCCCAGTCGCACGACAGCGGATGTTCAGGGCCAATGCAGATCAGTTCGTCCATATTGGTTCGGAAACACAGGTTCTGCTGGCGACCGCAGGTTCCGCGAAAATCCAGTTCGACCGCCACGAACGGGGCGTCCTCGACCTGAATGATCCCCTGTTCCATCGGCGTTTTCAGCCAGTAGATACCTTCAGGATCGCGGGTCAGCATGGACGAAAACATGCACAGCATGGCTTTGCGCTTTACCGCAGAGCCACGATACAGCCACGTCCCGTCGCGCTGGATCAGAAAGGGCAGCTTTCGAGGCCCCGTGGACGAGCAGTCGGGAAAAGAGGACGGTGCCACCAGCGGATCTGGAGCCGCGAAGACGTCAGGCCGGGCCGCCTGCCGGAACTGATGATCGCTCAATTTTCCCTCCAACTGCATAAAAACTCTCTTCTCACACCAACTTGGGTGCAATCGAGCCTTGATGAAACCCCCACACCTGTCAGACTGGCACTATGAGCGAGCAGCAATATTCTTCCGGCGTCTCCGCCGGCACCCTGCGGGGCGAGGCGGACGTGGCTGAAGCCGATCGTCTGGCTCCGGTTCTCCATCATGTCCGTCAGGCCATCGGCAGTATTGTTCTGGGCCAGGACAGCGTCATCGAACAGGTTCTTGTCACGATCCTGTCTGGTGGTCACGCACTTCTGATGGGCGCGCCCGGTCTGGGCAAGACCCTGCTGGTCAACACGGCGTCACAGGTTCTGGGTCTGGAGGCCACGCGCATCCAGTTCACGCCCGACCTGATGCCGTCGGACATCACAGGCGCCGAAATTCTCGATCAGGATGCTGATGGACGACGCGCCTTCCGCTTCCTGCCCGGCCCGATCTTCGGCCAGCTTGTGCTTGCCGACGAAATCAACCGCGCCAGCCCCCGCACCCAGTCCGCCCTGTTGCAGGCCATGGCGGAACGTCGGGTCACGCAGGGGGGCAAGGACTATGCCCTGCCGCGCCCGTTCCATGTTCTCGCGACCCAGAATCCGATCGAGCAGGAAGGCACCTACCCCCTGCCCGAAGCCCAGCTCGACCGGTTCATGCTCCAGATCAGCCTCGGCTTTCCGAACCGGGACGCGGAACGGCAGATGCTGCTTCAGACGACAGGCGCCACGACGCCGACGGTTTCGGCCCTGATGAATGCGGAAAGTCTTCTCGCAGCCCAGAACCTCGTCCGGCGTCTGCCGGTTGGCGACCAGATCGTGGATGCCATCCTGAGCCTGACGCGTTCGCTGCGCCCGGAAGATCCGTCCGCTGCGCCGGAAGTCCGGGAGGCCGTGTCATTCGGACCCGGCCCTCGTGCGGCTCAGGCGCTGATGATCGCCACCCGTGCGCGTGCGCTGCTGGATGGCCGTCTGGCGCCGAGCCTTGATGACGTTGTCGCCCTTGCAAGCCCGGTCCTGTCCCATCGTATCGGGCTGGGCTTTGGCGCCCGTGCCGCCGGAACGGACAGCGAAGCCCTGATCCGCAAGCAGGCTCAGGCTCTCCTCTGATCGCCGTGAAAAGTCCGTCCGATACCCTGCGCAGTTTCTTCCGCCGCAACCGGGGCGTCAGTTCCGGCGCTCCGACCGCGCAGGCGGAAAGCCTGCCCCTGCCCGCACTCGTTCTTGAAGCCGAAAAGATTGCCGCCAGCCTGCAAAGCGGTGTTCATGGCCGCAGACGTTCAGGACCGGGCGAGGATTTCTGGCAGTTCCGGCCCTATCATGCCGGCGAGCCCGCAACGTCCATCGACTGGCGTCAGTCTGCCCGCTCGCCGGTCGAAGACACGTTCTGGGTCCGTGAGCGCGAGCGCGAAAACGCCCAATCCCTGATGCTGTGGTGTGACCCCTCGCCCTCCATGCAGTGGCGGTCGTCCGATACCCTGCCCACCAAAGCCGAACGCGCGCAGCTTTGCACGCTGGCGCTGGCGTCCGCGTCCCTGCGTGGCGGCGAGCGCGCGGGTCTGCTGACCGGAATCGAGGCCGGGCGCGCCCTTGCCGCACGTCAGGTTCTCCCGCGGTTGGCGGCATCCCTTCTGCGTCCGGATGCGGATGAGCCCGAATTTCCCCGCATGTCTCTGGTTCCTCCACGGTCCGATCTGGTCGTAATCAGCGATTTCCTGTGGGACGAAGACCGGATCGACACGTTCCTCAAAACCTGCGCCAGCCGCCCGGTACGAACCCATCTCCTCTGCATTCTCGATCCGGCAGAGCGGGAGCTGAAACACTCCGGCCGAATTCGGTTTGAAGGACTCGAAGGGGGTGTTCTGACTCTTCCCGCCATGGAAAGTCTCGGTCCGGCCTATGAGCAGGCGATGAACGCGCATCTTGCGGCCCTGAAACAGAGTGCGGCGTCGCTCCATGCCGACTGCATCGTGCATGACACGTCGCGGAACCCGCTTCCGGCGCTTCTGGCGTTGCACATGGCGCTCGGAGGCGGCCGATGATCCTTCTTGCTCCGTTCCTGCTGCTTGGTCTGCTCACCCTGCCTGCGCTGTGGTGGCTGGTGCGCGCGACGCCGCCCGCTCCGCAGGAACAGTCCTTTCCGTCCCTGCTCATCCTGAACCGGCTCACGGCCCGGCGGGAGGACGCCGCTCGTTCCCCGCTCTGGCTTCTGATTCTGCGCATGGTGGCGGTGGCCCTCATCATTTTCGGGCTGGCGCGCCCTGTCCTGACGCCGCATCAAACCGAAACCGGCAACGGACCGCTGACCCTCATTCTCGACGATGGCTGGGCCGCCATTCCGCACTGGACCGACCGTATTTCCGCAGCGCTCGCGCTTGGCGAAACCGCGATCCGCAACGGTCAGGACGTCACGTTCCTGCACGCTGCACGCGCACCGGACGGCGCAATGCCCGAAGCGTTTACGACCCACGATTCCCATGCCCTATCCGAACATCTCTCACATTTGCGTCCGCAGCCTTGGCCAACGGACCGTCAGGCGCTGGCCGCCCTGCTTCGGGAACGGGATCTGGCGGACCAGCGCGTGATGGTTCTCTCGGACGGTCTGGCTGCGACGGGAGACGATGCGCTGCGTGGCGCGCTTGCGAAGGCGCGGTCCGTTCAGGATATGCGCTGGAACGGCTGTGACATCCTGCGCCTTGATGCCGCGACAGGTCAGGACGGTGCGCTTCATGCGACAGTCGATACGCTGCCCTGCCCGAGCCGGACCGTGACGCTGCATGCCGTCAACGCCAATGGCGGCACGCTTGCGGCCTATCCTCTCACGACGGGGAAGGACCAGACGCTCTCCCTCCCGGCCCTGCTACGCAATCAGCTCGACCGTCTGACACTTGAAGGCGCGACCGGTCCTGCTGCTGTGCATCTGATGGGACAGGCCGATCACCGCCGCCCGGTCGGTATTCTCCAGACGCCCGGCGACGCGACACCTCTTGTCGGATCGGCATTCTTCCTGAATCGTGCCCTGCAACCGATTGCGGACCTGCATAGCGGCGATGCCACGGCCCTGCTGGGCGCGCCACTATCGGTTCTGATCGCAACGGATGGTGCGCTTTCGGGCGAGCAGACGCGCCATCGCGTTCTGGACTGGGTGCGTCATGGCGGAATGCTCGTCCGCTTTGCAGGCCCTGGTCTCGCGGCCGATCAGACCGCCGCGTCCGACGCGACCTCCGATGCGCTCCTTCCCGTCCATCTCATGAGCGGGATGCGTCAGTTGGGCGGCCCGATGTCATGGGGGAAACCCCAGACGCTGGCGCCCTTCCCCGAGACCTCTCCGTTTTCGGACCTGACGATTCCGCCCGATGTCACCGTTTCACGACAGGTTCTGGCCAAGCCCGAAACGGGCCTGACGGATCATGTCTGGGCGGCTCTAAGTGACGGCACCCCGCTCGTGACTGCGCGCGCGGAAGGCAATGGAGAGATCGTGCTGTTCCATGTCACACCCTCGCCCGACTGGTCCAACGTGCCGCTTTCGGGGCTGTTTCCCGACATGCTGGAGCGTCTGATCGAACGCTCCGCTGGCGTGGCGGGCGGCGGTCCGGCGGAACTGGCACCGTGGCGTATTGTCGGCAGCGATGGAGGCCTCGTCATGCCGCCACAGGCTGCACGCTCCATTCGCGCTTCGGATCTGGCGCATACGGATGTTTCCGTCACGCATCCTGCCGGGCTTTATGGTCCAGCCCGTGGAACGCGCGCACTCAATCTCGGTGACGCTGCTTCGCCGATGGTAGAGGAGCCTTTGCTCGGCACCCGGATTCTGCCTGATGGCGCGCATGCGGATCGTCCGATCGGCCCCGCGCTGATGGCGGCGGGTCTGCTACTGCTGCTGCTGGATCTGATCCTGTCTCTGCGGCGGCGCGGTCTGCTCGGCGCCCTGGCGGTTGCAGGTCTGCTACTTCTGCCGATGGCCCATGTGCAGGCACAGACATCCGCAACCCTTCCGGCAACCGTACCGCAGGCCGCACTCGAAACGCGGCTGGCCTATGTTCTTACGGGCCATGACGATATCGATGCCGTCTCCCGCGAAGGACTTCAGGGTCTCTCCGACTATACGAGCGCCCGCAGTTCCGCGACGCTCGGCCATCCCGATGGCGTCGTTCCGGGCAAGGACGATCTGGCGTTCTATCCGCTCCTGTACTGGCCGATCACGCCAGATATGCAGCCCGATCCCGAACGAACGAAAGCGCTCAATACCTTCATGGAACATGGCGGGATCCTGCTGATCGACGAACAGGGCGCAGGCACCGACACAGATTCCGGAACCAGCGCCGCTGCCCGGGCTGCGTTGCAGCGCGTGACCGATGGTCTCGTCGTGCCCCCACTAGCCAAGCTGACGGACAAGCACGTTCTGGCCCATACCTTCTATCTGCTACACAGCGGCTTTCCCGGTCGTGTTGCCGGACAGCCAGTTTATGTCGCGCGCAACGGGGACGAGGCGAATGATGACGTCAGTCCCGTCATCATCGGCAATGGCGACTGGGCACATGCCTGGGCCGTAGACGGCTCGGGCAACCATCCCTTCGCCGTCATTCCCGGGGGCGAAGACCAGCGCACGCAGGCCTATCGTTTCGGCGTGAACATGGTGCTCTACGCCCTGACCGGAAACTACAAGAACGATCAGGCCCAGTATCCTGAAATGCTCCGCCGCCTCGGCAGCCCGGATGCAGCACCCGCCACAACCAGTCCCGCCTCCGCCGACGAGGAGGACGCACCATGATGTTCGATCTTTCTCCGATGCTGCCCGTCTGGCTGCTGGCGACGCTGGCCGCACTCAGTGTTGCGGGCGCGCTTTACGGTGCCCTGCGTGGCGCGCGCGGAATGCTCTGGCGGGCTCTCGCTGTTCTGGCCCTTCTGGGATGGCTGTCCGGGCCGCGCGCACTTCATCCGGTGCTTCGTCCGGTGCCGCAGGATGCGCTGCTGGTTGTGGATCGTTCGGCCTCAATGCAGGTAGGCCCCCGCACGACTATCGCGGATCAGACCGCACGGCAGATCATGCAGGATGCGGCCCATCTTCCGGGCCTGACCCTGCATCGCGTCGATGTTCCCGGCGGCACAGGCCACGGCACCCGCCTGTTCGAGGCGCTGGACCACGCGGATCTGCCGCAGGGCCGGTTCGCAGGTGCCATCGTCGTGACGGACGGCATGGATCATGACGTTCCAGCCCATCTTCCAGCGCGCTTTCAGGGACCGGACGGACAGAAACTTCCGCTGCATCTTCTGCTGACGGCGCGGGGCGAGGAACAGGATCGTCGCCTGCGCATCCTGAGCACGCCGCCCTATGCCATCGTCGGACAGAACGCCACGATCCGCGTTCAGGTCGACGATCTCGGCGCCCCGGGTGCAGCCGACGCCGTTCTCACGATCCGCTCGGGCGATGCCCCGCCGCAAACCCGCCCGATCCGGACCGGCACGCCACAGGATATCACGGTTCCGGTCCAGCATCCCGGCGAAACGCTTGTCGGCCTGTCCGTCTCTCCGCTGGCCGGCGAGGCATCTACGGAAAACAACAGCGACGTCGTGCGGATCCGGGGCGTGCGCGACCGGCTGCGGGTGCTGCTGGTGTCCGGCGTTCCCAATCAGGGAGAGCGGGTCTGGCGGAGGTTACTGAAGGCCGATCCGTCCGTGGATCTCGTCCACTTCACCATTCTGCGCTCCCCCAACACGGATGATGGCACCCCGCTGTCGGATCTGGCTCTAATTCCATTCCCCATTCGCGAACTGTTTCAGGAAAAGATCCGCAGTTTCGATCTCATCATTCTGGACGGCTTTCGCAACAGCAACATCCTGCCGGACGAGTACCTGACCAATATCGCCGATTATGTCCGCAACGGCGGCGGACTACTGGTGACGGCTGGGCCTGAATTCACACAGGACGGCACCCTTCAGGATACCAGCCTCGCACAGATTCTTCCGGCCCATGTCGGGACGGACGGGGTCGTCACGCAGGCTTTCCGTCCTTCCCTGACTGCTCTGGGCAAAACCCATCCCGTCACGGCTGGTCTGACGGAAGACTGGGGCCCTTGGTATCGTGCCCTGCGCCCGGACCAGTCGCACGGCGAAGACCTGATGCGTGGCCCGGACGGCGCGCCGCTTCTGCTTCTGGACCGTGTTGATCGGGGGCGGGTGGCCATGCTCATGTCGGACCAGCTCTGGCTGTGGTCTCGTGGCGAAGGCGGTGGTGGACCGCAGGCCGAGCTTTTGCGGCGGCTGTCACACTGGCTCATGAAAGAGCCGGATCTTGAAGAAAACCGCCTCACCGCCCGGATCGAAAACGGCCAACTCGATATAGAGCGCCACGCTGCGGGACAAGCTGTTTCGCCTGAGGCTTTCGTCACGGCGCCGGACGGAAAGCGCACGCCCGTTACCCTGAAACAGACGGATGGCGTCTGGCACGTCACGCTGGCCGCCACAACACCCGGCATCTGGAGTGTCCGGCAGGATGGTCTGGTCGCTTTCGCCAGCCCCGTTTCCCACGATCCGGTCGAACGGCAGGATCTGCGCGCCACCGCAACCGTCATGGGCGGCAGCGCTCAGGCATCGGGAGGAACCGTGGCGTGGGTTGCGGATCATACGCCCCATCTGAAACAGGTTCCCATTGGCTCGGCCATGACCGGCTCGGACTGGATGGGCCTGCCCGTCACCACGGCCGCTGTCGCAGGCGAAACGCGAACGACGGACCTCGTTCCGGCATGGGCAGCCCTGCTTGCAGCGCTGGTTTTCCTCGCAATCGGCTGGTGGCGGGAAGGTCATTGAAAAAATGTCACAATCCGGCACCTCCGAGAGGCATCTGCAGACTCGCGCAGGACGAACGATCACAGTATATTGGTTTTATGCGACTGCTCCCCACCCTGCCCCGCCTGCTGCTCGTTGCCGCTCTGGCAATGACGCCGACGATTCTCGTACCCTGGCATCACGCCCAGGCTCAGGATGCCGACGACGCCGAGGCTGAACAGGAAGCCGAGGCCAACCAGAAGAAAGCCGAAGCCCGCAAGGCCGCCCAGCGCGCCGCGCCGCCTTCCGCCCTCCCGGGAGCAGAATCCTCCGACGACGATGCCGGTCATGCCCGCGCCGACGTGAACCCGACCGTCGCCCTGTTCGATGCCATCAACCGCGGCTCGCTTAACGCGGCAAAAGAAGCGCTCAACCGCGGCGCCGATATGGGTGGGCACAATGTTCTGGACCAGACGCCGCTGGACATGGCCATCGACCTGAACCGCAAGGACATCATGTTCCTGCTGCTTTCGATGCGGACCTATAATCCGGACGGTAAGATCGAGAACAGCGTGTCCGATCAGGGTGTGGAGATGAAGAACGGCAGCGGTCATCTGACGATCGGCGGGAAATCCGTCACGCCCAAACGCGCCTCCGTCGCCGCTTCCCCGCATTTCGACGCAAGCGGCGGCAAGGCCGATCCTTCCATCGGCTTCCTCGGCTTTGCAGGGCACTAAACGCTCCTGATCCAGACGCAAAAAAAGCCGGAGAACATTCTCCGGCTTTTTTTATGGGCGCTGGTTTTCCGTCAACCGACGTTGCGCAGCGCCTGACTTTCCTGACGCAGGACGTCGATCTGAACGAACTGGCCGTCGCGCTCGAAATACCAGAACGTCCAGCCATTGCAGGACGGCGCGCCCGTCAGACCTGCGCCGAGCTTGTGAATAGAGCCGCGCTGGTTGCCCGATACGAGCGTACCATCCGGGGTCACGGTTGCTTTCAGACGCTTCTGCCGATCGTAGAGCACCGTCCCTGCGGGTAGAACGCCCGTCTCCACGAAACTTCCGAACGGGATACGCGGCATTTCGCGCCGTGCTGGCGTCGTCGCCAGTTGCTCGGAGGTCAGGCGCTCTTCCCGCGCCACACGCTCCCGCGCGGCCTTGACGTAATCCGGGTGCCGTTCGATGGCGATGTAATGACGCCCCAGACGCTTGGCCATTGCCGGGGTCGTGCCGCTGCCGCAGAACGGGTCCAGCACCACATCATTGGCATTGGTCGACGCCACCAGAACGCGATGCAGCAGGCTTTCCGGCTTCTGCGTCGGATGCAGTTTCAGGCCATGTTCGTTCTTCAGGCGCTCATTGCCCGTGCAGAGCGGCAAATACCAGTCAGAGCGCATCTGAAGGTCGTCGTTCAGGGCCTTCATAGCCTGATAGTTGAATCGATATTTGCTCTGCGGACCACGTGCCGCCCAGATCAGCGTCTCATGCGCGTTCGTAAAACGCCGCCCGCGGAAATTCGGCATCGGGTTGGATTTGCGCCAGACGATGTCGTTGAGGATCCAGAATCCCAGATCCTGCATAATAGCGCCCAGACGGAAGACATTGTGATAGGAGCCAATGACCCAGATCGTGCCGTCCTTGTGCAAAATCCGGCGTGCTTCTCTGAGCCATTCGCGCGTGAAATTATCATAGGTCGCGTAATCCGCGAACTTGTCCCAATCGTCATCCACGCCGTCCACGACAGTCTCGTCCGGACGACGAAGCTCGCCGCGCAACTGGAGGTTGTATGGCGGATCGGCGAAAATGCAGTCCACGCTCCCATCGGGCAGCGTCTTCATCGTTTCGATGCATTCTCCACGCAGGATCTGGTCGACGGGAAATTCACCGCTCATGCTGCGTGTGCCTCTGCTTCAATCATGTTTCGTATCGGCGCGAACCCGCGCCTGTGATGGGGTGTCACCCCACGGAGTTTCAGGCCCTGCATGTGTGCAGCCGTGCCGTAACCCGCATTGCGCTCCCAGCCATAAGCATCGTGGCGCATGGCCAGACGCGCCATCAGGCGGTCCCGCGTCACCTTGGCGATGATGGAGGCTGCGGCAATGGACAGGCTGATCCCGTCGCCACCGATCACCATTTTGATGGGACAGGGGAGTTTCGGGGCATGTTTGCCGTCCACAAGGGCAAGGTCTGGCATCCGGCCGAGCCGGGACAGCGCCCGGCGCATGGCCAGATAACAGGCCTGAGCGATATTGATCTGCTCGATTTCCAGAACGGATGCCGCGCCAATGCCGATCAGCGCCTGTTCGTCAGCCATCAGGGCCTCATAGGCGAGCATCCGGCGCCGAGCCGTCAGTTTCTTGGAATCATCGAGAAGGGCAGCCAGAGTGTCAGACGGCTGTGCCGTAAAAGCTACGGCAGAAGCCACCACCGGTCCTGCCAGAGGACCACGCCCGACTTCGTCGATCCCGACGACCAGCCCCCCATGGGCAGCTTCCAGGGCGTAATCCGGCATTTGTGAGCGTCTCCCCGACAGATCACCGCGAAATCAGGTGACCGAATCGGTTTTGAATCATGGCGACTCGAAAGGGAAGCCCAAAAATGCGTTTGTTCTAAGTTTAATATGTCAAGTGTGGTGGGAAAGACTCTTTACCTACGGTGTCAGAGCTCTTCCTGCTGATTCTCCTGACCGGGCTCTGATGGAGCCGATGGAGCGGGCTGGGCCGTCTGTCCATGCTGCATCTGAAGTTCCTTCTCGATCTGAGGGAACTGATAGATTTTCTCCGTCACATTGACGGCAAGAAGCACAAGGCTGACGACCAGCAGCGACAGCCCCCGGCCGACGATCTGGCGCCGCTTCCAGAAATATCCCGGCAGAAACAGCCACCACCAGAAACCCGGCGGCGTCTTTCCGCTTTCGCGAAGGGAATTACGGTCCAGCATGAACGATATGAAGAACAGGAGCAGCGACATCATCCCGACGACGGACAGCGGCCCTATCCGGCCACTGTCCGGGATCTGGCGCCAGTCCAGGATCAGCAACGTCAGGCGCTGGATCAGCCATGGCCCCACCAGAAGCGCCCAGGCCCAGTGCTCCGAACTCCCCGCAGACATCCGCAATAGCCCCGTCAGCGGAGAGACAAGCCCCGCAGCGCTGGCCGGACGCCATGTTGCGCCGAATTCCTGTGTCCAGACGAGCGTTTCGGGCTTGATCTGCCGCTGCATGATCAGACGCAGGATTTCCTCACGGGAGACTGGACCGGCCTGCTGCCCGTTGTTGTCGTAAAACCATTCCATGAAAAAAAGCCTCCCGGATTACTCCGGAAGGCTTTTAGCACAAAGACGTCCCTATGGTCGAAACGCCTGTTGGGCCTCAGTCGCTTTTACGACCGAACAGCAGACCACCAACGATCATTCCGACAACTGTGGCGATCACCAGCGAGATCAGCGGACGATCCTGCACAAACGCCGTTGCGGCTTCGAGCTTGGTTTCGCCTTCGTCGTACAGATCGGCGAATTCCTGCTGTGCCATGCCGGAAAGCTGATCGAACTTGCCTTCGGCCTGAAGCTTCGCATCGCCGGTCAAGCCGCCAAAACCGTCCTTGAGCTTGCCCTTGGCTTCATCCACAAGGCCTTCGACCTTCGTTTCAGTTGTATCGGCCATTTTGTTCTCCTCTGTCCGGATTAACCTGTCCTCAATGCAAACGCATAACAGAGACATCCGGTTCCAACCCGATATGATCGTTGCACCGAAAAGAGACAAGCCCTGCGGCCAACCTCATATCCATAAATGTAACGAAAAGTATCATTTTCGGTCTTTTTGATTTTCATTACCAAAACTGAACAGGATTTAAGGTCGCGTCATGGCAGGCGCTGGCCTCCTGCCGTATAAGCATGAAAACACATAACATCGTCGCCTGAGAGCCCTGCGCTCTGCTATGCGGAAAGACAGAACCACCATGGATCAGCAGACGGCCAGCTCCAGCGACCGCCTTACGAACAGCACCGCCCAGTCTTCTCCCCCTCCTGCGCGGTCCCGCCGTCGGCGCTGGATCCTCTGGGGCGTTGTTCTTCTGATTGCTCTTCTGATCCTGTTCGCGATCTTCCGCCCTCATGGCGCGACACACAAGCACGGTCGTGGTGCCGCAGCCGATGGAAGCGTGCAGCCCGTTGCCGTCGCAACCGTCCATACCGGCGACATGCCCGTGATCTTTCAGGAGCTCGGCACAGTCGTCCCCGTGACAAACGTGACGATCACGCCGCGCGTCAACGGCCATATCTCGGCCGTTTATTATAAGGAAGGCCAGCACGTCCATAAGGGTGACGAACTCGAACTGATCGACCCGCGCCCCTATGAGGCCACGCTCGCCCAATATCGCGGCACACTGGCCGCCGATATGGCGCAGCTTGAAAAGGCCCGTGTGGACAACGCCCGTTACCAGCGGTTGATCAAACAGAACTCGACCTCCGCCATGACGGCGCGCGATCAGGAATTCACGGTGCAGCAGCTTGAAGGTCAGGTCGAATTCGACCGGGCCAATGTCCGCAATGCCGAACTGAACGTGATGTACTGTCACATCATTGCGCCGGTCGAAGGCCGTGTCGGTATCCGCGTGCTCGACATCGGCAACTATGTGACGGCTGGCCAGTCCGGTGGTCTGACCATCCTGACGATGATGCAGCCCATCTCCGTGATCTTCACGGTTCCGCAGAATCAGCTGCAGGAGGTCATGAAATATCTGGACAAGACCGGCGAACTGTCCGTTGAAGCGTGGGACAGCGACAACACCCACAAAATTGCCACCGGCACCGTCAAGGCGCTCGACAGCCAGATCGACACCGCAACGGGTACGGTCCGGATGCGTGGCATCTTTGCGAACGAGGACGAGCACCTCTTCCCGAACCAGTTCGTCAACCCGCATCTGCTGGTCACGACGCTGCATGACGCCCTGCTCGTGCCCGCCAATGCTCTTCAGACAGGCCCGGACGGTCGCTTCGTCTATCGCGTCAAACCTGACATGACCGTGGAAGTCGTGCCCGTGACGGTCGGTACGACCGATGGCACGAACGCCGTAATCGAAAAAGGTTTGAGCAGCGGCGACCGGATCGTGACGGATGGCGTCAGCCATCTGCGCCCTGGCCAGAAGGTCTCCATCCCCGACACCTCGTCAGCAGCAGCGCAGACGACGGAAGCCGAGCACAAGAGCGCCAGCCAGCACCGTCATCATCGTGACGGGCAGCAGAGTTCGGATGCGCCCCAGCAGAAGAACGACCCGTCCTCGTCCGCCGACACCGGCAACCACTGATCGCCATTCAGAACAGTCAAACAGGGAACATCAAGATCGTGAATCCGTCCCGCCTGTTCATCGAGCGCCCGGTTGCCACCAGCCTTCTGATGTTCGCCATCCTGCTGAGCGGTCTGCTCGGCTACCATTTTCTGGCCGTCTCAGCCCTGCCGCAGGTCGAATATCCGACGATCACGGTCTCGACATTCTATCCGGGTGCCGGGCCGGACGTGATGAGCACATCCGTCACCGCACCACTGGAAACCCAGCTCGGCCAGATGGCCGGGCTGGACCAGATGACGTCTCAGTCTTCTGGTGGGGCTTCGGTCGTCACGCTGCGCTTCGGGCTGGACATGTCGATGGACGTGGCCGAGCAGGAAGTTCAGGCCGCGATCAACAACGCCACCTCCTTGCTGCCGAGCGATCTGCCCGCCCCTCCGATCTATGCGAAGGTCAATCCGGCGGACACCCCCGTCCTGACGCTCGGCATCACGTCAAAAACGCTGCCGCTTCCTGAAGTCGAAGATTACGTCAACACGCGGCTTGAACAGAAGATCAGCCAGATTTCCGGCGTCGGTCTTGTCACCCTGTCGGGCGGCAATCGCAAGGCGTACCGGATTCAGGTCAACATTCCGAAGCTGACCTCTTACGGCATCGCGATCGACACGCTGCGCACCATCATCAGCACGGTCAACGTCAACTCCCCAACCGGCACATTCGACGGCCCCAAGCGCTCCACGTCCCTGCGCATCGACGGTCAGATCCAGTCCGTCGAACAGCTCATGAACCAGGTGATCGCGTATCAGAACAACGGTCCGATCCGCGTGCGCGACATTGCGACGGTGGTTGAAGGGGCTGAGAACGCACAGCTTGCCGCCTGGGCCAACCGCACGCCTGCGCTGATCCTGAACGTACAGCGCCAGCCCGGTGCGAACGTTATTGGTGTTGTGGACAACGTTCTGCGCGTTCTGCCGCAGCTCAAACTCGACCTGCCGCCGGGCATTGACGTTACGCCTCTGACGGACCGCACCACGACCATTCGCGCCTCGGTTAGCGACGTAGAATATGAACTGGCGCTCGCCATGCTTCTCGTGGTGGGCGTGATCTTCGTGTTCCTGCGAAATGTTCCGGCGACGATCATTCCCAGCCTGTCCGTTCCGTTGTCGCTGATCGGGACGCTGGCTGCGATGTATCTGCTGGGCTTCTCGCTCGACAATCTGTCGCTGATGTCTCTGACGATCGCGACCGGCTTCGTCGTCGATGACGCCATCGTCGTGATCGAAAACATCGCCCGTTACGTCGAGGCCGGGGAAGACCGCTACACCGCTGCGCTCAAAGGCGCGGGGGAGATCGGCTTCACCATTATCTCGCTGACGGTCTCGCTGATCGCCGTGCTGATCCCCCTGCTGTTCATGAAGGACGTCGTTGGGCGTCTGTTCCATGAATTCGCGATGACGCTCTCCATCACCATCATCATTTCAGCCGTCGTCGCTCTGACGCTGGTGCCGATGATGTGCGCCCGTCTGCTGTCCGACACGCATGCGCCGTCCACGAAAAACACAGTCTGGAGCCGCCTGTCCAATAGCACCGAACGCGGCATCAACGCCCTGATCGCGGGTTACGGACGTTGGCTCGATGTCGTGCTGCGCTTTCGTGTCACGACCCTTCTGGTCACCTTGGGAACGATCGTCCTGACCGGCGTTCTGGCCTGGACCATTCCCAAAGGCTTTTTCCCGACACAGGATACCGGCGTCATTCAGGGCATCTCCGTGATGTCGCAGGCCATCTCCTTTGAAGGCATGAAGAACCGTCAGGCCGCTCTTGGAGACGTGATCCTGAAAGACCCGGATGTCGCCAGCATCTCGTCTTTCGTGGGTATCGACGGCCAGAACATGACGCTGAATGTCGGGCGCTTCCTGATCAACCTCAAACCGCGTGACCAGCGGACGTCCAGCCTTGAAGCCATCATGCATCGCCTGTCCTCCACCGGAGATCAGGTGATCGGGGCGCAGCTTTACGTCCAGCCGATTCAGGACCTGTCTCTGGATTCCTCGATTTCCGCCACGCAGTACCAGTTCATGCTGGAAAACCCAGATTACGACACCTTCAAAATCTGGGTGCCGAAATTCGTGGATGCCCTGCGCAAGGAACCGTCGCTGCGGGATGTCACGTCCGATCTTCAGGCCGAGGGGCTGGTCGCCCAGCTTTCGCTCGACCGGCCGACCGGCGCGCGATACTCCATCACGCCGCAGACGGTCGACAATCTGCTGTATGACAGCTACGGCCAGCGCCAGATCACGACGATCTACACGCAGTCCAACCAGTACCGCGTTATTCTGGAAGCCGATCCGAAACTCCAGACTGACCTGACATCCCTGAGCCAGCTTTACCTGCCGGGCATTTCCTCGCAGGCCGGTGGCAGCACGTCCGGCCCGACGCGCCAGCCGACATCGGGGCTCGTGCCGCTGTCGCAGGTGACGACGATGACGCATGTCCTCGCCCCACTGCTCATCAGCCATTTCGGCCAGTTCCCGGCCACGACGGTGTCGTTCAACGTCGCCAGCGGCTATTCGCTGGGGGCTGCGACCAACGCCATCGAGCGTGTGGAAAAGCAGATCGGCCTGCCGCCGGAGTTCCAGACTGCTTTCCAGGGCACGGCGGCTGCCTTCCGCTCGTCGCTATCGAACGAGGTCTGGCTGGTCATGGCAGCCGTGATCGCGGTCTATATCGTGCTGGGTATTCTCTATGAGAGCTATATCCACCCGATCACGATCCTCTCCACCCTGCCTTCCGCCGCCATCGGTGCGCTGATCGGGCTCTATCTGTTCGGGATGGATCTCGACATCATGGGCATCATCGGCATCGTGTTGCTGATCGGCATCGTGAAGAAAAACGCCATCATGATGATCGACTTCGCCCTCGAAGCCGAACGTCTGGAGGGCCATACGCCGCTTGAATCCATCAAGCAGGCGGCGATGCTCCGCTTCCGTCCGATCCTGATGACGACGCTGGCCGCCCTGTTCGGTGCCCTGCCCCTGCTGATCGGCACGGGCGTCGGTTCCGAACTGCGCCGACCACTGGGTGTGGCCATCGTTTTCGGCCTGATGATGTCCCAGCTTCTGACCCTGTTCACCACGCCCGTCATCTATCTGTTCATGGATGAACTAGGGACGAAAACGCGTGCCTTCATACAGCGCCACCGCCGCCATAGCCCACCGTCGCAGCCCCAGTCTCCAAGCCCTCATACAGGCGCTCCGTGAATCTGGTCCGCCTCTTTGTCCTGAGGCCCGTTGGCACGACGCTGCTGGCGGTAGCTCTCGTAATCGGCGGCGTGATGGGCTATTTCGCCCTGCCCGTCGCCGATCTGCCGGACGTGGACTTTCCGGTCATCATGGTGACCGCGAACCAGCCCGGTGGCTCCCCCTCAGAAATCGCGAGCACGATCGCAGGGCCTCTGGAGCGACATCTGGGGGCGATTTCCGGCGTCACGGAAATGACCTCGGAATCCATGGTCAACCAGACGCGCATCACCCTTCAGTTCGACCTGTCACGAGACATCAACGGTGCTGCGCGTGACGTGGAAGCCGCTTTGCAGGGCGCACGGCAGGATCTGCCCACCAGCCTTCGCAGCAATCCGACCTATATGAAGGCGAACTCCAACGGTCCGCCCATCCTCGCTTTGACGCTATCGTCCAGCACCCGGACGCCGCAAGAACTCTACGATTTCGCAAGTAACATCCTCATCCCCCAGCTCAGCCAGATCCAGGGCGTCGGTGATGTGGAAATCCGCGGCGCGTCCCTTCCCGCCGTGCGTGTTGAAATCAATCCGCTGCGCCTGTTCCATTACGGGATCGGCTTCGAGGATCTGCGCGCTGCCCTCGCCTCCGCCAATGCTCATACGCCCAAAGGTTTTCTGGATGCCAATGGCGAGCGGATGATGCTCTCCACCAACGATCAGGCGACGGATGCGGAAGAATACCGCGATCTGGTCATCGCCTATCGCAACAACCAGCCTGTCCGCCTGACGGATCTGGCGGACGTCAAGAACAGCGTCGAAGATCTCCGACAGGC
Source organism: Gluconobacter sp. Dm-74 (assembly GCF_018256135.1). Lineage (NCBI taxonomy): Bacteria > Pseudomonadati > Pseudomonadota > Alphaproteobacteria > Acetobacterales > Acetobacteraceae > Gluconobacter > Gluconobacter sp. Dm-74. The sequence continues at coordinate 131,464 of NZ_JAERLX010000004.1, read as the reverse complement.
GGGGTATCTGAACGGAAATGCCGCCATCATCTGTACGGTCTTCTCGCAGGGTGGCGCGAACGTCATCAAGACGATCGACGGCATCCGCGGCCGCCTGCCAGCCCTTCAGTCCGCCCTGCCCGGCAATACCAATATTTCGATCCTGATCGACCGCTCCAAGACGATCCGCGCCTCGCTGGACGATACGAAACAGACCCTCGTGATCGCCGTCGTGCTCGTCGTCGTCGTCGTCCTGCTGTTCCTGCGCAGTCTGTCCGCCATCATGGTTCCGGCCATCGTGGTGCCGGTCTCGATCGTCGGAACCTTCGGGGCCATGGCGCTGATGGGGTACCAGCTCGACAACATGTCACTGATGGCCCTGACGATCTCGACGGGCTTCGTGGTCGATGATGCCATCGTCGTTCTGGAAAATATCGCGCGCTACATGGAGATGGGTTACGACCGACAGGATGCCGCTATCAAAGGCACGACCGAAGTCGCGTTCACGGTCGTTTCGATCACGGTCTCGCTGATCGTGGTGTTTGCACCGATCATGCTCATGGGCGGGATCGCGGGGCGGCTGTTCCATGAGTTCGCGATGACCATGGTCATCACGCTCTGTATTTCGTTGCTCCTGTCCCTCACGCTGACGCCCATGATCAGCGCCCAGCTCCTGACCCACACGGACGATAACGGCCCCGGTCTGTGGAAGAAAACCGGCCGTTTCCTCGAACGCATGATCAGCGCCACAACGTCGGGTTACGGCAAATCGCTGGACTGGGCCTTGGGGCATCAGTTCCTGATCGCGATGTCCCTGCCCGCCACTCTGGTGCTGGCCGGTGTGCTGTATGTGAAGATGCCCAAGGGTTTCTTCCCTTCCGAAGACACCGGGCAGATCATGGGGCGCGTGGTCGCCGATCAGTCGATCTCGTTTCAGGCGCTTCAGAAAATCGTGGTCAAGGCCATGAAGAGCGTCGCGTCCGACCGGGATGTCGTAGGCGTCATGGGCGGTGTCGGTGGACGTTCGGCCAACTCAGCCAACATGTTCATCGCACTTAAGCCCAAGTCCGAGCGAACGGACGATCTTGCGACCACCATCCAGCGCCTGACCCGCAGGTTCTCCCATATTCCTGGCGCGCAGCTCCGTCTGATGGCCCCCGGCAGTGTCCGGACGGGCGCGCGGCCCGGAGACGCCGCCTATCAGTATTCGCTTGAGGGCCCTTCCGCGGAAGACCTGTTCGAATGGACTCCCAAGATCGTGACCGCGCTTTCCAGACTGCCGGAGCTCATGGACGTGACATCGGACGTGGAACAGGGCGGTCAGGGGATCAACATCGCGATCAACCGCGACACGGAAGCCCGCTACTCCGTCACGCCACAGCTCATTTCCAACACGCTCTATGATGCGTTCGGCCAGCGCGCCGCCTCCATTATCTACGGCACCCTCAACCAGTACCGCGTCATCATGGAAGCAGCGCCCCGCTACTGGCAGGATCCGTCGATGCTGCAACAGATGTGGATCAGCACGTCCGGCGGAACAGCAGCAGGCGGAACGGCATCGAACAACATCCGCGCCCGCACCACAACGGCTGTCACGACCCTGTCGCAGAGTGAGCAGTCTTATCAGAACTCGGTCGCCAACGCGCTGGCAGGTGGAAAATCGGCATCAAGCGGTGCAGCCGTCGCCACCAGCGTGGACAACATGGTCCCCCTGTCCGTCCTCTCACGCCAGCGCAATACCAACACGGCCCTGACCGTCAGCCATGAAGGACAATCCGTCGCGACGACCGTGTCCTTCAACCTTGCTCCCGGCGTCTCGCTTGGCACGGCCGTGGATGCCGTTCAGGCCGCCATGGTAAAGCTGCATGTCCCGTCAGACATTCACGGCGGGTTTGCGGGCAACGCGGCGGCTTTCCAGAAATCCGCAGGGAGTGAGGTTCTGCTGATCCTCGCCGCCCTCGCCGCCGTCTATATCGTGCTGGGCGTCCTGTATGAGAGCCTGATCCATCCCCTAACGATCCTCTCAACGCTGCCATCCGCAGGCGTCGGCGCCATTCTGGCTCTTCAGATCTGCGGAGAGGAATTCTCCCTCATGGCCATGATCGGCGTGATCCTGCTCATCGGCATCGTCAAAAAAAACGCCATCATGCTGATCGACTTCGCCCTCGTGGCGCAGCGTGAAGGGCTGTCGGCCAGAGAGGCTATCCGTCAGGCCAGCCATCTGCGTTTCCGCCCGATCCTTATGACGTCTCTGGCCGCTGCGTTCGGTGCCGTGCCCCTCATCATCGGCAACGGATATGGCTGCGAACTCCGCCGACCGCTGGGGATCGCCATTCTCGGCGGTCTCGTGGTCAGCCAGTTGCTGACGCTCTACAGCACGCCCGTCATTTTCCTGTATCTCGACCGGTTCGGACGCGCCATGGGCCGTCTGCGTGCCCACGTCGCCTCTTTTTTCCATCTTTCAGCCCGGGGAACACAGTCCTGATGCCCGCCCTCCGTAAATCCACCCTGCGCACTGCCCTGCTGGGGGCAGCGACCCTGCCTTTCCTGAGCGGCTGTATCGGCGGCATGGTCGGGCCGAACTATCATCGTCCGAAAGCCATCATCTCCGCCAAATTCAAGGAAGCGCCCCCGCCGCCGGGCTGGCAGATGGCTGCCCCCGATCTTGCGAAAATGCCCAAAGGAGACTGGTGGACGATCTTTAACGATCCCGTTCTCAACGACCTTGAAGAACGCGTGGCCACGTCCAACCAGAGCCTGAAAGAATATGAAGCACAGTACCGCAAGGCGGCCGCAACGATTGATTCGATCCGTGCGCAGCTTTTCCCGACCCTGAGCGGCAAGTTCAGCTTCAACCGCAACTCACAGGGCGGCAGCACCTCGAATGCCAGCAACGGCATTCCCTACACGTCCAGCCAGTCCTACACGTCCAACACATGGACCACCGGACCGTCCGCAAGCTGGACCGTCGACGTCTGGGGCATGATCCGCCGGCAGGTTCAGCAGCAGGTTGCCGCCACACAGGCCGACGCCGCCCTCGTTGCGAACATGCGGCTGTCCTATCAGCTTCAACTCGCGCAGGACTATTTCGATCTGCGCTATCAGGACAGCCTGATTGCGCTCTATGCCCGCAACGTGGATCTGTATCGCCACAATCTGGAAATCCTCCAGAATCAGCTTGATGCCGGTGTCGCTGATCCGACCAGCGTTCTTCAGGCCCGCTACCTGCTGCAATCGACGCAGGCCAGCCTGTCAAACGCCCATATCGCCCGCGCACAGTACGAGCACGCCATCGCCATGCTGACGGGCCGGGCTCCAGCAGAACTCACGCTGGCAGCCTCTCCCCTCCCCGAGACGATCCCCGCCGCCCCCGTCGCCGTGCCCTCCATGCTGCTTCAGCGTCGTCCGGACGTGGCGCAGGCCGAGCGCAACATGGAAGCCTATAATGCGGAAATCGGGTACGAGATCGGCGCGTTCTTCCCACAGGTCACGCTCTCCGCGTCCTATGGTTATAGCGGCAATCCTCTTGAACAGCTGATCCAGACTGCTACGCGCACATGGAGCCTCGGTGCAGCGGCGAGCGAGACCATCTTCCAGGGCGGCGCGCGTTCCGCTGCGGTGCGCAGCGCAGAAGCCGATTACGACAATGCCGTAGCCACCTACCGCCAGACGGTTCTCGCAGCCCTTCAGGACACCGAGGACCAGATGTCCGGCCTGCGCTATCTCGATCAGCAGCTTGCCTTGCAGAATGCTGCCGTGAAAACCGCCGAAAGCGCCGTTCAGGTGTCCATGAACGAGTATCTCGCCGGAACGCAGATTTACACGACAGTCATCACCGCCGAACAGAACGCCCTTCAGTATCAGGAGACCCAGCTCAGCGTGCGGCAGCAGCAGTTTCTCGCCGAGGTCAAGCTCATGACGGATCTGGGCGGAGGCTGGACGACGCAACAGCTTCCAAGCAAAAATTCGCTTCAGACGGATAATCCGTTCCTGCCTTCCTTCATCCAGAGGGACAAGAACGGGAACTAAAGATCATAAAAAAAGGGCGGGGCCATCGGCACCCGCCCTCTTCATATCAGCATCGTATCAGGTGATCAGAGCGCGTGCAGTCCTGCCACACCTGCGAGAATGGCCAGCACCGCCAGGACCAGAAAGAGAATGAAAAACAGCTTGGCAATACCTGCTGTGGCGGCAGAGATGCCTGAGAAACCGAAAACGCCGGCGATGATGGAAATGATGAAGAAAACAATCGCGTAGTGCAGCATGACGGCAGTTCCTTGCCCAAGAGTTCGTGGTCATGTCGTAACGTCACGCACGTGCGGAAGTTTAATTTCTTCTTAAAAGACGCTTTCCCAGGAAAAACCCGATAAAAGATGCGGCCAGCAGCCAGAAGAGAGGCTGATCCACCATCAGATCACTGACAAGTGCTTCCGTTTCTTTTGTTACCCGAGAAATTTTTGTTACGAGCGCGCTTTTACAGGAACTCTCGATCATCCCGGGCTGCAAGCGCTCCGAATCCGTGTTCGTAAATCTTCTTCCCGCCATGACATCCTCCCAACACAAGAAAAGGCAGTCCGCTATCGGACTGCCTTTTCTTTTACATCGTCAGAACACTTAAGGGATGATCTGAATGAGACCGTCCACTCAGTGACCGACTGCCGGAGCATCTTCGCCCCGACGTGCGGCTTCTTCATTATAGCGCTGCGCTTCAGGAGAGATGGTCAGAGCCATCGTCATCCCGGCAGACAGCAGATAGATCACCGCAAACGTCCAGATCACATACTGCATGCCCGGTCCGAAAACCGCTTCACAACCAGCAACAACAGCCGGTCCGACCCATGTGGACGCACCGGCGCCCAGACCAAGGATGGACAGTGCCGCTGCTTTCTCGCGTGGGCAGATCTGCGGCATTAAGCCTGACAGCGGCACGAAAGCCGCGACGGTCGCGCCATAGAAAATTCCTGCTGCGGCCACGGCCCAGAAATTTCCCGGAAACCAGAGCGGCACATAATAAAACAGCGGAATGGCCACGAAACCACCGATCCCACCGAAAACGGCCACGACAAACCGGTGTCCAAGCGTATCGGCCACCATGCCCGAGACAAGGTTGAACAGGATGTTGCTCAGGAAAATGAGCGACAGAAGGTTCAGCCACTGGGCAAGGGAGAAGCCAAGATGATCCACGAAAAACGCGGGCATGATTGCGAGAAACGCATATTCCGAAGATGTATCAATCACGCGAACGATACCCGCGATCAGCGTCTTCGGCTCACGCCACATGATGCTCATGGAGCCGAAGAAAATATCCTTGGTCGGAATATGGTCCGGCAGAAGGCGTTTCTTACCCGTCGGTTCATGCGTGAACAGCAGCGCAACAAGACCGCCCAGAATCACAAGCCCCAAGGAACACCAGAAGGTGCGAAGCTCGCCAATTTCCGGAATGGCAAAGCGTGCGAACTGCGATCCCAGAGTGGGCAGACCTGCTGAAAAGGAAAACCAAAACCAGCCCGCCGCCGAGCCCAGCATGGCTGTCGGCGTTGCGGCGGCAATCCAGACGAGGAAGCCATACGCAAACAGCGGGTATGCAAACCCTCGCAGCGTATAGAACATCAGGATCATCGGCCCACTGTTTGGCCCAAGTCCCAGAGCCAGGAACCCGACTTCAAGCACGCTCCACAGAATGAGACCAAGCCACATGACTTTCTTCGGTCCCATGAGATCCGACAGAGGCCCGGAGAACCAGGCGGCGATCATCACGGTGATGCCATAAAACGTGAACATTTCATTCACGAAACCCTGCGTATGGCCATGATGGAGCATGTAGGTATCGAGATACCCCGCCTCCACACCATCACCGACCATGAACAGGAGCTGTCCCACGAACGCCCAGAACAGGGCTCTGGGTATTCCAAGGGTTTCCGCCAACCCATGTTTTGGAGGAGAAGATTCAGACATTATAACGCTCTCCAAACGCTGGACGCATCACGAACCCATCCGGGCCTCATTGCCGGGATACATATTCGATGCGTCGTGGCAGGCCCTACGAGAGTGCTCGGGCCTGTTTCTCAGAATGATGCAGCCCCTATGAAAAAGAACGACGGAGCATTCTTCAAAAGGGAGAAACCGCGCCTTGTGAAGGAACGGAAATTCAGACTGTCTCTGAAAGAGACAGGAAAGATTCTGCAAAGAGTGCTGACTACATATCACACACTTGCGTGACCAAGAAACCACGAATCAAAAAAGGCCGGGACATTCCTGCCCCGGCCTTTCTCAATGCTTAAAAAAACAGGAGCCTCAGGCGGCTTCCTGCTCCGCAGCAACGTTCTGCTTCGGTCCGCTGTCCTGGCCCTTCGCAGCGACATCGCGATCAACCAGTTCGATCACGGCCATATCGGCATTGTCGCCATAACGCACGCCAGCTTTCAGAACGCGGGAGTAGCCACCGGCACGTCCCTTGTAACGCTCGGCGACAGCCGAGAACAGCTTCGTCACGACGGCATCGTCACGCAGCTGCGCGAAGGCCTGACGACGGGCGTGCAGATCACCACGCTTGCCGAGCGTGATCAGCTTTTCGACGACCGGGCGAAGTTCTTTCGCCTTCGGGAGCGTCGTCGTGATCTGCTCGTGCTTGATGAGAGCCACGGCCATGTTGCGGAACATGGCAGCGCGGTGAGAAGAGGTGACATTGAGCTTACGCCCGCTCACACCATGACGCATTGCTAGTTTTCCTTACCTTGAAAGTTCTCAGAACGTCTCGTCGAGACGCTTGGCCAGATCCTCGATGTTCTCGGGCGGCCAGGCTGGGACGCTCATGCCGAGCGACAGCCCCATACCGGTGAGAACTTCCTTGATCTCGTTGAGCGACTTGCGCCCGAAATTAGGCGTACGGAGCATTTCCTGTTCGGACTTCTGCACCAGATCGCCAATGTAAACAATGTTGTCGTTCTTAAGGCAGTTGGCGCTACGCACCGACAGCTCAAGTTCGTCAACCTTGCGGAGAAGATTGCGGTTGAACGGCAGGTCATCCTGCGGCTCTTCATGCTGGACCGGACGCGGCTCATCAAAGTTGATGAACAGCTGCAGCTGATCCTGAAGAATCCGGGCTGCAAGAGCCAAACTGTCTTCGGGTGTCACCGCACCGTTGGTCTCAACCGTCAACAGCAGCTTGTCATAGTCAGTGACCTGACCGACACGCGTCTGCTCGATCTTATAGGAAACCCGACGGACTGGCGAATAAATCGCATCGATGGGAATCAGGCCAATCGGAGCATCTTCGGGACGGTTTGCTGCTGCTGCAACATAGCCCTTGCCCATATTGACGGTGAATTCCATGCCGAGCTTCACGCCGTCATCGAGCGTGCAGATCACCAGATCGGGATTCATGATCTCGATGTCATGACCTGCCTGGATCTGGCCAGCGGTCACTTCACCCGGGCCAGTGGCCGTCAGGATCATGCGCTTGGGGCCTTCACCATGCATGCGAAGAGCAAGCTGCTTGACGTTCAGGACGATGTCCGTGACGTCTTCACGCACACCCGGCACGGCGGAGAATTCATGCAGCACGCCATCGATCTGGATGGCGGTCACGGCAGCGCCCTGCAGTGACGACAGGAGAATACGACGCAGTGCATTACCGAGCGTCATGCCGAAGCCGCGTTCCAGAGGCTCGGCCACGACAGTGGCGATGCGCGAGGCAACCGGTCCGGGCTCGACTTCAAGCTTCTCCGGCTTGATGAGGGACTGCCAGTTTTTCTGGAGAACCAAGGTCGTGGCCTTTCAAACAACGAAGCACGCCAAGGGGATTGGCGGCACCTGGGCCCGCACCATCGGTGCGGTAAAAGATGCAATCACTTACAGATGCTACGTATCGCACGCGATACGCAGCACAGCATCACTCAGACGCGACGACGCTTCCGGGGACGGCAGCCATTGTGCGGCACGGGCGTCATGTCGCGGATGGACGTAATGTTGAACCCTACGGCCTGAAGAGCACGAAGAGCGCTTTCACGCCCCGAACCCGGACCGGAGACCTCGATCTCAAGCGTTTCCATGCCATGCTCGCGTGCCTTGCGGCCGGCATCTTCTGCAGCGACCTGAGCAGCATACGGCGTGGACTTACGGGAGCCTTTAAAGCCCTGCGCACCCGACGACGACCAGGCAATCGCGTTGCCCTGTGCGTCAGAAATGGTGATCATGGTGTTGTTGAACGTGGAAAGCACGTGAGCAACACCGGAAATGATATTCTTGCGTTCCTTTTTACGGATACGCGGAGCAGCGGCCTTCGCCATGAGAGAGGTCGTCCTAAAAGTTTAAGCAAAACGTCGATGAAAAAAAATTATGCGCGGATTAGCGCGTAACCTTCTTCTTGCCTGCAATCGCCACAGCCTTGCCCTTGCGGGTACGGGCATTGGTGTGCGTACGCTGACCGCGGACCGGGAGGCCACGACGGTGACGAAGGCCACGGTAGCAACCGAGGTCCATCAGACGCTTGATGTTCATTGCGGTTTCACGACGAAGATCGCCTTCGACGCGCAGTTCGGAATCGATCAGTTCGCGGATCTTGACGATTTCGTCGTCAGACAGCTCGTTGACGCGCTTGGCATCGGGAATTTCGAGCTTCATGCAGATGGACTGCGCTGTCGCCGGACCGATGCCATAGACATAACGCAGGGCAATGACGACCCGCTTGTTGGTCGGAATGTTTACGCCGGCAATACGTGCCACGCTTGTTACTCCCATTGAAACGGCCCGGAGCCGCTTCAGACTGTTATATCCCCAGCCATGGCCAGGTCGATGATCTTGTAGCCAAACCTGCTGCCTACCGATTCCGGCAGACGCACGAACAGTTTGGCTACACCTATGTCGAGGGCGCGCAATAGACTGCCCACCCCACCTGAGTCAAATAATAGAGATCACTTTTTCGTGATATCTGTCTGAAACTCAGTTTTTTGCCGTGCCTGTCACGATGGCATCGAGTGCTTTGCCAACACTTTCAACGTCCTTCATGCCGTCGACATGAAGCAGACGCCCGGCCTTTTCATAATAAGGGAGGATCGGAGCGGTCTGCTTGCGATAGACATCCAGACGCGCACGGACAACCTCGGGGTTGTCGTCCGGACGCCGCGTTCCGTCCTCACTTTTGCGGCTGGCGATACGCTCCACAAGTTCGTCTTCGTTGACGTCCAGCAGAATGACCGCACCGATTGTCAGATCACGCAGAGACAGCATCGCATCGAGCGCCTCGGCCTGACTTTCTGTCCGGGGAAAGCCATCAAGGATGAATCCACGCTGGCAATCCGGTTGTGCGATACGGTTCTGAATCATGGCAACGATAATCGGGTCTGGAACGAACTGTCCCTTCTCCATGATCGCCTTGGCTTCGTTGCCAATTGCCGAACCAGCGGCCACCTCAGCGCGCAGCATATCGCCCGTGGAAATCTGCTTGAAGCCATAGAGGGCTTCAAGCCGTTTGGCCTGTGTTCCCTTGCCGGCTCCGGGCGGCCCAAGAAGAATGATGTTCATCGACGTCTCGTGCCTCCCTGCACTCCGCCACGGCTTCCGCGACTACGTTGCTTGCGGATCAGACCCGAATACTGATGCGCCACCAGATGAGACTGAATCTGCGTGACCGTATCAATCGTGACCGAGACGATAATGATCAGACTCGTCCCCCCAAAATAGAACGGGACATTATATTTGCTGATCAAAATCTGCGGCAACAGACACACCACAACCAGATACAGAGCGCCGATCGCGGTCAGACGGGACAGGATCCTGTCAAAATACGTAGCCGTGCTCGCACCCGGCCGAATGCCCGGAATGAAGCCACCCTGCTTCCGCAGGTTCTCTGCCGTTTCCTCGGGATTGAATGTAATCGCCGCATAGAAATAGGAGAAGAACAGGATCATCGCAGCATAGAACAGCATGTAGAGCGGCTGCCCTTGGCCAAGCTGCTGCCCCAGAATGGAGAGCCATCCCGGCATCGAATGACCGTTCATGAAACCGGAAATGGTCACAGGAATCAGCAATACGGACGATGCAAAGATCGGTGGAATAACACCGGCAGTGTTGACCTTCAGCGGCATGTGGGTGGAGTCACCGCCGAAAATACGGTTTCCGACCTGACGCTTCGGATACTGAATCACAACGCGACGCTGTGCCTGCTCCATGAAGACGATGAAGCCAATGACAGCAATCGCCAGAACCAGAAAAATCACCACGAAAATTGGCGAAAGCGCTCCTGTCCGTCCCAGTTCGAAAAGACTGGCCAGAGCATTCGGCAGATTGGCGACGATACCCGCAAAGATGATGAGGGAAATGCCATTCCCGACACCCCTGGACGTAATCTGCTCGCCCAGCCACATCAGGAACATCGTCCCGCCGACAAGCGTCACCACACAGGAGGCAATGAAGAACGCTCCCGGAGCTACCACAGCATTCGCACCATGCGCCGTCATGTTTTCAAGCCCGACGGCAATGCCGTAAGCCTGGAAAAGAGCGATAAACACAGTAAGATAGCGCGTGTACTGATTGAGCTTTTTACGACCCGCCTCACCTTCCTTCTTCATCGCTTCCATGGAAGGAAGCGCCGTGGAAAGAAGCTGAATAATGATCGAGGCGCTGATATACGGCATGATATTCAATGCGAACACGGTCATACGCCCAAGCGCACCGCCCGTGAACATGTCGAACATCCCCAGAATGCCACCCTGATGCTGGGCAAGAAGCTGCCCCATCACGGTCGCATCGACGCCGGGCACCGGAATATAGGTGCCAAGTCGATAGACGATCAGCGCTCCGAGAGTAAACCAGATGCGCTTCTTGAGTTCGGTCGCCTTGGAAAACGAACTCATATTGAGATTGGCGGCGAGCTGCTCTGCTGCGGAAGCCATCCACCTGTCCTTTCATGAAAACAGCGTCGCCGCACATAAGCACGGGACGCTGTTCACTATCCAACCCTAACCCGGACAAAGCCCGGGAGAAGAGAACTCAGGCCTCAGCCTGGGCGTCCTTCTTGGTCTCGAGCACCTTAACGGTACCACCAGCCTTCTCGACTGCTGCCAGAGCAGCAGCAGAGGCGCCAGCAACTTCGATGGTCACGCCATGCGAGAGTTCACCATGGGCCAGAAGACGGACACCGGCCAGCTTGCTTCCGTTGACAAGACCAGCCTTACGCAGGGTCTCCTCAGTGACGGTTGCAGCCTTGTCCAGCTTTCCGTTTTCGATGGCCTTGGAGATCGCACCGAGGTTCACCGGAGCATATTCCTTGCGGAAAATGTTCACGAAGCCACGCTTCGGCATACGACGGTACAGCGGAAGCTGACCACCCTCGAAGCCATTGAGCGAGACGCCTTCACGAGCCTTCTGACCCTTAACGCCACGGCCTGACGTCTTGCCCTTGCCGGACCCGATGCCACGTCCAAGACGCTTCTTGCGATAACGAGAACCCTCGTTGTCACGCAGTTCGTTGAGGTTCATTTCAACCCTCCACCTTGATGAGGTGGGCAACCTTGCGGATCATTCCACGCACGGCCGGAGTATCCTCCAGCGTGCGCGTGGAACCAATTCCACGCAGACCAAGACCAATGATGGTCTCAGCCTGGCCCGGTTTACGACCGATGACCGAAGCGATCTGCGTAACCTGAACGGTCTTGCCATTCTCAGCCATTTGTCACCTCCGCTTCTGTCTGGCCCTGCTCGCGCTTGCCAAACAGTTCAGCAGCTTTCTTGCCGCGACGGGACGCAACATGACGCGGGCTGCTGGCCTTTTCAAGCGCAGCGAAAGTTGCCTTGATCATGTTGTGCGGGTTCCGCGTTCCCAGGCTCTTGGCCACAACGTCATTGACGCCGAGGCTTTCGAACACTGCGCGCATCGGACCACCAGCGATGATACCCGTACCGGCTTCAGCCGCACGAACAACAACCTTGCCAGCACCGTAATGACCGAACGTGTCGTGATGGAGGGTACGACCTTCCTTCATCGGCACACGGATCATCGTGCGCTTTGCACGCTCGGTTGCCTTGCGGATTGCCTCGGGAACTTCACGAGCCTTGCCCGCACCGTAACCAACGCGACCCTTCTGATCACCGACAACAACGAGGGCGGCGAACGCAAAACGGCGACCACCCTTTACGACTTTGGCAACACGGTTGATGGTGACGAGCTTGTCGATCAGATCATCGCCCTGCTCGCGCTCACGACCACCACGGCCGCCTTCTCTTGGCTCACGTGCCATGTGTGATCTCCTTAGAACGAGAGTCCGCCCTCACGGGCAGCCTCTGCCAGGGCTTTGACCCGGCCATGATACAGATAAGAGCCGCGGTCGAACACGACGGTCTTGACGCCAGCCGCGACACCACGCTCGGCAATCAGCTTGCCGATAACCGTAGCCGCGGACACATCGGCACCGGTCTTGCCAGCGTCGCGAAGCGTCTTCTCCAGCGTGGAGGCGCTGGCGAGTGTACGGCCCTGCGCATCGTCGATGATCTGGGCGTGAATGTGCTTGCTGGAACGGAAGACCGACAGACGCGGCCGGCCGCCGCTCTTGCGACGAAGCTGGAAGCGCAGCCGCTGACGGCGGCGTTCCTGCAATCCTTGCTGCGTTGCCATTACTTCTTCTTACCTTCCTTGCGACGCAGAACCTCGGTGTCGTACCGAACGCCCTTGCCCTTATAGGGCTCCGGCTTGCGGAAGCTGCGAATATCGAGCGCAACCTGACCAACACGCTGCTTGTCATTGCCTTCAACGACAATCGCGGTCGGACGCGGAGTGGTGATCTTGATGCCTTCCGGAATCGGATAGACAACATCGTGCGAGAAGCCGAGGTTCATCACCAGATTGGAACCCTGAACAGCAGCACGGAAACCCGTACCCTGAATTTCAAGCCCCTTGGTGAAACCGTCAGACACACCCTTGACCGTATTGGCGATCAGAGCGCGGGTCGTTCCCCACATGGTCCAGTTTTCGCGGGAGCGACGACCGACAGGAGCGACGGAGACGTTGCCGCCCTCGATCTTGACTTCCACATGACGGGAAACCGGCACAGTCAGTTCACCCAGCTTGCCCTTGGCCTTGAAGACGCCATCAGCAAGAGAAACCTGCACGCCAGCCGGAACTTCGACGGGATATTTACCTACGCGAGACATGCGATCCTCCTTAGAAGACGCGGCAGAGGACCTCGCCGCCAACGTTGGCAGCGCGAGCCTCGACGTCCGACAGGACGCCACGCGGGGTGGACAGGATCGACACACCAAGGCCGGCATAAACGCGCGGAAGTTCCTTGATCTTCGAGTAGACGCGACGGCCGGGCTTGGAAACGCGATGGATTTCCTTGATGACCGGCTGGCCTTCTACATACTTCAACTCGATACGGAGCTGTGCGACACCCTTGCGAAGCTCTTCAGCAGCAAAGCCACGGATGTAGCCTTCACGCTTCAGGGCTTCCAGAACGCTTGCGCGCAGCTTGGATGCAGGCGCAACGCAGACAGCATGACGGGCACGCTGTGCATTGCGGATCCGGGTCAGCATATCGCCCAGTGGATCAGACAAAGACATTCGATCTACCCTTTACCAGCTCGACTTGACCATGCCAGGAATCTGGCCGGCGGAGGCAAGATCACGCAGAGCAATACGGCTCAGCTCGAACTTGCGATAGTTGGCACGGGGGCGACCAGAAAGTTTGCAACGCAGACGGACACGGGTCGCGGATCCATTGCGCGGCATCTGGGCCAGCTTAAGGGTCGCATCAAAGCGGTCTTCAACCGACAGTGTACGATCCTTGATGATGTTCTTGAGAGCGGTCCGCTTTTCCTTGTCGCGCTTCACCAGGGCAGCGCGATGGTTATTACGGTTTACCGCTGAGACCTTCGCCATCTCGAATTTTCTCCCGGAACCTGTCAGGCCTATCCCGACGGTTTTCCAATCAGCGTGTCTATAAAGGAAAGCGGCCTTCCAATGGAAGGCCGAATCCTGATTTTAACCGTGATCGGTCTGAAAAATTATGGATCAGCCGTTGAACGGCAGATCAAAGGCCTTCAGCAGGGCCTTTGCTTCAGCATCAGACTTGGCGCTGGTCACGAAAATGATGTCCATACCGCGAACGGCATCGATCTTGTCATACTCGATCTCAGGAAACACGATCTGTTCCTTGATGCCCATGGCAAAATTGCCGTGTCCATCAAAGCCCTTGTTTGCCGGCAGGCCGCGGAAATCGCGGATGCGTGGCATGGCGATCGTCACCAGACGGTCAAGAAACTCGTACATGCGGGCACGACGGAGCGTGACCTTACAGCCAATGGGCAGACCTTCGCGGATCTTGAATCCAGCAATGGCCTTGCGAGCAAGGGTCTTGACAGGCTTCTGACCCGAAATCACGGTCATTTCCGCAAAAGCGGCATCAAGCTTCTTCTGGTCACCGGCGGCTTCACCAACGCCCATGTTCAGCACGATCTTCTCGAGCTTGGGAACCTGGAGTTCGTTGGCATAACCAAACTGCTCACGAAGCTGCTTCTTCAGCACATCTTCGTAACGCTGGTGCAGACGCGGCAAAGCGTTCTTCTGTTCGCTCATTGTTGCGTTCCTCAGCCTTCGATCACTTCGCCGGTTGCCTTGGCAACACGAACCTTGCGACCGTCTTCCAGAATGCGGAAGCCAACACGCGTCGGCTTGCCGCTCTTCGGATCAACCAGCTTCAGGTTGGAAAGATGGATCGGCATTTCGCGCTCGATGATTCCACCTTCTCCGCCTGCGCGGTTGGGCTTCGTGTGACGCTTGGCAATAGCCACGCCGCGCACAACAGCCTTTTCGGCCTTCGGCATCACAGCGAGAACTTCGCCGCGAACGCCACGGGACTTGCCGGAGAGGACCAGAACCTGGTCACCCTTCTTGATACGAGCAGCCATTACAGCACCTCCGGAGCCAGCGAGATGATCTTCATGAATTTGCGCGCACGCAGTTCACGAACCACCGGGCCAAAGATACGCGTACCAATCGGCTCCTGCTGCTTGTTCAGAAGAACAGCGGCATTCTTGTCGAAGCGGATGGCGGAGCCATCTGCACGACGAACCGGGTAGGAGGTGCGAACGATAACGGCCTGATGGACGTCACCCTTCTTCACCTTGCCGCGGGGAATTGCTTCCTTGACGGACACGACAATGACGTCGCCGACCGAGGCAGTCTTCCGCTTGGAGCCGCCCAGCACCTTGATGCACTGCACCCGACGTGCGCCGGAGTTATCGGCGACGTCAAGGTTGGTCTCGGGATGAATCATGTGCCTACCCCCTTATGCGCTGACGGAAGAGGACGCTGCAGCCAGCTCCTCACCGTTGCGCGACACGACAGACCACGTCTTGCGCTTGGAGATCGGCGCGCATTCTTCAATGCGGACCAGATCGCCCGTTTGGCAGACGTTTTCTTCGTCATGAGCCGCGTACTTCTTGGAGCGGCGAATAAACTTTTTGTAGAGCGGGTGCATGATGCGACGATCGACAAGAACGGTGACCGTCTTGTCCATCTTGTCGCTCGTGACCCGACCTGTCAGGACGCGCCTTGGCATCGTCCGTCTCCTCTCAGGACTTAGCGGCGGACGTTTTGGCGCCCGCACGGTTCTTCGATGTGTGAGCCAGTGTCTTGATACGTGCTACTGCACGGCGCACGACCTTGACGCGGCTTGTGTTCTCCGACTGCCCCGTGGCAGCCGAAAAACGATGGTTGATCTGTTCGCGCTTGAGGTCGAGCAGAAGAGCATTCAGCTCATCTTCGCTCTTCGCGCGCAGATCGGCAGGCTTGTACGTGTCGGCCATTACGCGTCTCCGATACGCTGAACGAACTTGGTCTTGATCGGAAGCTTTGCAGCCCCCAGACTCAGGGCCAGCTTGGCAACCTCAGGCGGAACGCCTTCGATCTCGAACAGGATACGACCCGGCTTGACACGTGCGGCCCAGTACTCGGGGTTACCCTTACCGGAGCCCATACGCACTTCTGCAGGCTTTGTCGAGACCGGAGTATCCGGAAAGATACGAATCCACACGCGACCGGCACGCTTCATGGCACGCGTGATCGCACGACGGGAGGCTTCGATCTGGCGAGCGGTAATCCGCTCCGGCTCCAGCGCCTTCAGGCCGAAGGCACCGAAGTTCAGCTGGGTTCCGCTTTTCGCCAGACCGTGAATGCGGCCCTTGTGGGCCTTACGAAACTTTGTCCGCTTCGGGGAAAGCATGTTGTTAAATCCTCAAATCAGCACCAGCAAAGGAACTGTGAGCTTTCGCTCACAGTCTTAACGCTGGGGAGCCTGCTCCGCAGCACGACGATCCTGTGCCAGCGGGTCATGAGCCAGGATCTCACCCTTGAAGATCCATACCTTCACACCGCAGGTACCATACGTTGTCTTGGCAGTTGCCGTACCGTAATCGATATCGGCGCGAAGGGTATGCAGGGGAACGCGTCCCTCACGATACTTTTCGGCACGAGCGATTTCAGCACCACCCAGACGACCACCGCAGGTGATCCGGATGCCCTGGGCACCCAAACGCATTGCGGACTGGATTGCGCGCTTCATGGCACGACGGAATGCAACGCGACGCTCCAGCTGCTGAGCAATGTTCTCGGCAACGAGAGTGGCATCGATTTCCGGCTTGCGGATCTCGACGATGTTCAGCGCCACATCGGTCTTAGCCATACGGCTCAGTTCCTTGCGGAGCGCGTCGATGTCCTGGCCCTTCTTGCCGATCACGACGCCCGGACGGGCAGCGTAGATCGTCACGCGGGGCTTCTTTGCCGGACGCTCGATAACAACGCGGGACACGCCTGCGCCGGACAGCTTGCGACGCAGGAACGCACGAAGCTTCAGATCTTCATGCAGCAGACGCGCATAATCTTGACCAGCGTACCAGCGGCTGTCCCAGGTACGGTTGACGCCGAGCCGAAGCCCGATCGGATTGACCTTATGTCCCATGGATCAGGCTGCCTTCTGCTCTTTGTTGGTTCCGCGAGACGGCTTCGTCTCTTCCGGTGCTTCCGCACGCTCGGCAACAACAATCTTCAGGTGGCTGAAGAACTTCTGGATCTGAGAAGAACGGCCACGGCCACGAGCGTGGAAACGCTTCATGACAATGGACTTGCCGACTTCTGCAGTCTTGACCACCAGCTGATCGACATCGAGCTGATGGTTGTTCTCAGCGTTGGCCACGGCGCTCTCAAGAGTCTTCTTGACCTGCTGCGCGATACGACGACGCGAGAAGGCAAGAGCGGCGATAGCCTTGTCAGCCGGCTGGTTGCGGATCATTGCCGCAACCAGGTTCAGCTTTTGCGGGCTGACGCGGATGTTGCGGGCGATAGCCTGCGCTTCCGTGTCAGCAAGCGTGCGGATATGCTTTGGCTTGCTCATTTTCAGCCCCGCTTCGACTTCTTGTCAGAGCCATGACCGGTGTAGGTCCGTGTCGGCGAGAACTCACCGAACTTGTGACCGACCATGTTCTCCGTGACCTGCACTGGCAGGAACTTGTGACCATTATAGACGCCGAACGTAAGTCCAACGAACTGCGGAAGGATCGTCGAACGACGCGACCAGATCTTGATCACTTCATTACGACCCGAAGCGCGCGACGCTTCGGCCTTACCGAACAGATACCCGTCAACGAACGGGCCCTTCCAGACGGAACGTGCCATCTCTGTTTGCCCCCTCTTACTTGCCGGACTTACGGCGACGGATGATCAGACTATCCGTCTTTTTGTTAACACGCGTCTTGTAACCCTTGGTCGGAACACCCCACGGCGTAACCGGGTGACGACCACCAGAGGTCCGGCCTTCACCACCACCATGCGGATGGTCGACCGGGTTCATGACAACGCCACGGTTGTGCGGACGACGTCCGAGCCAGCGGGAACGACCAGCCTTGCCCATGTGCTGGTTCATGTTGTCCGGGTTGGACACGGCACCAACGGTTGCCATGCATTCACCACGAACAAGACGCAGTTCACCGGACTGCAGCTTGATCTGAGCGTAACCGGCGTCTTTACCGACCAGCTGGGCATAGGTGCCAGCGGAACGGGCCAGCTTGCCGCCAGCGCCCTGCTTCAGCTCGATGTTATGCACGATCGTTCCGACCGGCATTGCACCCAGCGGCATGGCGTTGCCAGGCTTGACGTCCGTGTGGGCGCCGGAGATGACGCGATCGCCAACCTTCACGCGCTGCGGAGCAAGGATGTAGGCGAGTTCGCCGTCTTCATACTTGATCAGCGCAATGAACGCCGTGCGGTTCGGATCGTATTCGAGACGCTCGACCGTTGCGGCCACATCGAACTTGCGACGCTTGAAGTCGACATAACGATAGGACTGCTTGTGCCCGCCGCCACGGAAACGAACTGTGGTACGACCGTGATTGTTACGGCCGCCGGACTTGTTCTTGCCTTCCGTGAGCTGCTTGATCGGCTTGCCCTTGAAGAGCTCGCTGCGATCAATCAGCACGGTGCCGCGTGTGCTCGGCGTCGTGGGATTAAAGTGCTTGAGTGCCATGGTATCCTACCCCGCGTCAGCCCAGCTTGGCTGTAAGGTCAATGGACTGACCTTCAGCAAGCTGTACATACGCCTTCTTGATGTCCGAGCGACGGCCGGGACGACCCTTGACGCGCTTGACCTTGCCCTTCTGGACCAGCGTGCTCACGCCGGTCACCTTCACGTTGAAGAGTTTCTCAACCGCGACCTTGATCTGAGGCTTCGTCGCACCGGGAGCGACCTTGAACACCACCTGGTTACGCTCGGAAAGAAGCGTCGCCTTTTCGGTGATCAGCGGTGCACGGATCACGTCATACAGGGTTTCCTGAGACATGTTCTGTGCAGTCTTGTGTGCGTTCATGACGGTATTGGTGGTCATGCCAGACGCTCCTTAAGACCCTCAAGACCGGCGCGGGTGATGACCAGCACGTCGTGGTTGAGGATGTCATAGACGTTTGCACCAATGGTCGGCAGAACGTCGATCTTCGGCAGATTGGCGATTGCGCGAGCGAACTGCTCGTCAACAGCGCCATCAACGATCAGTGCGGACGTCCAGCCCAAAGCCTTGATCTTCGCTGCGGCTTCACGGGTCTTGGTGACACCGTTGGCTGCGTCGAGAACGATCAGCTTGCCCTCGGCAGCCTTCTGCGACAGGGCGCAGATCAGGCCGAGACGACGGACCTTCTTGGGAAGGTCATAGCCGTGATCGCGAACGACCGGACCATGAACAACGCCACCCGTACGAAACTGCGGCGCACGCAGGGAGCCCTGACGGGCAGAACCCGTGCCCTTCTGACGGAAAGGCTTCTTGGTCGTGCCAGAAATCTCACCCATGCCCTTGGTACGGTGCGTACCGGCGCGGCGCTTTGCCAGCTGCCAGTGCACGACGCGTGCCATGATGTCCGAGCGCGGGGTGACCGCGAAAATCTCTTCCGGAAGCGCGACAGAGCCTGCGCTACCATTATCGAGGGTCTTGATATCGTATTCCATGCCCCTCGTCCTCAACCGGCGGCTGCCACTGTTGCTGCCGGGTACGGCGCATCAGCATGGCGAGCCTTCTTGATTGCATCGCGAATCAGCACAAGGCCGTTCTTCGCACCAGGAATTGCACCCCTAACCATGATCAGGTTGCGCTCTTCATCCACGGCAGCGATCTCAAGGTTCAGCGTGGTAACACGCTCGTCACCCATGTGACCTGCCATCTTCTTTCCCTTGAAGACCTTGCCAGGATCCTGGCGCTGGCCTGTAGAACCGTGGGAACGGTGGCTGATGGAGACGCCGTGGGATGCTTCGAGACCTGCGAAGTTATGACGCTTCATAACACCCGCAAAACCCTTGCCCTTGCTCTGGCCCGTGACGTCAACTTTCTGCCCCACAACGAAGTGAGCAGCGGACAGCTTGGTTCCAGCTTCCAGCAGGGCGTCTTCAGAGACGCGGAACTCTGCCAGATGCTTCTTTGGCTCGACCTTGGTCCGGGCGAAATGGCCACGGTTCGCCTTGGTGACATTCTTCACCTTGGCATTACCAAGTCCGAGCTGAATGGCGGTGTAGCCATCGCGCTCGTTCGTGCGGGCATCCACAACCTCGACATTGTCAAGGTGAAGGACCGTCACAGGCACATGCGTGCCATCTTCCTTAAACAGCCGGGTCATTCCCAGCTTCTTTGCAATCAATCCGGTTCGCATCGTCTGGACCTTAGAGTTTGATCTCGACGTCCACGCCAGCGGCGAGGTCGAGCTTCATGAGGGCGTCCACGGTCTGCGGGGTCGGCTCGACAATGTCGAGCAGCCGGCGGTGAGTCCGAATTTCGAACTGTTCGCGGCTTTTCTTATCCACGTGTGGCGAGCGGTTCACCGTGAACCGTTCGATATGCGTCGGCAGCGGGATCGGACCCCGAACCCGCGCACCCGTACGCTTCGCCGTGTTTACGATCTCTTTGGTGCTGTTGTCCAGCACGCGATGATCGTACGCCTTAAGGCGAATGCGGATGTTCTGGTTGTCCATGTTCTTGTTCGTCCAACTCAAAAATTCGGGTGTCGTCCTACTGCCATTGCCCCTGAAAGGGAACCCCGGTCAGAAAAAATCTGACCGGGGCTGTCAAAGCCAACAGCTAAACGCAGGACTTTAGGCGGTGATGGAAGAAACCACACCGGCACCCACGGTACGGCCACCTTCGCGGATCGCGAAGCGCAGGCCTTCGTCCATGGCGATCGGAGCGATCAGCTCCACGTCCATGGCAACGTTATCACCCGGCATGACCATTTCCGTGCCTTCCGGCAGCGTCACGACGCCCGTGACGTCGGTCGTACGGAAATAGAACTGCGGGCGATAGTTCGTGAAGAACGGCGTGTGACGACCGCCTTCTTCCTTCGTGAGGATATAAGCCTCAGCCTTGAAGTTCTTGTGCGGCGTGATGGAGCCGGGCTTTGCCAGAACCTGGCCACGCTCGACGTCTTCACGCTTCGTGCCACGAACCAGTGCACCGATGTTGTCACCAGCTTCACCGCGATCGAGCAGCTTGCGGAACATCTCAACGCCCGTAACGGTCGTCTTGATGGTGTCCTTCAGGCCGACGATTTCGACTTCGTCACCCACGTTGACAACGCCGCGCTCAACACGACCCGTGACAACCGTACCACGACCCGAGATCGAGAACACGTCTTCGATCGGCATCAGGAACGGACGGTCAACCGGACGCTCCGGCTGCGGGATGTAAGCGTCAACCTGCGTCATCAGTTCGAGAACGCGGTCTTCACCGATTGCTGCGTCGCCATCTTCCAGCGTCACAAGAGCGGAGCCCTTGACGATGGGGATATCGTCGCCCGGGAACTGGTAGGAAGATAGAAGTTCACGAACTTCCATTTCCACGAGCTCGAGCAGCTCCGGGTCATCAACCTGGTCAACCTTGTTCAGGAACACGACCAGAGCCGGAACGCCGACCTGACGAGCGAGCAGGATGTGCTCACGCGTCTGGGGCATCGGACCGTCAGCAGCGGAAACGACGAGAATTGCGCCGTCCATCTGAGCTGCACCCGTGATCATGTTCTTCACGTAGTCAGCATGGCCCGGGCAGTCGACGTGAGCATAGTGACGGTTGGCCGTCTCGTACTCAACGTGAGCCGTGGAAATGGTGATGCCACGAGCGCGCTCTTCAGGAGCCTTGTCGATCTGGTCGTAGGCGCTGAACGTTGCGCCGCCGGACTTTGCCAGCACCTTGGTGATTGCAGCAGTCAGCGAGGTCTTGCCGTGATCGACGTGACCGATGGTGCCGATGTTGCAGTGCGGCTTCGTCCGCTCAAATTTAGCCTTTGCCATCGTCTTTCTCCAAAACCCCGCTCCACCTGGAACGGGAGTAAGACTGAAAGTTCAAACCGGTCAGTGTACGATCCCGAGATCGTGACACTGCCGGAAGCCCTTTAACCGGTTCTGATTACCAGCGATAGTGGCTGAATGCCTTGTTGGCTTCAGCCATGCGGTGCGTGTCTTCGCGCTTCTTGACAGCGGAGCCACGATTGTTGACCGCATCCATCAGTTCGTTGGACAGACGCTCCTGCATCGTGTTCTCGCCACGCTTGCGGGAGGCGTCGATCAGCCAGCGGATCGCGAGGGCCTGACGACGCTCGGCGCGGACTTCAACCGGAACCTGATAGGTTGCGCCACCGACGCGACGCGAACGGACTTCAACCGCAGGCTTCACGTTGTCCAGAGCCGAGTGGAACATGGCCACCGGATCTGCAGTCGTGCCGCCGCGACGGCGCATGACTTCGAGCGCACCGTAAACGATGCCCTCGGCAGTGGATTTCTTACCATCGTACATCAGCGCATTCATGAAGCGCGTAATGACGACGTCTCCGAACTTCGGATCGGGAAGGATCTCGCGCTTTACAGCGCGGTGACGGCGACTCATTCCAAATACCTCTTACTTCGGACGCTTCGCGCCATACAGCGAACGACGCTGACGACGCTTGGCGAGACCCTGTGTATCAAGCACACCACGCAGGATGTGATAACGGACGCCAGGAAGATCCTTCACGCGGCCACCACGGATCAGAACAACGCTGTGTTCCTGAAGGTTATGACCTTCACCCGGAATGTAGCTCACGACCTCATACCCGTTGGTCAGACGCACCTTGGCGACCTTACGCAGAGCGGAGTTCGGCTTCTTCGGCGTTACGGTATACACACGCGTGCAAACGCCGCGCTTCTGCGGGCAGCCCTGCAGTGCGGGGACCTTGTTCCGCTTTGCGGCCGGCTCACGGCCGTTCGCGATCAACTGGTTGATGGTCGGCATGCGCCCTTCCCAATCCTTGTCCTATTTCAGACAGCAACATTGCTGTTCCTGTCGTGACATTTGTTCCAACCGACATGCGGTAGGACCGCCTGCCATTTCCACATCGTGAAAAGGAAACAGCCTGAACTGTTCCCTTCTCTCTCCAGCGTGCGGCCTTGGCATTTTTCCCAAAGGGAAATTAGCGGCACCGCATGCGATTCTTTAAACTTCGTCGGCTTTTTCAGCCTTCCGAGAAGGCATGTGCCGAGGGCGCGGAACCTACGAAGGGTTCGACGCCAAGTCAAGTGGTTCAGCTGAAATGGCCCGATTCTGCATTGAAAGTTTCCAGAATCGGGACGCGATGATCCCCGCCTTCTTTAAAAGCGGGGATCCCGTTTTCATTCCGCTGCGTCTTCGACAGCTGCCTGCGACGTTCCACCAACACGCTGACGGTCCTGAGTGGCCGCGATGCCCCGCAGACGGTTCATCACACTGCCCGTTCCTGCCGGGATCAGACGTCCGACAATCACGTTCTCCTTAAGACCGTTGAGGGTGTCGACCTTACCCGACGTTGCCGCATCCGTGAGGACGCGTGTTGTCTCCTGGAAGGAGGCCGCAGAGATGAAGGACTGCGTCTGCAGCGAGGCCTTTGTGATGCCCTGCAGAACCGGCATGGCTTTCGCAGGCGTATCCCCGTTCTCAAGCAGACGCTGGTTTTCACCCTCGTACTCGATGCGGTCCACCGTCTCACCGATCAGATAGGTCGAATCACCCGGCTCGAGGATTTCCACCTTCTGCAGCATCTGACGAACAATGACTTCGATATGCTTGTCATTGATCTTCACACCCTGCAGTCGATAGACGTCCTGGATTTCGTTGACGAGATAGTCGGACAGGGCCTCGACACCCATGACCTTGAGAATGTCATGCGGCACGCGCGGACCGTCGACCAGCGGATCGCCCTTCTGGACGAAGTCGCCTTCCTGAACGGAAACGTGCTTACCCTTCGGGATCAGGTACTGCGTCTCCTCACCTGTATCGTCGTTCTTGACGATGACACAGCGCTTGGACTTGTAGTCCTTACCGAATTCAATACGTCCCTCGCCTTCGGCGATGATCGCATGATCCTTCGGACGACGCGCTTCGAACAGTTCGGCCACACGCGGCAGACCACCTGTAATGTCACGCGTCTTGGACCCCTCGCGAGGAATACGGGCCAGCACGTCACCGGCATTGACCTCTGCTCCGTTCTCCACCGACAGAATACTGTCCGGCGAGAGGAAGTAGCGAGCGTCGTTGCCGTTGGCGAGCTTGACGACGTTTCCGGAAGCATCCTTGAGCTGCAGACGCGGACGCAGATCCACACCTTTTGCTGCCTGCTTGTAGTCAACGACGACCTTCGAGCTCAGACCCGTGACCTCATCCATACGCTCGACGAGCGTGATACTGTCAATCAGGTCGAGATATTCGACCGTACCAGCCTGCTCGGTGATGATCGGCAGGGTGTACGGGTCCCACTCGGCCATCTTCTGGGTCCGCGTCACCGCTTCACCTTCAGAGACCATCAGACGCGCACCGTAAGGTACACGATAGCGGGCACGCTCCACACCGTTCTCGTCGGTCAGCAGGATTTCGCAGTTACGCGACATCACAACCAGAACCTTCTGCGAGTTCTCGACGACGTTCCGGTTCTTGATCGTCACGATACCATCGCGAGACGCTTCGACCATCGACTGCTCGGCGCCACGCGTTGCTGCACCACCAATATGGAAGGTACGCATGGTCAGCTGGGTGCCCGGCTCACCGATGGACTGTGCAGCGATAACGCCGACAGCTTCACCGATATTGACCGGCGTACCGCGCGCCAGATCGCGACCGTAGCAGTGGCCACAGATTCCGACGCGGCTGTCGCAGGTCAGAACGGAGCGGATATCAACGCTCTCCACGCCCGCCTTCTCGATGAGTTCAGCTTCAGCTTCCTCAATCAGCGTGTTACGCGGCAGGATGACATCCTGCGTGACCGGGTGCAGCACATCCTTGGACAGGGTACGGCCCAGAATACGCTCGGACAGTGAGGAAACAACCTCGCCGCTATCCATGACAGCGCGAACCGTCAGACCGCGTTCCGTACCGCAATCCGGCTCGACGATGATGCAGTCCTGTGCCACGTCAACCAGACGACGGGTCAGGTAACCCGAGTTCGCCGTCTTCAGCGCCGTATCCGCAAGACCCTTACGGGCACCGTGGCTGGACGTGAAGTAATCGAGAACCGAGAGACCTTCTTTGAAGTTCGCGATAATCGGCTGCTCGATAATCTCGCCCGAAGGCTTCACCATCAGGCCGCGCATACCGGCGAGCTGCTTCATCTGGGCCGGCGACCCACGGGCACCGGAGTGGCTCATCATCCAGACCGAGTTCGTCGGCTTGCCAATGACCTGCTTGGAGATCTCCTTGAGCATCGCAGCCTGGACTTCGTCCGTGCAGCGTGACCAGGCATCGACCACCTTGTTGTAGCGCTCGCCAGCCGTGATCAGACCGTCCTGATACTGCTGTTCGAACTCCTTGACTTCTTCCGACGTCTTGCCGACCAGCGTTGCCTTGGCATCCGGAATGATCATGTCATCCTTGCCGAAGGAAATACCGGCGCGAGCAGCGTGACGGAAACCAAGCCCCATCAGGCGGTCGCAGAAAATCACCGCTTCCTTCTGACCACAGTGACGATAGACCGTGTCGATCACGTCGGACACGTTCTTCTTCGTCAGCTGCTTGTTGATCAGGCTGAACGGGATGGCCTGATGCTTCGGCAGGATCTGCGCGATCAGGGCGCGACCCGGCGTCGTGACGATCGTCTGACGAACGGACTTGCCGTCAGCGTCAATCGTCGCCAGACGCAGACGGATCTTGTCATGCAGCTTGAGCGAGCCGGAAAGCATGGCGCTTTCGATTTCGGCAACATCCGAATAAGCCGGCGGAGCAGCCGTGACGACCTTACCATCCTTGATGACGGCATCATCCGGCGTCTCGCGGTATTCCGGAACCTCAAGGCTCAGGTAATACAGGCCCAGAACGATATCCTGAGACGGCACGATGATCGGCTTGCCGTTCGCGGGGCTAAGGATGTTGTTCGTGGACATCATCAGGACGCGAGCTTCAAGCTGAGCTTCAAGCGACAGCGGCACATGAACGGCCATCTGATCGCCGTCGAAGTCGGCGTTGAACGCAGTGCAGACCAGCGGATGAAGCTGGATGGCCTTGCCTTCGATCAGCGTCGGCTCGAACGCCTGAATACCCAGACGATGAAGCGTCGGCGCACGGTTCAGCATGACCGGATGCTCGCGGATCACTTCTTCGAGGATATCCCAGACTTCCGGGCGCTCTTTTTCCACCATGCGCTTTGCAGCCTTAATGGTGGTGGCGTGACCATACTTCTCAAGCTTCGAATAGATGAACGGCTTGAAGAGTTCGAGCGCCATCTTCTTCGGAAGACCACACTGATGCAGCTTCAGTTCCGGGCCGACCACGATAACCGAACGACCGGAATAGTCGACGCGCTTTCCGAGCAGGTTCTGACGGAAGCGTCCCTGCTTGCCCTTCAGCATGTCGGACAGCGACTTCAGCGGACGCTTATTGGCACCCGTGATGGCGCGACCACGACGGCCATTGTCGAACAGGGCATCGACAGCTTCCTGCAGCATGCGCTTTTCGTTACGGACAATGATGTCCGGCGCACGCAGCTCGATCAGCCGCTTCAAACGGTTGTTACGGTTAATGACGCGACGGTATAGATCGTTCAGATCGGACGTTGCAAAACGGCCGCCATCGAGCGGCACCAGAGGACGCAGTTCCGGCGGAATGACCGGCACGATATCCATGATCATCCAGTCCGGACGCGAACCGCTTTCCACGAAGGCTTCGACCAACTTCAGGCGCTTGACGAGCTTCTTGCGGGCGGCTTCCGACGTGGCCTTGCGCAGCTTCTTGCGCATCATGGTCTTTTCGGAATCGCCTTCCATGACTTCAGCGTCATAGTCGAACGGATCCGGCAAGCCCTTTTCCTTTGCCGCAAGGCTCAGGTCGCGTTCCTGGTCGTTCGGAATGCCCCAGTCATAGCTGGAAAGCGCGCGCTTGATGGCTTCCGCACCGATTCCAACGTCGATACCGGCGTCGGGATATTCATCCAGCAGGTCTTCGCAGCGGATTTCGTCCAGCAGATACTGGTCGCGCTTCTTGCCGTTCTTGTAGGAGTCGATCTGATCGGATTCACAGACGCCCTTGTCGAGAATCAGGAATTTCTCGAAATACAGAACCGGCTCAACGTCCTTGAGCGGCAGATCCAACATGGTCGCGATACGGCTCGGCAACGACTTCAGGAACCAGATATGCGCGACAGGCGATGCCAGCTCAATATGGCCCATGCGCTCGCGACGCACTTTGGCCAGCGTGACTTCAACGCCGCATTTTTCGCAGACAATGCCGCGGAACTTCATCCGCTTATACTTGCCGCACAGGCACTCGTAATCCTTGATCGGGCCAAAGATACGCGCACAGAACAGGCCGTCACGCTCGGGCTTGAACGTCCGGTAGTTAATGGTCTCCGGCTTCTTGATTTCGCCGTAAGACCAGGACCGCACCTGCTCGCTGGATGCAAGCTGGATCTTGATCTGGTCGAAGGTCACCGACTGGCCGGTCTGACCCAGGATCTTCATGAGTTCGTTCATGCGCCGAAACCCCAATGTGTCCCGCGGCGTACCGCGGACACTTTAAAAATGAACCGTAGCGAGAAGGAGGGAGCGGACAATTAAAGCCCGCTCTGCTCGAGTTCGACATTCAGGCCGAGCGACTTCAGTTCCTTGATCAGAACGTTGAAGCTCTCCGGAATACCGGCTTCGAAATCGTCCTGTTCGCGAACGATTGCCTCGTAGACCTTGGTACGGCCGGACACGTCATCCGACTTCACCGTCAGCATTTCCTGCAGCGTGTAGGCTGCACCATATGCTTCAAGAGCCCACACTTCCATTTCACCAAAGCGCTGACCACCGAACTGCGCTTTACCACCCAGCGGCTGCTGCGTGACGAGCGAGTAAGGACCGATCGAACGGGCATGGATCTTGTCGTCGACAAGGTGATGCAGCTTCAGCATGTAGATGTAGCCGACCGTCGTCTGACGTTCGAACAGCTCACCCGTACGACCGTCAATCAGCTGCGACTGCCCGGATTTGTTGACACCGGCCTTCTCGAGCATCTCTTCGATGTCGGGAATGGAAGCACCATCAAACACCGGCGTTGCGATCGGAAGACCCTTGCGAAGATTGTTCGCAAGCTCAATCAGCTGTTCGTTCGGCAGAGTCGTGATGTCGTCATTATAGACCACATCGCCATAGACCTCACGCAGACGATCCAGCAGCTCCTGCTTACGCTCACCAGTACGCTGATACTCGTCCACCATGTCGCCGATGCTTGCACCGATATTGGCACAGGCCCAGCCCAGATGGGTTTCAAGGATCTGACCGATGTTCATGCGCGACGGCACACCCAGCGGGTTCAGAACGATGTCAACGGCCTGACCATTCTCAAGGAAGGGCATGTCTTCGACGGGAACAACGCGGGAGACCACACCCTTGTTACCGTGACGACCGGCCATCTTGTCACCCGGCTGAAGCTTGCGCTTCACGGCAACGAAGACCTTGACCATTTTCATCACACCAGGCGGCAGCTCGTCACCGCGCTGCAGCTTCTCGACCTTGCTGTCGAAGCGCGCATCGATCCGGCGGGTCGCTTCCTTGAACTCACCACGAAGCTTTTCAAGCTCCGCCATGACGTCGTCGGACGTAACCGTAATGCTGGCCCAGGTCGCGCGATGATGCTCGTCCAGAACCTCTTCCGTAATCGGTGTACCCGAACGGAGCCCCTTGAAGCCGGCACCAGCCGTCTGACCAACCAGACGCTCGCGCAGACGATTGTAGAAGCTGCGTTCCTGAATACCACGCTCGTCGTCACGGTCCTTCGTGAGGCGCTCGATCTCGGCGCGCTCGATCGCCATGGCGCGCTCGTCCTTGTCCACGCCACGGCGGGAGAAGACTCGGACGTCAACGATCGTGCCCGTCGTACCGGGCGGCAGCTTCAGGGACGTGTCACGAACATCGGAAGCCTTTTCACCGAAGATGGCGCGCAGAAGCTTTTCTTCCGGCGTCATCGGGCTTTCACCCTTCGGCGTCACCTTACCGACAAGGATATCACCCGGATTCACTTCAGCGCCGACATACACGATACCGGCCTCGTCGAGGTTGCGCAGGGCTTCCTCGCCGACATTCGGAATGTCGCGCGTGATTTCTTCCTGACCCAGCTTCGTATCACGGGCCATGACTTCAAATTCTTCGATATGGATCGAAGTGAAGACGTCATCACGGGCAATACGCTCGGAGATCAGAATGGAATCTTCGAAGTTGTAACCATTCCAGGGCATGAACGCGACGAGCACGTTACGACCCAGAGCCAGTTCACCAAGCTCGGTGGACGGACCATCGGCAATGATATCGCCAGCATGAACCGTATCACCAACCTTCACCAGCGGGCGCTGGTTGATGCAGGTGGACTGGTTGGAACGCATGTACTTGCGCAGACGATAGATATCGACACCTTGCGTGGCACCTGCTTCGTCCGTGGCACGAACAACGATACGGGCACCGTCGATCTGGTCGATCACACCGCGACGCTTGGCAACGATGGTCGCACCAGAATCGTGTGCAACCGCAGCTTCCATACCTGTACCGACCAGCGGGGCGTCAGCCTTCACCAGTGGCACAGCCTGACGCTGCATGTTCGCGCCCATCAGTGCACGGTTGGCGTCATCGTTCTCAAGGAACGGAATGAGCGCGGCGGCAACAGAGACAAGCTGCTTCGGCGAAACGTCACAGGCCGTAACCTGCTCCGGCGGAACGACGCGGAAGTCACCCGAGCGGCGGACGGACACGAGTTCATCCGTCAGACGGCCCTGATCGTCCTGCTTGGCATCGGCCTGCGCGACAACCAGCTTTTCTTCTTCCATGGCGGAAAGATATTTCCAGCCATCCTGAAGAACGCCTTCTTCTACCAGACGATACGGCGTCTCGATGAAGCCGTACTTGTTCACCTTGGCATAGGTCGACAGGGAGTTGATCAGACCGATGTTCGGGCCTTCCGGCGTCTCGATCGGGCAGATACGGCCGTAATGCGTCGGGTGAACGTCACGGACTTCGAAGCCTGCGCGCTCACGGGTCAGACCGCCTGGGCCAAGCGCCGAAAGACGACGCTTGTGCGTCACCTCGGAAAGCGGGTTCGTCTGATCCATGAACTGGCTGAGCTGGGAAGAGCCGAAGAACTCACGCACGGCAGCAGCAGCGGGCTTCGCGTTGATGAGGTCATGCGGCATGACCGTATCGATATCGACAGAGCCCATACGTTCGCGAATGGCACGCTCCATGCGGAGCAGACCGACACGATACTGGTTTTCCATCAATTCGCCGACAGAGCGGACACGACGGTTACCGAGGTTGTCGATATCGTCGATTTGGCCGCGGCCATCCTTCAGTTCGCACATGATCTTGATCGTGCGCAGGATATCTTCTTTACGCAGGACACGCAGGGTATCGGGCGCATCCACATCAAGACGCATGTTCATCTTCACACGACCGACCGCGGAGAGATCGTAGCGGCCCTGATCGAAGAACAGCCCACGGAACATGGCTTCAGCCGTTTCCTTGGTCGGCGGCTCACCGGGGCGCATGATACGATAGATATCGATCAGGGCTTCATCACGGCAGCTGTTCTTGTCAGCAGACAGCGTGTTACGGATCCAGGGACCGTGCGAACCATCAATGGACAGGAGCGGAAGCTCCGTAATGCCCATCTCTTCAAGCGCTGCCAGACGGTCTTCGGTCAGTTCTTCACCCGCTTCACCGTAAATCTCACCTGTATTCTCGTTCACGAGATCATAGGCAAGGAAACGGCCAAGAATATCGAGACGACCAACCTGCACAACGCGGGTCTTCTCGGCAATCTTGCGGACCATGCGTGCGGTCAGTTTCGCATCAGCTTCCGCAACCACCTCACCCGTATCGGCATCGACCAGCGGGCTGAGCAGCTTCAGGCCGCGGAAGGCATCGGGGTCAAACGGGCGAGCCCACTCGCCACCCAGACGAGTGAAAGGAACGGTCTGGTAGAAATAGGACAGGATTTCATCCTGATCCATCCCACGGATATCGAGACCTTCGACATCACCGCCTTCGACGATCTTCTGTTCACGCTGCGCGAGGTAATTTGCACCTTCAAGCGCATAAAGAAGCGTCGTGACCGGCAGCTTACGCTTACGGTCGATACGGACATAGATCAGATCCTTGGCATCGAATTCGAAGTCGAGCCAGGAACCACGATACGGAATAACACGGGCAGCAAAGAGATACTTACCCGAAGAATGCGTCTTGCCCTTGTCGTGATCGAAGAACACGCCCGGGCTACGATGCATCTGGGAGACAATGACACGCTCGGTGCCATTGATGATGAAAGTGCCGTTATCGGTCATGAGCGGCATGTCGCCCATGTAAACCGGCTGTTCCTTCATATCGTGGATCGAGCGCGAACCGGTGTCCTCGTCGATATCCCACGTCGTCAGACGGAGAATAACCTTCAGCGGTGCTGCATAGGTCAGGCCACGCTGGATGCACTCTTCAACATCATATTTCGGATCTTCGAATTCGTAGGACATGAAGTCCAGACGGCCGCGACCCGCGAAATCGTTGATCGGAAACACCGAACGAAAGACTTCCTGAAGGCCGGCATCCTGCCGACTGTCAGGGCTTACGTTCATTTGCAGGAATGCCTCATAGGAGGCGCGCTGCACGTCGATCAAATTGGGCATCGGCGCAATTTCGGGAATACGCCCGAAACTTTTGCGGATCCTTTTGCGTCCCGTGAACGATTTGGTGATCGCGTTCATCTCTTCTGCCCTCTGCACCAGACCTTCGAGTCGCCCGTAAACTGCGCTGGAGAACTGGCTCCTGCATTGCGGACGACCGGAACGACCGGCCATTATGAAATTTTCAGTACGTGGCGAGCCGCGCACTATACGCCTCTTCCGCTCCAACGGCAAATCGGGCGGGAACCGCATGCGATCCCCGCCCCATCTGTCTGCCAGGCAGTGGCTGCGACGCGAACGCCGCAACCCGAAATCAGTAGATTACTTGACTTCGACCTTGGCACCGGCGTCTTCAAGAGCCTTCTTGATCTTGGCAGCTTCGTCCTTGGACGCGCCTTCCTTGACGGTCTTCGGTGCGCCTTCGACCAGGTCCTTGGCTTCCTTCAGACCGAGGCCCGTGATGCCACGGACTTCCTTAATCACGTTGATCTTCTTGTCGCCGGCGTCAGCCAGGACAACCGTGAATTCGGTCTGCTCTTCAGCAGGTGCAGCAGCAGCGCCGCCAGCAGCAGCAGCAACTGCAACCGGAGCAGCGGCGGAAACGCCCCACTTCTCTTCGAGCAGCTTGGAGAGTTCTGCAGCTTCCAGAACGGTCAGAGCGGACAGCTCTTCAACAATCTTTGCCAGATCGGCCATGGTCTTATCCTAAATAGATGTACTGTTGATCAGGTTCAGGCCTACGCCGCAGCGCAGACCATCATTCTCAGGCGGCTTCTGCTTCGCCGGCCTTGGCATAGGCACCAAGAACACGAGCAAGCTGGCCAGCCGGCGCCTGGACAACGCCTGCGATACGCGTTGCGGGGGTATTGATCATACCCACCAGCTTCGCACGCAGCTCGTCCAGCGACGGCAGCTCGGCGAGGGCCTTGACTCCGTCGACGCCAAGCGTCTGGGAACCCAGGGCGCCACCAAGCACCACCAGTTTGTCATTCGTCTTGGCGAACTCGACGATCACCTTCGCCACCGATGCCGGGTCCTCGGACCACGCAAGCGCGGTCGGTCCCTTGAGCAGCGGCGCGATGCCGTCGAATTGGGTCCCATCCAGAGCGCGGCTGGCCAGCCGGTTCTTCGCAACCTTGTATGTCGCTCCTGCCGCACGAATGCGTCGACGCAGTTCCGTCACATCGGCAACCGTCAGACCCTTGTTCTGGGTGACGACAACCATGGACGTGCTGCCAAACACATCGGCGAGGAACTCAACAAAGGCCCGTTTTTCCGTACGGTCCAAAACCTGTCTCCTCGTCAGTCCGACTTGCGCCGGACCAGGTTACCCATGGAGTTGGCTCTTTCGAACCTTCTCCGCTCGCCTGTCCACAGAAGTGAGCGAACCCAGCACATCGCGGCAGAGCCACTGAAATACCGTCGCCCCGTCTGACGCCCGCGATTTCGAAAAATCCTTAAGGACCAGAAGGCCCACGTGCGGTCTTGGACAGGTTTGGAAACGACCCGCGAACAGGCCGCCCCTCAGCCATCACACCCGAAAGCGTGACGTCATTTCGTGGAGGTCTTTCCCAGAAGGAAGACCTCCTGTCAATCAGGCTTCGAAGCTCGAAACGTCAACACGAACGCCCGGACCCATCGTGGAAGACAGAGCTGCCTTCTTCAGATATGTGCCCTTGGCACCCGTCGGACGAGCCTTCTGAACGGCATCGACCAGAGCGTTGATGTTCTCAACCAGCTTGGCTTCGTCGAAAGACGCCTTGCCAACACCTGCATGGATGATACCGGCCTTTTCGGCGCGGTATTCAACCTGACCGGACTTAGCTGCCGTGATGGCACCCTTGACGTCCATGGTCACCGTGCCGAGACGCGGGTTCGGCATCAGCCCACGCGGTCCGAGGATCTTACCCAGACGCCCCACGAGAGCCATCATGTCCGGCGTTGCAATGCAGCGGTCGAAGTTGATTTCGCCAGCCTGGATTTTTTCAGCCAGATCTTCCGCACCAACGACTTCCGCACCAGCGGCGAGAGCTTCTTCAGCCTTCGGGCCACGGGCGAACACGCCAACGCGCAGGGTCTTGCCCGTGCCGTTCGGCAGGGAGATCAGACCACGGACCATCTGGTCGGCGTGACGCGGGTCGATGCCGAGGTTCAGCGAGATTTCGATCGTCTCGTCGAACTTTGCCTTGGCATTGCTCTTCACCAAAGCCACAGCCTCGGTCAGGCCGTACGGCTTGTTACGCTCGACAGTTGCCTGCGCGGCGTTCAGACGCTTGTTCTTGGCCATGAGATCAGCCCTCCACCACGTTCAGGCCCATCGACTTGGCGGAACCGGCGAGCATGCGCACGGCGCCATCAATGTCGTTGGCATTCATATCCTTGAACTTCTCTGCTGCGATTTCGCGGAGCTGAGTTGTCGTCACGGAACCCACTGCGGCGGACTTGCCGACCGTCTGGCTGCCCTTGGAAATCTTGGCGGCCTTCAGGAGGAAGTACGTGTTCGGCGGCGTCTTCGTCACGAAGGAGAACGTGCGATCCGCATAGGCGGTGATGACCACCGGGATCGGCATGCCGGGCTCGAGCTGCTGGGTCTTGGCGTTGAACTCCTTGCAGAACTGCATGATGTTCAGGCCGCGCTGACCCAGAGCCGGACCAACCGGCGGAGAAGGATTGGCTTTACCAGCCGGGATCTGAAGCTTGATGTAGCCAACGATTTTTTTGGCCATATCCGGGACTCCCCTGTTTGTCGTTCCCGAACCGCGGTTCAACGGAGTCGGCCATGCCGCCTCCTCCCGCGTTCGAAGTGAGGCGGACCCCTAGACCAGTTAGGGCTGTCCCGTCAAGCCTTGCGAAACACTGACCGACGACTGATCACCCCGCAGATCATTGTCCAGAGGCGACGCATGGTTGTCGATGCCGCTGACCGGCTTCGGAGTCCGCAGATCCTTATACTGAAGCGGACCGAACGGATCGATCTGTTTGATACCCGGCAGATCGCTGGCACTCCAACCACCGCCCAGAGCCCGCACCAGACGCACGGAAGACTGCACCTGCGCCGTCTGCACCTCGACTTCCGCCAGACGCGCCTGAAGCGCATCCTGCTGTGCCACAAGTGCGTCAAGATAGTTGGATAGCCCGCCTGTATAGAGCGCCATCGTCATGTTCTGCGTCCGCAGCGCAGCTTCCACGGCTTTCTGCTGCTGGTCCTGAGCGGTCTTGAACTGCCGGGTCTGCGTCAGACCGTCCTCGACGTCCTGAAATGCGGCCAGAACAACAGAGCGGTAATTGTCCACCATACCACGGTACTGCGACCAGGACCGCTGCAATGCCGCGCGCCTCAGGCCTCCCGTAAAGGCCGGTTCGACCGCCTGCACGGCAATTTTCCAGAAGGCGCGGGAAATACTGGCCAGATCGAAGCCACCATCCTCGAATCCGCCCTCCGCGCTGAAAGTAATGTGCGGATAAAAGGCAGCACGCGAGACACCGATCGCCCGGGCGGACGCCGCCATCTGGCGTTCGGCAATCGCGATGTCAGGGCGACGTTCCAGCAGGGATGCGGGCAGCCCCGCGTTGATCTTCACAGCCCCGAAATGCATCTTCACGTCCTTGACGGGCGCGATGTGAAATCCTGCCGGGGCCGTGTTCAACAGAACGGCGATTGCGTGTTCCATGACATTGCGTCGGGCAATCAGATTGCTTTTTGCGGCCTGTGCCGAATAGAGCTGGGTCTCGGCACGCGAGACGTCCAGACCCGCGCCGATCGACCCGGCCTGACGCAGTTCCGTGATTTCGACGGCCGCACGGAAGTAGCGGATGGAGTCATCATAGACCGCGTTCTGGGCATCAAGGCCGCGCAGGGCAACGTAATCTGATGCCAGTTCTGCTTCGAGACTCAGTCGTGCCAGCGCATATTGTCCGGCTGAAGCCTGAGCGAGGTTTTTCTGCATCCGCGTCGTGTTGCGAATGGAATCCCAGAAATCCGGCTCCCACGTCGCAGCACCGCTATAAGCCTGATTGGACTCGTAGACGAGGCTGCTGCTGCGAGCCGGATTGTTGTACAGCCTCCCGATCGAGCCTTTGTTGTCACTCATATGCGCGGAGCCAGTCACCTGCGGGTACAGGCGACTTTCCGTCTCACGAGCAACATCGCGGGCCTGCGTGAACGCTTCTGCCTCCGCCTGCAGGTCTGGGTTGACGGCCAGCATACGCTGTTCAAGCCCATTGAGAATGGGATCGTTGAACATGGTCCACCAGTCACTCCGGACGACACCATCCGCAGGCTGCGCGTTGACCATCAGCCCCTTCCCTCCCCATCCTTCAGGATAAAGGAATTTCTGGGGATGATAGTCGGGGGACAGATCACAGGACGTAAGCCCGATCGACAGAACGCCGGCCAGCGCTGTCGTGATCCGCCAGATCGAACGATTACGGCCTGTCACGTTCGTCTGGATGGGGGATGACTGGGAACTTTCCGGTTTCATCAGCGCGATCCGGCCTCTTCGGGGTTTGCGTCATGCTGGCGGACAGGCTGCTGATCCGCATCCTGCACCGCCTTGCCTGGCGTGTTGTATCCCGGTGTGGTCGGGACGATCCTAACTTCGTCCCCTTCCAGCAGATCAGCCGTAGGGTTGGCAACCACGCGGTCGTCTTTTGTAATACCGCTGAGCACCTGAACTGTCGTCCCGAAATTGATGCCCACGGTGACGTTCACCAGATGCGCATGGTTGTTGATGACTTTTGCCACCTGCGTCCCTTCAGCCCGATAGATGATCGAGCCTTCCGGCAGAATCAGGATATTCGGGTTTCCGGGAGCCGAGATATGCGCTGTCGCATAGGAATTCGGCCACAGCAAATTATCATCGTTATCCAGCGTCAGCTCGGTCGTCACTGTGCGGGTCGCGGCATTGAAGGCATTGGCGGTTGCGAGGAACGTCGCCTTAAAACGGCTGCCCGGATACTGCGGCACCGTCAGTTCAGCTTCGATCTTCGGCGAAATCACACTCGCAAAATCCTGCGGCACTGAGACGAACACACGCATCCGGTGCACGTCGGCGACCGAGAACAGTTCGGATGCCGCACCGCGGGAATTGACGTTACCACCGCCCGCATTCACATAATCGCCCACATTCACCAGACGGGACGTAACGATGCCGTCAAAGGGTGCGACGATCTTTTTGAAGTCCTCAAGTGCCTGAAAACGGTCCACGTCATGACGTGCGGCCTCAAGCTCGGCTTTCTGGGCAGCAGCATTGGCGGCCTGCACGTCCACTTCCTGACGCGATACAGCCTGCGTGCCTTTCAGCGCCGTCCAGCGCTGTGTGGTGATGACAGCCAGATTATAGCGCGCCAGAATGACGTTGTAATGCGCTTTGGCAGCCTCGAACTGGGCGTCGATGCTGGGTGTGCTGATTTCCGCCAGAACGTCCCCGCGCTTCACATGCGCGCCATAGTCCTTGTACCACATCTTCACATAGCCCGAGACCTGCGCGTAAATCGGCGCCTCGTACCATGCGGCAAGATTGGCTGGCAGATCGACCTGCCGCGTCTTCGGTCCCGGCTGCGGCGTAATCAGCGTAACGGGCGGGATGGCGGCTTCTTCGGTCGCGCCGCGCAGGGCATGATAATGCGTTCCCCGCTGCACGATCCCCCAAGCCGCCAGAGCAATCGCCAGCAGGATCACCACCAGCAGGATGAGTTTGCCGCGCGCGCCTGAACCCGTGCGGACCGGATGGTTTGTCGGAGGCACGTGCCCCTGATCCGTAGAATGGCTCACGCGCGGTCTCCTTCAGGCCCAGCAGGCCGCTTGTAGTGCATAAGGGCAAAAACACAGGGAACAAAAAGCAGGGTGGCAACGGTCGCGACCAGCAGGCCACCAATCACTGCCTTGCCCAGCGGGGCATTATCGGAATTGCTGATGGACATCGGGATCATACCGATGATCATGGCCATCGCCGTCATCAGGACAGGCCGGATACGCTCATATCCCGCCTCCAGAGCAGCAAGAACAGCATCGCCGTGCTCCTCCATCCGCTCACGGGCAAAGGCAACCACGAGAATGGCATTGGCCGTGGCCGTTCCCATGCACATGATCGCTCCCGTCAATGCCGGAACCGACATCGGTGTGTGTGTCAGGAACAGGCTCCACGCAATGCCACCCAGAGCGCCAGGGAGCGCAGAGATGATGACGAACGGATCAAGCCAGGACTGAAAATTCACGACAATGATCAGGTAAACCAGCACGATCGACAGGGCGAGCCCCCCCACAAGCTGGACATACGCATCGTTCATCGTCACGGCCTGTCCACGGACCACCATGGTCGAGCCATGCGGCAGGAGCTTGCGCTCTTCATCCACGACCCGGTTCACGGCTCTTGAAACCGTTCCCAGATCCATGTCTTCCGGCGCTGCATAAATGTCGAACACGGGCATGATGTTGTAATGCGCGACCTCTGAAGGCGTCCCGGTCTGGACCAGAGCACTCAGCCCTCCCAGAAGCTGCGGCGTCTGATTGGTCGGGTTGCCGTCTCCCTTGTCGATCGGGAGGATTTCCAGATCGTTCATGGTCTGGAGATAGTTTGCCGGCGTCTGCACATCGATGAGCTGCGATGTTCCCTGCGCGTTCAGATAATAGGTCTGGCCAACCTGTCCACTACCGGACAGCGTGACAAGAGCATTCAACGCCACATCCCGCTCGGTAATCCCTGTCCCCAGCGCGAAGCTACGGCGGTTGTTCACCAGAATGGTCGGCTGCGTCATCGGTTCCTGAATGGAAACATCGGCAATTCCAGGAATATGACGCAGTTTCTGGGCAATCTGTGTCGCGAACTTGAAATTCCCGCTCAGATCACGACCCACGATCTGCACGTCAATCGGAGACGGCAGACCGAAATTCAGGATCTTGGCCGTCAGGTCGCCCGGCTGGAACGTGAACACCGTGCCTGGGAAATCGTTCGTCAGACCTTTACGGAGCTTACGACGGTATTCGGGGATCGGGCTTTCGGAATTACGAAGCTGGATGGTGATGTCACAGTCCTGTGATCCCACGGTCGGAGACGGGATCATGGCCTGATTCAACTGACTGAATGGCAGGCCACAGTTATTGACGACATTGACCACCTGCCCCGGTAACAGACTCCGGATGCGGCGCTCAGCCAGCCCTGCGATCTTACCCGTTTCTTCAAGCCGGGTACCGACCGGCGCACGCATGTGCATCTGCATCGTTCCGGACTTGATCTCAGGAAAGAAGTCCTGACCGATGAAGAGAATCAGCGCCATGGACGACACGGCCGCCAGCAGGAACAGCAGGACGAAGCGTCCGCGGATCGCAATCAGGTTTTCAAGAATGACCTTGTAATGCTCGCGGAAACTCGTGAACCGCGCCTCAAATCCCCGCTGGAACCGCCCGAAAAAGCCGGGCTTGCGGTTGTGCCACTCGGGGTCACGATGCATCCGCACCTGAGCCGCCAGCATCCAGTTCGCCATGGTTGGCACCAGCGTCCGAGACAGGATGAAGGAGGCGATCATGGCAAAGATGATGGCCTCAGCCATCGGCATGAACAGCCAGCCTGAAATTCCGGTCAGTTCGAACAGCGGCAGCCACACGATGCAGATACAGGTCGTGGATACGAAAGTCGGGATGACGATCTGGTTGGCGGCATCAATGATGGCGTCCTCAAGATCTTTCCCGGTTTCGAGATGCGCGTCGATGTTTTCGATCATGACTGTCGCGTCATCGACGAGAATACCAACCGCCAGGGCCAGACCGCCCAGCGTCATAACGTTGATGGACTGCCCCGCTATGCTCAGCCCGATGATCGAACACAACATTGCCAGCGGAATGGACGTTGCCACGATGATGGTTGAGCGCCACGAGCCGAGAAACAGCAGAACCGTCAGGCTGGTCAGGATTGCGGCCGTGATCATTTCACGTACCACGTCCACAACCGATTCCTTCACGAAGCTTGAAGCATCGGTCAGGACATTCACTGTCGTTCCGGCCGGCAGCGTTGCCTCGACCTGTGGCAGGAGTTTCTTGATGCCGCTCACAACGGAAAGCGTGGAGGCGTCACCGCTCTTGAGAACGACGATCAGCACCGCCTGCTGGCCTTTCACAAGGACCGCATTGATCTGCGGTGGCCCTCCCCGATGCACCCACGCAACGTCGCGCAGATAGATCACGGAATTGCCGACCTGCTTGATCGGCATCTTGTTGAAGACCTCCAGATCAAGGGGCGTCGAGTTCGTTTTCACCATCCAGTCAAGCTGGCCAATCCGCTGATCGCCTGCCGGAAGAACGATATTCTGCAGGTTCAATGCCGTCGCCACGTCTTCCGGGGACAACCGGTGCGCCAGCAACTTGATCGGGTCGATATCCACCATGATGTCCGGGGCAAGACCGCCATAGGGATTGGGGATCGCCGCTCCCGGAACCGAAATCAGTTCCGGTCGGATCAGGTTGGACGCCATGTTGTAGATTTCCGACCCGGACATGGTCGGATTGTTGACCTGCAACGTCAGAACCGGAACGGACGACGCATCCATTGCCAGAATCAGCGGTGGGGTCGAACCGTTCGGCAACTGTTTGATGACCGTCTGGGACACCGACGTGATCTGCGTCTGCGCAACCGCCGTATTGGTTCCCGGCTGGAAGAAAACCTTCACGATGCCACGTCCATAATAGGACGAGCTTTCGATATGTTCGATATTGCTGACGGTCGCCGTTAAGGAGCGTTCGTAGTAATAGACGATACGCCCCGACATGTCCTCGGGCATCAGGCCCGTATAGGACCAGATGACAGCCACGATCGGTATCTTGATCGAAGGAAACACGTCCGTCGGCGTCGAAACGATAGCCCGAACCCCGAAGATCAGGATCATGATCGACAGGACAACGAAAGTATAAGGCCGCTTCAGCGCGGTAACGACAATAGCATTCATGCGATCAGACACCCCCTTGGGGCTCTTCCTGGTCCGGTCATTCTCAACGGGCGTCCCCTTGCAAATTGATCCGAGTCATATCCATCGAGACTCAGACGACAAGGAAAATTCTGTTTAAATATCAAGACACACGGCAAATATTGACATGTTGCGCAATATTCCGCGTCTTTTCAGACAGGCGTCGCAGGCGCGAAATGAATGGTAAAAACCGCTCCAGGCAGCGTGTGACCGGGCCTCGCAGACACGATCTCCACCGATGCTCCATGCAACCGCAGGATCGCCGAAACAAGACTCAGTCCCAAACCACTTCCCGGAACATGGCGACTTTTATCCGAGCGATAAAAACGCCCCATGACGGCCTTGCGCTCATCTTCGGCGATACCGATTCCCGTATCACTGACACGCAGCCAGCTTGATCCGTCTGCTCCCTGCCCCGCACTCAGCCGGACCGTTCCGGGAGCGGGCGTGAATTTGATCGCATTGTCCACAAGATTGGCCAGAACCTCGTTCAGCAGGTCCATATCCCCGAACAGCGGGACCGCTTTCTCCGAGTCCACAACCTCCAGCAGAATACCTTCCGTCTCGGCGATCGGTTCGTACAGATCCACCACCCCGGCCAGCAGTTCTCGCAGATCAAGCATCGCAAACCCGGCCCGGCGGCGGCCATTCTCGATCTCGCCGATCCGAAGAAGAGCCGTAATCACGGAGAAGCATTGCTCCAGATCCAGCGTGGCACGCTCGATCGCACCCTGAAGTGCCCCGGGGTCATTCGTAATCGACGACACCCGCTCCAACCGGGCCTTCACCCGCGCCAGAGGTGTTCTCAGATCATGGGCAATGTCGTTGCCCACGTCCCGGATCTCGTCGAGCAGATGCTCCAGACGGTCCAGCATCCGGTTGACCGACACGGCCAATCGCTCAATGTCGTCGCGTTCGCGCCCGGTCGGCAGACGTTCGTGCAGGTCTCCATCCATGATGCGGTCGATCGCCTCATGCATATCCTTGACGCGACCCAGCGCCCGATGGCTCAGAAAAATTCCTGCCATCAGGGCGAACACAACGATTGGCACCACGGACATCAACGCCGCACGCTTGGTGATGTAGCGCAGTTCGTTGGCCATATGCAGAGAACGCGCCAGAACAAGAATACGGTCCCGGTTTCCCTGCACCCCCTCTACCTCAACGGCCAGATAGCGCATTTCATAGGGCGTATCGCCAGGAGGGGCGTCCCAAAGACGCTGGGTTCTGGGAGAAACTTCCAGCCCGACAGGCCATTTCTTGATGTCGCCCGCAATCCGGTTGCGGTTCATATCAAAGAGCGCAGCCCCGTTGAGGATCACACGCAGGTCCGTCTTGCTGCGCTCCCGCACCTCGTACTCAAGCTGGGCAGGACTTTCCTGAATGAGTTGGTCCGCTTCGCGCTGCAGCAGATCCGTCGAGCGCTGCTGCTCATATCCATTCATCTGTTCGTAGACGAGCCCGAACTGCAATGCCATTGCAGCGATGATGGCCACGACAAAAGCCAGCGTCAGACGGAACGTCGCGGTGCGGAAAAGATCAGCCCGGAACAGTTCGGAAAAGCGCAGTTCAGCCCGTGACACGCAGACTGAACCCGGCACCGCGAATACTGTGAATGAGCGGCGGCTCGCCAGGCAGATCAATCTTGCGACGCAGCTTTCCGATATGGACGTCCACCAGATTTGTCTGCGGAACGAAGCGGTAATTCCATACGTCTTCCAGTAGCATCGTCCGCGTCAGCACCGTGTCCGGGCGACGCATCATGTATTCCAGAAGGCGGAATTCCCGCGGAAGCAGCTCGATTTCCTGCCCATTCCGGAACACCCGGCGCTCGATCAGATCCATTTCAAGCGGACCGACCCGAAGCACCGTCACACGGCTGTCCGTCGGACGCCTCAGCAGAGCCTCCAGACGCGCAGCCAGCTCTTCCATCGCGAAGGGCTTGGTCAGATAGTCATCGCCCCCCGCCTTAAGACCACTGACCCGGTCGTCCACAGCGGAAAGCGCCGAAAGCACCAGGACCGGAATGGTAATGCGCTGCGCCCGCACACTCTCAATCACCGTCAGCCCGTCCAGTTCCGGAAGCATCCGGTCCACGATCATCAGATCGAACTGTCCGGTACAAGCCTGATCCAGACCCTCGACACCCGTCGCGGCCCGCGTGACATCATAGCCGCGCGTCGTGAGTTCCTCCACGACCTCGGCCGCAATGCTGTCATCGTCTTCGATCAGCAGAAGCCGGGGAGAAGGTTCGGAAAGGCGCTCAGGCGCCCCGGAATCATGTGCAGACGTCATGGTCATGATCTTCACATGGGGCAGCCCCCGATGTCATCCAATTAAAATCGGTCTTAAAGGCAGGATATCAGGGGGAGGACGGATCTTCCAGAGCCTCTTCCATCTCGTCGGTCGTTCCGTCCAGCGCCCGCAGCCGCCTCCCGAGCACACGTGTCCGCCGACGGGCTTCTTCGATCGTATTGCCCATCGTCCCGGCATTGCGGTGCAGTTTTTCCAACACCTGATCCATCCGCAGCATTTCCTGCCGCGTCGCCCCCAGAAGCCCGGCAATCGCCTCTGTCCGTTCTTCAAGCGTGAGCGTGACATATCCCAGATGCACCGTCCGGAGCATCGCCGGCAGCAGCGACGGCCCCATCACCATCACGCGA
Source organism: Gluconobacter sp. Dm-74 (assembly GCF_018256135.1). Taxonomy (NCBI): domain Bacteria; kingdom Pseudomonadati; phylum Pseudomonadota; class Alphaproteobacteria; order Acetobacterales; family Acetobacteraceae; genus Gluconobacter; species Gluconobacter sp. Dm-74. The sequence continues at coordinate 88,216 of NZ_JAERLX010000004.1, read as the reverse complement.
TGCAGCCGCCCGATTTCGTCAATGACACCGGGCATGCGGGCAATTTCGGCATAAAGCCCGTCGGTCGGCAAATACAACACGGCAAATTCCACCGTCACGGGCGGAAGGATATATTTCGACGCGATTTTTTTTGCCTCAAACCGGATCACGTTTTCCAGTTCGCGCCGCGCCTGACGTTCCGCCAGCGCATCCCCGGCATCCGAGGCGTTCAACAGTCTTTCATAGGCTTCGGTCGGGAATTTGCTGTCAATCGCCAGCCGTGGTGGCGTTTCCGTGCCGCGCACCGGCATCTTGATCGCGAATTCAACATTCTCACCGGCCGTTCCAAGGCGGAAATTGGTGTCGTAACTTCCTTCGGGGAGAATATCGTCCAGAATGGACCGGCACTGCGCCTCACCCCAGCCACCACGTGTCTTCACATTGGAAAACAGCCGCTTCAGATCGCCGATCTGCGCCGTCACACTCGTGACCTCGCCCAACGCTTTCTGCATGGCGCTGAACTGCTCCACCACGCGCTGGAAGCTGGTCTGCATCTGCTTTTCCACTGCACCGTGAAGCTGTTCATTCACGGTCGCCCGGATCCGCTCGATCTGTTCGTTCTGGCTCTGCGCCATTTCACGCAGCGCATCCGACAGCAAAAGACGACCTTCTGCCTGATCCTGCCCCAGATTACGCGCCAGCAGACTCAGCCGCTCGCTGGTTTCCAGCCGGAACTGATCCAGCCGCCCCGACAGAACGCGTTCGACTTCCGACAGATGGGCCCGATGATATTCGACGTCCTGCGAGCGCTCCTGCGCCTCACGCTCAAGAAGTCGCTCGAACCGTCCGCTGCCATTGCCACTGCGCAGGATCGCCAGCAAAGTAACCGCCAGCGCGACCGCCGCGACGATCCAGGGGAAAAACTGCGCCATTCCGGAAATATTCTCCTGCATGGCGCAGTCCTAGCCGTTCAACGCAAACCGGCCAATGCCGCGCTTACGGCTGATGGATATTTCCGTACGACGCCGCTCCCAGACCCGGACACGAACACGGCGCGCCAAGCGGAACCTGTGTCGGCATTTTGCAGGTATAGATCCCGGCCTTACAGGTATAGCCATAACCGGCGATGGGCGTTCCCGGCGCAATCGGCCCCGGCGCCGCCGTCCCGACACACGCCCCCAGCCCCAGAAAAGACAGACCTGCCGCAGTACGCAGAACATGACGGAAAACGGAACGAGACATAATGGATGTGTCCTTACATCGGCTAGGGTGAAAACCGGTCCTTAGAGAAGCGCAAACGGATCGCCACGTCATCGGTTTCCGCCTGATCGAACGCCAGCATGGCAATCCTGTGGCAATGCGCCCTCAGCGATGCCCGGCGGCTGCCGCCTGCCCTGCCGCCACACCGCTTGCCCAGGCCCATTGGAAGTTGTGTCCGCCAAGCCAGCCCGTGACGTCCACAGCTTCTCCGATCGCGTAAAGACCGGGAACTTCCCGGGCTTCCAGCGTCTGGGACGACAGATCCCGCGTGTCGATCCCACCGCGCATGACTTCTGCCTTGGTGTAGCCCTCGGTCCCGGCGGGACGGAGCTGCCAGTTCGAAATCCGCTCGGCCAGTGCTTTGATTGCGCGGTCCGGCTGGTTCGCCAGCATCGTCTCGCCCATTCCCACGGTCAGAGCACGCGCCAGACGCAGGGGTAGCGCTTCAAGCAGACTCGGCGGAAGGGCTTTCGGTCGGTCTTTCTTGACCTTCAGCAGCACGTTCAGCGCATTCTGCCCCGGTAGCAGGTCAATCTGCGCCGCGTCGCCGTTTTCCAGATAGGACGAAATCTGCAAAATCGCCGGACCTGACACGCCGCGATGGGTGAAGACCATCCCGTCCTCAAAGCACGGCCCTTTCTTGCCCACCCGCGCCACGATCGGCAGCGAAACGCCTGCAAGCTCTGGGTCGGCATCTTCCAGAACCAGCGGCACGAGCGCCGGGGCCGTCGGCACCACGCGCAGTCCGAACTTCCGCGCCAGCCGCAACGACAGATCAGAAGCCCCGAGCTTGGGAATGGACAGCCCACCCGTCGCAAGGATGACGGAGTCCGTGCGGATCTCACCGCCATCCGTAACGACAATAAATCCGTGCTCTGCAAATCCGTGCTCTGCCCGGCGAACATCCAGAATCCGCGTCTGCATCCGAAATTCGCAGCCAGCGGCCCGACACTCCGAAACCAGCATGTCCACGATCTGCCCGGCCGACCCGTCACAGAAAAGCTGCCCGCGCGCTTTCTCGTGCCAGGCAATGCCATAGCGGTTTACGAGCTTGAGGAAATCCTGCGGCGTATAGCGCGCCAGCGCGGAGCGGGCGAAATGACGGTTCTGGGAAATGAAACAGTTCGGGCCGGTTTCGAGATGTGTGAAATTGCACCGCCCGCCGCCCGAGATCAGGATCTTGCGCCCCGGCTCCGGTCCGTGATCGAGAACCAGAACCCTTGCACCGTTCTGCCCGGCCACAGCCGCCGCCATCAGCCCCGCTGCCCCGGCTCCGAGCACAATCACATCGGGGTTCATCATAGCGGCTCTCAGAAATCCAGATTGGCGTAATGCGCGGGCGGCGTGATACCACTGACCTTGTCAGACAGCAGGCCCCGGAAACAGGGCCGGGACTTCACCCGGGCATACCAGTCCTTCGCCGCGGGTGCCTTGGACCAGTTCACATCCCCGATGAAATCGAGCGCCGACAGATGCGCCGCAGCCGCGAAATCCGCCAGCGACAGCGCAGGCCCCGCCAGCCAGGAGCGCGTTTCCGCCAGCCAGCCGATATAATCGAGATGAAAGCGCATGTTTGCGTACCCGGCCCGAAGCGCATTACCGTCCGGATGGCCACGCCCGAACTGGCGCTTGTCCACTTTCTCGCCCAGAAGGTTCCGGGTGACTTCTTGCGCAAAACGGGTCTCGAACCAGTCCACGAGCCGCCGGGTTTCGACACGGTCGGCAAACGTACGCCCCAGAAGCGGCGTATCGGGATAGGCGTCCTCCAGATATTCGCAGATGACGCGTCCGCCAGGCACGGCCAGACCATTTTCCTCAACCAGCACAGGGACTTCGCCTGCGGGGTTGAGATGCAGGAATTCCTCACGCTGCTCCCACACTCGTTCAATGACGGGTTCGAACGGGAGTCGCTTCTCGGTGAGGGCAAGCCTCACAAGACGGCATTGCGGAGAAAGTGGAAGGTGATGCAGGATACGCATTGCCACTTTCTAAGTCAGCCGATACCCGCTCACAAGAGCCTCACCGACTGCCCGACACAGGTCCGACGATTTTCACGATGCCCGATCCCGTTTCCGTACCCTCTTCAACCGCCCCCATGCGCATCCGTGCCCGTGGCCGTTCCTTCCTCGCGCTCGTCCTGTCGCCCGAGGCGCCCCTCCCCCTCTGGCTCGACGGTCTGGACTATCAGGTCGCCCGATCCGGCGGACTTTTCACCGGAAAACCGATCATTCTGGATCTCGGCCTCCTCAACGAGAACACGCCGGGTCTGGCAACGCTTTTGGACGACATCCGGGGCCGGGGTGTCCGGATTATCGGTCTTGAGGGAGGAAGCCGGCACTGGCCGGCTGTCGCGCACTGGGACTGGCCGGAAATGCTGGACGGTGGCCGCCCCGCCGGGGAAGTCGAAATTCCGGAAGACCCGTCCACCAGCGCCGCTGGGCCGGTTTCGGGCGGCGGGACGCTCATTATCGATCAGACCGTGCGGTCGGGCCAGAGCATTCAGCATATGCAGGGCGACGTGATCATCCTCGGATCGGTGTCTTCTGGTGCTGAAATCGTGGCTGCGGGTTCAATCCACGTTTACGGAACCCTGCGTGGACGGGCGATTGCGGGCGTGGGCGGGCAGTCCCAGAGCCGTATTTTCGCCAGCCGCATGCAGGCCGAACTTCTGGCGCTCGATGGCTATTATGCCGTGACGGAAGACATCGACCCCGCCCTTCTGGGGCAGGCCGCACAGGCTGCTTTGGATGAAGACCGTGTCCGTGTTCTGCCGCTCCCCGTGTGATCCGGGCAATAACGTGATGCGGGCTGCCATGAAAGCACCCCTATTCGCAGGTTGCCGCGACGCATAAAACATTCATAGAATGAGATATCGGCCCGCGCTGGCCTGTTATGGGCAGGCGCAGACCGAAGAGACGTTTTTCTGGAGTATTCATGTCCAAGGTTCTGGTTGTCACTTCCGGCAAGGGTGGCGTCGGCAAGACGACATCGACCGCCGCGCTCGGCGCCGCTCTCGCTCAGAGCGGACAGAATGTGGTGGTGGTTGATTTCGATGTCGGGCTTCGGAACCTCGACCTGGTCATGGGGGCCGAACGCCGGGTGGTTTTCGATCTCATCAACGTCGTGCAGGGCGATGCGCGCCTGTCGCAGGCTCTGATCCGCGACAAGCGCTGCGAAACCCTGTCGATCCTTCCGGCCTCCCAGACCCGCGACAAGGACGCCCTGACCTCCGAGGGCGTCGCCCGCGTGATGGATGAGCTTCGCGAGAAGTTCGACTGGGTGATCTGCGACAGTCCGGCCGGCATCGAACGTGGCGCGCAGCTTGCCATGTATCATGCCGATATGGCCGTGATCGTCACCAATCCCGAGGTCAGCTCGGTGCGTGACTCCGACCGGATCATTGGCCTGCTCGATAGCAAGACCAAGAAGGCCGAACAGGGCGAGAAGGTCGACAAGCATCTGCTTCTGACCCGCTATGACCCGGCTCGTGCGGCACGAAAAGAAATGCTGAGCGTCGAGGACGTCCTCGAAATCCTCTCCATTCCGCTGCTCGGCATCGTCCCGGAGAGCGAGGACGTGCTGAAGTCCTCCAATGTCGGCGCGCCTGTCACGCTGGCTGCGCCCACAAGCCTTCCTGCCCGCGCTTATTTCGAAGCAGCCCGTCGCCTGAGCGGCGAGAAGCTCGAAGTCTCGGTACCCGTCGAAAAGCGCGGTTTCCTTGACTGGCTTTTCAAGAGGGACGCATGAGTTCATGAGTTTTCTCGCAAACATCTTCACGCGTCGCCAGCAGTCCAGCAGCGTCGCCAAGGATCGGCTCCAGATCCTGCTCGCCCATGAACGCAGCGCAGGCGGTGAGAGCGGCGAGTCCGATCTGATCCGCCAGCTTCACAAGGAAATCATGGAAGTCATCGCGCGCCATGTCGCCGTTGATCAGGACAAGGTCCAGATCAAGGTTGATCGTGGCAGCGGCTGCTCCATGCTCGAAATCGACGTCGAAGTTCCGCAGGAACTCAGCGGCAAACGGACTTCGTAACACCAATTGCGGCCCGAAACGCCGCGTCTGAAAGAACGGAACAACACGGATGAGCGGCTTTCTCGGAAACCTCATGAACCAGGCTGTAGGCGCGATCGGCGGCCAGCTTGGCGACAAGTTCGGCGGCAGCATCGGCGAATTCCTCAAGGGCGATGGCCTCAACATGCTCATCAGTCAGGCCCAGAGCGCCGGTCTGACCGACAAGATCCATTCCTGGATCGGCAATGGCGAGAACCTGCCCATTACCACCGACGAACTGCGCAGCCTTCTGACGGACCAGCAGATCCAGACGATCGTCGCCAAGACGGGCCTGCCTGCCGGAACGATCCTGCCTGCGCTGGCACAGCTTCTCCCGGCTGCTGTCGACCAGCACACACCCGAAGGTCAGGCACCGTCCACGACGGCCTGACATCCGGTTCAGACAGACGGGCCTTCAGACGCCCCTTCAGACGCCCCGGTGGAACCGTCCACCGGGGCGCTTTGCGTCTGGGTTCAGGTTTTCTGACCATTTGGTACCGCATCATAAGGCTGCGGCTGTTCGATCGGAAAGCGGATCAGCAGATAGGGTGTGACACGGCGATCCTTGCCGTCATTGAACGACGCCAGACGGTTCCACTGCCCGAACGTGCAATAAACATGATCCGCCGTTGCGAAAATGCCGTCGGGTGACAGGGCACGTGGATCACGGAGCATCATTTTAAAAGAGCCATCCTGATCGCGCCTCAGGATGCAGTCATGCTCATAATTCGTCGTGTAGAGCCGGTCATGGTCATCCAGCGCCAGTCCGTCCGCCACCCCTTTTTCGCCTTCGTCGCGGATGGCAGGCGCCAGAACCGTGTCGTCCGATGTTGGATCTGCCAGCAGGTCCACAGGCAGGCTGTAGAGCCGACGGCTGGTTAACGGCGCGAAATAGAGAGTTTTTTCGTCTTTCGTCAGGGCAATCCCATCTACGCCACCAGAGACCAGTTGGGGATGTCCGGGAATGTAACGACGGGGTTCTCCCTCCACGATGGCCAAAAAACCGGCCTCCGGCAGAATGGCGGGATGTTTGGTCAGGAGCCGCCGTGCCTGCTGGGTGGCAACATCGACAACCACAAGAGCGGGACTGGTTCCGAAAGACGAATCCGTCACGAAGACCGTCCCCTGAGCACCGTGCGACAGTGACACACGCAGGTCGTTCATGTGGCTGTCCGGCAACAGAGTTGGCGCTTTGAGAATGATTTTGTGAGCGACACGATTTGTCGTCGGGTCGATACAGACGATCTTTGCGGCTCCGGGCTGAAGAGGATGCCCGGCGCGCTTGCCATCATCAATCACCCAGAGGCGGCCCTCACGATCCGTGGTCATGCCGTGAACGGACACAAGGCACTCTGCCGGAGCATTGCCCGGAAGACTCATCTCGGCGTTGGGGTATGGCACGACCTTTCCGTCCACCAGTTCGCCAAGCGTTGCGCCCTTATGATCTACCGCATGGCGCGGAAAACCGACAAAGGTCCGGCCATTCGGAAGCACGACGATCCCGGAGGGACCGGGGCCGTCAAATTCAGCGACGACTTCAAGCGCGCCATAGGGGCCGGTTCCGTTATCCTCGTTTCCGGCGGCCCGTGCCTGAGAGGTTGGCAGGGCTGCCGTGACTGCAAGAGATGCCGGGGCTGCCGACGCTGCCTGCAGGAAATGACGTCGTTTCATGTGCATTCTCCGAAATTCATTTTCAAAACAAACCGTTTCCATAACGCCCGATCCGTGTAAGGAACGCCACAGGCCCTGCAAAATGTGATCGGAATTTTTCTGGAACCGGAAAATTATGTTGACCTTCCGCAAATACGAACCAATTTTGTGGCTCATATAAAATACTAACCTATTGCGTGGTAAAAGTGCTGACCCAGCTTTCCCTTCGTCATCTGACCCTTCTGGGCACGTCTCTTCTCGGCTCCACATTCCTCCTTGTGACCGCCGAGAGCCGTGCTGCAACACCACAGCCAGTTCCGGCTCACTCCGTTTCAGGCGCGCATAAACAGGCGCGGACAACGCCTGCGGCCAGAAAGGCGAAGCCTGTCCAGACGCCACGGCATGAAACCGAGGTTTCGGGAGGAACAGAAGCGGTCGTCGTGACGGGAACGCGCGAGTTTGGCAAAAAGGCGCGAGATTCGATCGCTCCGGTCGATATTGTAACGAACCGTCAGTTAACAGGAACGGGTCAGCCCACGCTGCGTGACTCCCTGGCGCTGCTGCTGCCTTCTCTGACCGTTCCGACAGGTGGCTTCGATGCGGGTGCACTGACCGACAGCATTTCGCTGCGTGGCCTCAACCCCAATGAGACGCTCGTGCTCGTGGATGGCAAGCGGCGCCACACCACGGCCAATATCTATGCCGATGGCGGACCGGCGCAGGGCTCCACGCCTGTCGATATCGACATGATCCCCATGGCCATGATCGACCATATCGAAGTCCTGCGCGACGGTGCGTCCGCCCAATATGGCTCCGACGCCATTGCGGGTGTGGTCAACATCATTCTCAAGAAGCAGAACCATGGTCTGACCATGCGTTCGAACACCGGGATCACGAGCGAAGGCGATGGTTTCCAGCAGGGCGTGTTCATTGATGGCGGCCTGAACCTGAACAATCGCGGTTTTGTTCATATCGGCGGCGATTTTGTTCATCAGGACCACACCTTCCGGTCCGGAAACGACAACCGCACCAACACCGACGTCAACCAGCTTCTGGGACAGCCCGAGCAGACGCGTGAAAGCGTCGCCATCAATACGGGCTATGACATCACCGATGATATCCAGGCCTATGCCGGTGCGACCTATGCGCATCGTCATGCAGAATCTTATCAGAACTATCGCCTGCCCTCTTCGCTCGCCAAATATCCGGGCTACGCGGCGATCTACCCTTATGGCTATTCCCCCATCGAGGCTCTGGAAGAAGACGATTATGAACTGACGGCTGGCCTGAAAGGCACGCTGGCGGGCTGGCACTGGGACGTGTCGTCGGTTTTCGGTCGGGATTATGATGCTGTAAACGCCAACAGCACCACGAATGTGGGACTGTACACGGCCACGGGCGAGACGCCGACATCATTTGCCGCGCAGTCCTATAACAACACGCAATGGACAAACAGCGTCGACCTCAGCCGCAAGTTCCGTACGTCGTTCTGGCCATATGCCATCAACGTCGCAGGCGGTGCGTCCTATCGCTATGAAGCCTATGCAATCGGGACCGGCTCTCCGGCCAGCTATAACTATTCCAGCTCGGACGGCTTTCCCGGCACCAACCCGGCCAATGCCGGAAAATGGTCTCGTGACGTTGCTTCGGGCTATCTCGACATTTCCACAAACCTGATGAAGCACTGGCAGGTCGATCTTGCCGGACGCGTCGAACACTATACGGATGTCGGCAACACCAAGACCGGCAAGGTCTCGACCCGCTACGATTTCAGCCCGCGCTTTGCGATCCGCGGCACGTTCAGCAACGGCTTCCATGCCCCGACGCTGGCGCAGGAGCATTATTCCGCACTGTCCGTCTCGCCGACCGCTGCCAGTGGCATTATTGCAGCAAACTCCCCCGGTGCGCTGTCCAACGGCGCATCAGCGTTGAAATCGGAGTCCTCCACGAGTGCTGAAGGTGGCATCATCGTCGAGCCGGTCAAGAAGCTGCATGTGACTGTCGATGTGTATCAGATCGATCTGCGAGACCGGATCATGCCGGGCGGTTCGATCTATGGCGACCAGGCCCGCAAGGCTCTCCTCGCCGATAATTTCAAACTCCCGCCGGAAGCTTCTACTTGGACCGGCAGCCAGCTTGCCACGCACTGGTTTGCCAATGTCGCCAATACGCGGACGCAGGGACTTGACCTGACAGCAACCTATCCGACCGATTTCGGACGTTATGGCCATGCGGATTGGGATGTTGCGATCAACCTCAACCGCACGCGCCTGCGCCATCAGGCCAGCAGCTCGAATGGCACGCCGCTTCTGACGGCGCAGTATATCGCCTACATCACCACCGCATATCCGCGCAGCAAGATCATCTTCGGCGGGACCTGGCATTCCGCGCGCAACAAATGGGCGGTCTCCGTCCATGAGATTCGTTACGGCGAGACGACATCCCAGCTCACCTATTACACGGGGCCCTACGCCTACTCCACGAGCCACTATCTGGAATTCCAGAATGTGCCGAAATGGACGACGAACGCCTCCGTCACCTACAATATCAGTCCCAAATGGAGCGCCACGATTGGGGGTAACAATATCTTCGCCAAGTTCCCGTCTGTGGTGCCTGAAGGAAACCGCTATCTCGGCGTACCCAAATACTACATGAGCACATCGCAGCTCGGCATGAACGGCGGATATTATTACCTAGACGTTTCGGCGCGTTTCTAAGCCGTATCGGGGCATGCGAAGAGGAGCGTATGTCCCAAACCAGCTTGTTAAATCAGGCTTTTCGAACTGTACAAAGCGACGCGATATGGCGTCTGCATAACGCCATATCGGGCGAAACGCTCTGCTTGCAGGCCAGTTCGAAAGCCTGCGTCTCCCGTGCTGCCAGTGCGAGCGCCGGGAGAGGCCAACGATCCAGTGCCTGACCGAAAGCTGCTGTTCGTTTAAAAAACACAGGCGGCTTCAGGGCCTTCATGGCTTCAGCCCGCCCCTGCCCGTCCTGCACAGCCTGACCAACTTTCTGAAGCCGCACCAGCACACCCAGAACCGTTCGCGCCACCGCTACGGGATTTGCCCCATCAGCCAAGGCCCGTTCGAGCGCCTGATCGGCCATCATGCGATTTCCGCACAGAGCCGAAAACGCTGCATCTTCCAGAGAATTGCCACCGGCATCGCCAACGCAGTCCTGAACAGCCTGCACATCAAGACGGCCATTCGGCCCGGCATACAGCAGAAGTTTTTCAACTTCCCCCCTCACCCCGCTGCGGTCAGACCCCAGCACGCCCAGAAGCCAGATAAGGGCATCGCGATCGATAGTGACGCCCGCCTGAGCAAGTGCTTCCGTCACGGTCTGGGAAAGAGCACGCCCCTCTTCGGGGTAGCAGGCAATGGAGGCAACCTGTTTGTGGGCCTCCGCCAGAGCACGCAACTTTGAGCGTGCTGTAATCCCCGGAGCTTCAATAACGACCAAAGCATCCGTATTGGCGTCCAGTACCCGTTTGAATAGGGGAGCAAGGCTATCCTGCCCGTCCCGCACCCAGACGACACGCCGCCCTCCGATCAGGGAGAGCGCAGTGGCTTCTTCTTCAAGACGGTCCTGCGTTTCCCGGTCAAGCTGCGCCACCTGAAACGGATCATCCGTCGTTCCGGCAACCCGCCGGACCGCCTGCGCGGCCCGTTCCCGGATAAGGCCGGTATCCTCTCCATGAAGCACGATGGCCCGCCAGGAGCCGGCATCGTCCAGTGTTCGCGCGATATTCCGTGCGTCGATTTTCACCACTTACTGGGCGGATGTGCTGGTCGTGCTACGGGACAGACGGCCGGTGGCAGATGCCGGGAAGCCGTCAACGCCCGTCCGATCCGTCGCTGCGTTCCCGTTGTCGTCAGGCATCCGGTCTGTGTTCAGATAGCGTGGCAGTTCATCAGGAGCCGCTTTCTCGGGCATGTTATGACTGCGGAACCAAATCGCGAGCTGTTGCGTCACGGTCTGAGCCAGCGTATCGGAAACACGCGCCTGAAGGGTTTCATCATTCAGGGTTTGAGCAAAATACTGCTCAAAACTGGTATTGAAACCATCCAGCGTCGTCGCATCACCTTGTGCCAGCATACGCGGATTTTGCTCCACCGTTATAAGCACCCAATGCGCCGAACCCGTACTGCGCGTTCGGCCCGAGGTGTTATCCTGATGGATATCGACAGCTTCCTCATTCATGCTGGAATAGACTTTCAGCATGTATTTGTGAGGATCTTCCGGCCCGGCGCCCGCCAGATTTTTCTGCAACGCCAGACGCAGCAACTGGCCGTAACGCCCCGGAATGTTGTCCACATAAACCTGGGCCAACTCTTCCGACATGTCGGTTTTCGGCGTCAGCTTTCCGTAGAGGGGTGAGAAACCACACCCCCCCAGCAGAAGACAAGCCGTGAGCAGAAAAGTGCCGCGACGGTCAGACATCACCCGGCAACCACGAAGTTGACGATCCGGTTCGGAACATGAATTTCCTTCACCAGACGCTTTCCTTCAAGCAGACGCGCCACGTTCGGCTCGTTTTTGGCTGCGGCAAGCACATCGTCCTTCGGTGCATCCGGCGGAACCTCAATGGTCCCGCGCAGCTTGCCGAGGATCTGCACACCAATCGTCACACTCTGGACGGCAAGCCACTGCTCCTCGGCGTCCGGCCATGGCCGATCCACGACCAATGCAGTGCCCGGCTCCAGAATCGCCATCATGTCTTCCGCAAGATGCGGCATCATCGGTGCTGTCAGCAGACACAGGACGCGCGCTGCCTCACGACGGGCCGCGGCAATGCCGTCTCCTTCAAGACGCTCGGCCTCGGCCAGTGCCGAGGCCAGTTCATGCAGACGCGCCACGGCAACATTCGGCGTAAAGGCTTCGAGCGCCTCACCCACAGCAACGATGGCCCGATGGGTCACACGACGCAGGTCTTCCCCGACGGGACCGTGGATGCTCTCAGCAGCATCACGGCTCGCAACAGATGCAACCAACCGATGCAGCCTCTGGCCGAAGCGGGCAGAAGCTGCCACGCCGGAGGCCGTCCACTCCATATCCCTTTCGGGCGGACTATCGGACAGAACGAACCAGCGGGCCGTGTCAGCGCCGTAATGCTCAATGATATCGACAGGCGAGACCGTATTGCGCTTTGATTTGGACATTTTTTCGGAACGGCCGATCTGCACCGGCGCTCCCGTGTCCCGACGCACAACCGTATCACCACGACGCTCGACGTCTTCGGGATAAAGCCAGCCGCTCTCGTCACGGTAGCTCTCATGCGTCACCATGCCCTGAGTGAAAAGACCGGCAAACGGTTCGTCCACATCCAGATGACCGGTTTCATGCATCGCCCGGGTGAAGAACCGTGCATAAAGCAGATGCAGAATCGCGTGCTCGATACCGCCGATATACTGATCAACGGGAAGCCAGCCATTCGCTGCAGCCGGGAGCGTCGGGGTCTCGGCATGGGGACTGGTGAAGCGGGCGAAATACCAGGAACTGTCAACGAAGGTGTCGAAGGTGTCAGTTTCCCGGACAGCGGGCGTGCCGCAATGCGGGCAGTTTACATGCTTCCAGGTCGGGTGATGGTCGAGCGGATTCCCTGGACGGTCAAAGGTCACGTCTTCCGGAAGGATAACGGGAAGCTGATCGTCGGGAACAGGAACCGGACCACAGGTCTCGCAGTGAATGATGGGTATCGGGCAGCCCCAGTAGCGCTGACGAGAGATGCCCCAGTCGCGCAGGCGCCAGTTCACGACGCCTTTTCCTGCCCCCAGACCTTCGAGCCGCTCGATCACCTTCGTGCGGGCGGTCGCGGGATCCAGTCCATCCAGAAAGCCTGAATTGAACAGGGTTGCATCGCCCGAAACGGCCTTTTTGCCCAGAACGAAAGTTTCAGCATCCTGTCCCGCAGGCAGCAAGACCTGCGGAACCGGCAGATCGTATTTACGGGCAAAATCAAGGTCGCGCTGATCGCCACAGGGACACCCGAAAACAGCGCCGGTACCGTAATCCATCAGCACGAAATTGGCGATCCAGACAGGAGCGGTCTTTTCAGGATCGAGCGGATTGGCAACGCGCAGTCCGGTATCAAAACCGCGTTTTTCCGCAGCTTCGATGACTTCTTCCGACGTTCCGAGACGACGACATTCTTCAATAAACGCAGCGGCCTGCGGGTTGCTCTCGGCAACCTTGCGCGCCAGAGGATGCTCCGCCGAAATCCCGACGAAGCTGAGACCGAACAGCGTATCAGGGCGCGTCGTGAAGACTTCGATACTGTCCAGATCCGCATCATAGCCCACAGGAGCCTGATGGAGAGCAAAGCGCACCCGTGCGCCTTCGGACCGTCCGATCCAGCGCTCCTGCATCGTGCGGACGCGCTCGGGCCAGCGATCCAGCGTCTTGAGATCATCCAGCAGCGGCTGGGCAAATTTCGTAATCTTCAGGAACCACTGGGAAAGCTTCTTTTTCTCGATCAGAGCCCCCGAGCGCCAGCCACGTCCGTCGACGACCTGCTCGTTCGCAAGAACCGTCTCATCGACCGGATCCCAATTGACCAGAGAGTCCCGGCGCTCAACCAACCCAGCCGCCAGCATATCGACGAACAGTTTCTGCTGTTTGCCGTAATATTCGGGGAGGCAGGTTGCGATCTCACGATCCCAGTCCAGCGAGAAACCAAGACGCTGGAGTGTGCCGCGCATGGCTGCGATGTTGTCCATCGTCCATTTGCCGGGATGAACATTCCGCTCACGGGCCGCATTTTCCGCCGGAAGGCCAAATGCATCCCAGCCCATCGGATGCATGACCGCAAATCCGCGGGCCCGCTTGTAACGCGCTACCACGTCCCCGAGCGTGTAGTTCCGCACATGTCCGACATGAAGCTGTCCGGACGGATACGGAAACATCTCCAGCACATAATATTTCGGGCGGTCGGCCGGAGGAACATCAGGAACGGCAAAAGTGTTCCGGCGTTTCCATTCATTCTGCCAGAAGGGTTCGCGGTTCTGGAAATCGAATGCGGGGGCTGGGGTATCGTTCATGTCTGGCTCAGTTGTCCCGCTCGCCATTTTCAGCGCGCAGCTGACGCGCGCGCGTCAGGATACGGGTGGTGATATCGGAGGTTGTCGTTGCGGAAACAGGGGTATCTTCCCACTGCCCATCCTGAAGAACCTGCCGGAAGACGGAAACCCGCAGAGCATCCGAACGCAGGCGGCGGTCCAGAACATAAGCCGCAATTTTGAAGCGCTCATTCTGAGTGGCGGAAGGCTGGTACCAGTCCGTCAGAATGACGCCACCCACGGCATCGGCGGACGCCAGCGGCATGAACGACAGCGTATCAATCGCGCCGCGCCACAGATAGGCATTGACCCCGCCACGAAGCTCGTCGGCACCGCCTTCAGCGCCACGGTCCACGCCCAGAAGATGGTTGCGCGGAGCAGTCAGGGTACTGGGATCACGTCCACCACCGCATGCGGAAAGCGCGGTAAGAGCCAGACATCCAAGGGCGAAGCGGGCCGCTGGTCGGGGGAAGGATCGAAGAACGGTCAACTGGATGCGAGACATCATGGGTGGTCCTGCGGGCCGCGCCAGGGCCGGTCACAAGCAAGGATACAGACTGGCGAGGCCTGTAGCCGGCAACTTCTTGAGTGTTCATATCGCGCCGACGTCGCAAGGCCAAGCGCCTGAAGGAAGATGTTGCTATTCTGCGGCCATACCTGTCTGCCCCAGCACCTCAGCCAGCCTCGCCTGCTGTGCAGGTTTTGCAAATGCAAAGCGGCTGACAACTCTGGAAATCGTCAGGTCAGGCACCAGACGCAGAAGATGACGACAGACCTGATGGACCTCTTCCGCTGCCCCCCCTACCTGAAGCAACGCAACAAGGTAGTACACCAGAGCGCTCGGATAGGATGGATACAGGCCAGACATCAGTCGCCCCATGGAGATGACGTCCTGATACTCTTCGCCCAATAACAGGATCATCATGAAAACAGGGCGCAAAAGTTCAAGGAACTGAGAACGGCATCCGTTTTCCAAAAGAATCTTCACGCTACGGGTGGCGGATTTTGTTTCTCCCCGCAAAAGATTCATAACGACGCCAGCCATCAGAGCATCTGGAGAGTCCTGGTGATTGCTGTCATTGCGAACAATGCTCCCGATTGCATCCTGAACAATCGATACAGCCATACCGTGCTTGGCAGGATCATACATGAGATATGCGGCCAACAGGACTTCGACCGCATGTAAATCAGGCATCAGCAAAATAGCTGCACGCACACTTCGCAGCCCACGAGCAAAGATGGAATCAGCTTCCAGGCCCCATTCATTCTGAAAACGGATATAGCAATACATCGCGTCAATAAGAGCGATCGTCCCATCATCCTTTTCACAATCTACAGCACGCTCCAGGAGAGAATCGATCCTGTCGAAGAGCGAAAAATCGTGCCTTAAAAGCAATGTGAAAGCTCTTAGGGCCATTCCTAATGGAGACAGTTCGTTGTCCGGGCGCCCCGCAATACGCCGGGCTTCCGCAACGAAAATACTCCACTGCATGGCCTGCGCGGGGGCCATGATGCTGTTTTGGGCCTGCTCGGGAGCAGATGACGGAAAGTCGTAATGCGTTCCCCAGATGATGACACCACCCCGTCGCACATCTAGCACACGAAGAATGAGGCGGCTGTCAGCACCATCTGCCCCAGCCCGCAGATTGCCTGAGATAATATAGTCTGCACCAAGCGCCTGGTACGCCATCGCGGCGTTGATGGAATCAGAAGGAGGAGTATCGGGAGGGGAAATAATATCGAAGGTTCCCATGCTCACAAACATGAGTTCCAGTTGGTCCCGAAAAGTCTGCCCATGCCGCACAAGACTTTCATCGGCACAGGAGGGAGCCAGAAAAACCAGAGAGATCTTACGCAATTCTGCTTCGGAGAAATGGGTGGAAGCATAATGCGGCGGCAATGTCAGCATCGGGTCTGACCGCTGCATGGCAACAGAAAAAAGCGCATCCGAACCGGACGGGAGCAGCGTCGGCTGGGACGATATCTTCAGGTGTTCACTGCTGGAGTTTTCAGCCCCGATACCATTGAGCAGTGTCTGTGTTGCGGGAGCAAAACTATGCCCCTCGACACTTCCAAAAATACAGATCATCTGCTCGGCAAGTGCCGCTGCCCGTGCCTGATCCCCACGATGAAGAGCCGTCTGTACTCTGGCGCGCCAGGCGACTTCGTTGAGGCTGTCGAACCTTAGAAGGCGTTCGGCTATTTCTTCAACCTGATCCGGATCCGTCAATTCTCGGACAGCACTTTCATAAAGCTGCCGAAGATGGGTCGTAAGGCGCTCCCTTTGCTGGCCGATCCACTCATCAAGCGCGGGATCCACGCCTACCAGTTCGCCGAGCAGAGGTTCGCTTGGCAGGGCTACACTGTCGATCGTTCGAAGACTGGCTGTTAGAAGCCTTTCAGCGTCCACAGACGTCAACGCAGGCTTGAGGGCAAGAGAATGCCTCTGAACGTCGATGACCTCCACACCCAGCGGACTTAACGCGTCGAGAAGACGATGTATTTCCTGCCGGAGAGAAGCACGGGCCATGTCTTCAGGGCGCTGGCTCCACAGAAGTTCCGCCAGCCGGGATCGCAGGACAGGTTTTCGGTCAGCAAGAGCAAGAATGGCCAAGAGCGCCCGCGTCTTGCCCCCCACAGGAAGAACACTCCCTCCCGTAAGAGTTTTCGCCTCCATCTGCCCGATCAGTTTCAGACGCAGGAGGGTTGGGTCAGCTTCGCGGACATGACGGGCTGAACTGTCCATCATCTTCATTATCCCCACGGTCAGCGCCCCATTGCCGAAAGCACAGAACCATCAAACCGCTTCAATATATCGTCGCAAGCAACGCAGATCATGGCCATTCTCAACTCTGTCAAACCCGCAAAACCCCTCACTCAAGAGATATATATGTAGGATGCCAGAGGCGAATACGCTCTATCCTACTCAGGATTTGGTGCTACCAGAAAAACAGCCCTCCTCCCCCTTGGCAGGAAAGAAGTGCACTGCAAGTGCCGTAGCAGAAGCACCGCCTCCAAGAATACCCGCAAAAGGTTTAAATAGCCTAAACAAACCCTGCCATTTTCTCCTTACCTGCGCATCGCGGATGTGGCAGTTCGGATTCTCCGGCTTCTCCTGATGCAGAGCATCCGTGATTTCTCTCTCCTTCGAATATGATACAGGCATGGTTGCAGAGACAGCATAACCGCGATATCAGCGAGATGGTTTGTCCGCGTAGCTCAGCAGGATAGAGCACAGGATTCCTAAGGTTTGAATTGGGCGCCATGAGGGGAAACCGCATGGTGGATTTGCTCAAATTCGGGGAACGCTCTGATCGTCTTGATCGTGCCAATCCCGAGCCAAGCGTTCCGGTGCGCTGGAACGAAGGTGTAGAGACTGTACGGGCAACACCTTGACTGTGTTTTTCGCAGTTGTGGTGAAGAGACAGTCCAGACCACGAACATGCTTCGCAGCATGGCGGTGAAAACCGAAGTGGTAAGAATCCTGGGGCCGGAGGTTCGAATCCTCTCGCGGACACCACCAATCCCTTGCGGAGCTTTTCTGCAAGAAGACAGAAATTCTCTCTGTTTCAGAACCTGCAAGCCAAATATATAACAGCAGTCTGCTCTGTGGCGTCTGCTTTTTGTGCGTAAGGTTTCAGGTTTATGCCCTCCTCTCCTCACTCTCATTCATTCCGCCTGACACCGACGGATTATAACGCTCTGGTGGAACGGGCGACTGCCGGGCCCGAGCTTTACTGGATGCGCGAAAGCGAAAGACTGTCCTGGAACACCGTGCCGACGCACGCCCAGAGCGAACAGCAGGGCTGGTTTCCC
Source organism: Gluconobacter sp. Dm-74 (assembly GCF_018256135.1). Taxonomy (NCBI): domain Bacteria; kingdom Pseudomonadati; phylum Pseudomonadota; class Alphaproteobacteria; order Acetobacterales; family Acetobacteraceae; genus Gluconobacter; species Gluconobacter sp. Dm-74. The sequence continues at coordinate 70,399 of NZ_JAERLX010000004.1, read as the reverse complement.
GGTGGAACGCTCAATGCAAGCGTCAATTGCCTGGACCGCCACCTCGAAACCCGAGGCGATCAGAAAGCCCTGATCTGGCAGGCTGAGGACGCCGGGCGCGTCCTGACCTTTACGTATAAAACCCTTCATGAACATGTCTGCCGGATGGCGAACGTCCTGCGGCAGCAGGGCATTCAGGCGGGGGATCGGGTTGCCATTCACCTGCCTTCCGTTCCCGAAGGCCTGATCGCCATGCTCGCCTGTGCACGGATCGGCGCGATCCATGTGGTTCTTTTCGGCGGGTTTTCTCCAGAGGCGATCGCGGACAGACTGGCTGACAGCGGGGCGGTTCTGGTGATCACGGCCAATGTTGGGCGGCGGGGCCCTAAAAGAATTCCGTTCAAGGCCACACTGGATGCGGCGCTTGACCTCCGGCCGGACACCCTTGCCGTCAACACTGTTCTGGTCGTGGGCGTGACGGACGACGAGATAGGTATGAAGCCTGAGCGCGACAGATGGCTTGCACCCCTTCTGGACAAGGCCGCCTCAGATTGCGCGCCTCAGAGCATGCCCGCCTCGGCTCCGCTTTTCCTGCTTTACACGTCGGGCAGTACCGGCAAACCCAAAGGTATCGTTCATGGAACGGGTGGATATCTGGTCTGGGCGTCCTACACCCATGAACTGGTGTTTGATCATCAGGACGGAGACATCTTCTGGTGCACGGCTGATATCGGCTGGATCACGGGCCACACTTACGGAGTTTATGGCCCTCTCCTGAACGGCGGGACGGTTCTCCTGTTCGAGGGAATGCCGTCGTATCCCGGACCGGGCCGCTGGTGGAATGTGATTCAGGATCACAAGGTGACGACCTTCTACACGTCTCCAACCGCCATCCGTGCGCTCATGCGGGAAGGCGATGAGGTCGTGCAGCGTTATGACCTGTCGTCTCTGCGTGTTCTGGGGACTGTGGGAGAACCTATCAGTCAGGAAGCCTGGTCCTGGTTCAACGATCATGTCGGTGGCGGGCGCTGCGCTTTCGTTGACACATGGTGGCAGACCGAAAGCGGCGGCATCATGATTTCTCCCGTTCCGGGCGCCGTTCGTGAAAAGCCCGCCTCAGCAACGCTCCCCCTCCCCGGCGTGCATCCGGTTCTTCTGAACGAACAGGGCGTGCCTCGCGAAGGAGCCACAGAAGGCGTACTTTGCCTCAAGGGATCGTGGCCCGGCCGCGCGCTCTCCATCTGGAACGATGACGGTCTTTTCGAGCGCACCTATCTTCAGCCCTATGCCGGATATTATTTCACGGGTGACGGCGCGCGTCGTGATGAAGACGGATACTACTGGATTACCGGGCGGGTGGATGACGTCATCAATGTCTCGGGACACCGGATCGGCTCTGCTGAAATCGAAGATGCACTGGCGACTGAACTGACCATCGCGGAGAGTGCAGCAATCGGGATCCCGCATGATCTCAAGGGACAGGGAATTGTCGTTTACGTCGTCCCGCGCGACAATGCTCCCGACGATTTTCATATCCGGGCTGCAAAAGCGATTACGTCAAAAGTGGGTCGCTATGCGGCGCCCGAGCACATCCATGTCGTGCCGGATCTGCCCAAAACCCGTTCCGGAAAGAGCGTTCGCCGTCTGCTCCGCAAGATTGCCTGTGGCGAGACTGAAGGATTTGGCGATCTGTCCACCCTCGCCGATCCCGAAATCGTGGAGACGCTGATCCGCATCATCCAGACGCCAGCGGACTGACTGGTCCGCACTTGGCGGCGTTCAGATATCGGTCGTCGCGCTCGATGTCTGAACCGGGATGAGCGCATCGCTCAGAACGCCGAAGACGACATGTACGAAATAGACGGAAAACGCAGCGACCAGCAGAACGGCAAACAGTTTTCCGAAAACTCTGAACGCCCCGAGAATCAGTCCACCCAACAGCAGAAACAACAGAGCCGTCTGGATCTGCCCCTGTATTCCTAGGCTGCTCAGCACGGAACGGGCCATGACCTCGATGATCGCCACGCCGGCCACCACAACGCCCAGCAGGCCCAGGATCAGACCCCACAACGTATCGAGTATGGATTGCATCACGTAAGCTGGCACCGATAGAAAGAGGACAAGATCACTCCACAAAGCCATTCTCCGTGGCTTTGGTCAACTGTCATCTGCAGCGGGGATAGACGAATGTGAGGGTGACCGTTACGAAAGGTGATCTTTTCCTGACCGGATTTCTGTTTTTATGGGTCATTTATGACGAATTCGCCTGCCCTGTTGCTGACGATCGTTCAGTCCATTCTCCCGATTCTCGTGACATTGGGCTTTGGCTATTTCGCGGCATACCGAAAGGATTTTGACGCCCAGCAGGCAGGTGTTCTCACACGTCTGGTCATGCTGTATGCGCTCCCACTGGAGTTGCTGGTTTCAATCCTCAGTACGCCGCGCGGTCAGGTTCTGGCTGCAGGGCCAGTCGCCGCGCTCATCCTGCTGGCCATGATTGGTGGCTATGGGTTGATCTTTGCCATCCTGCGCGGCCTGCTCAAACGCCGCCTTGGAGAAGCAGCACTGATCGCAATGACCATCACCGGTCCGTCCGTTCCCTTCATTGGTATTCCTGTTCTGGGCCAGATTTTTGGTCCCGCGAGTTCCGTGCCAATTTCAATCGCATCTTTGGCGATGAATCTGGTGCAGCTCCCGATCACATTGATCCTGATGGGCCATGACCGTGGCACAGATCACCGCGTCGGAAATAACAACCAGTCGCGTAGTGACGTCCGCGAACTGTTTGGACATCTAATCCATTCCTGCCGCGAACCTGTGGTCTGGGTGCCCATGATGGCGCTTGTTCTGGTCAGCGCAGGTGCGTTCCTGCCGCAGTTCCTCAAAGGCTCTCTCCAGCTTCTTGGACGGGCGACAGGCGGTGCGGCGCTTTTCGCCTCAGGTGTGGTTCTTTTTACCCGCCAGGTGAAGTTCAGTCCTCTTGTCGGTGTCATTGTCAGTGTCCGGAACGTTGTCATTCCCGGTATCATCTATGCCTTGGCCCGCGCGTGGCATCTGCCCTTACCTGCGCTTCAGGAGAGTGTCCTGACGATGGCCATTCCCAGCGCATCCATCAATGTTATCCTTGCCATGCGATATCATGTTCTGGAACGTGAAATTGCATCCGTTCTGTTCTTCGGAACGTTATCCTCCATCTTCACCATGGCATTTTTCATTTGGCTAACAGGCGCATGAGTAGTTTCCTTTTTGTCTGCACAGGCAATATCTGTCGATCTCCTCTGGCGGAACTGGCCATGCGCCGGGAAGCGCGCGAACGAGGGCTGGAACTGGATATTGATTCTGCCGCCACCGGACGGTGGAATCTGGGCGAAGCACCGGACCCGCGCGCATGCGTCATCGCGTCCCGACAAGGTCTGGACGCTTCAACACTCCGCTCACGCCTTGTCACGGTAGATGATTTCAGCCGCTTTGATCATATCATCGCTCTGGATCGCTCCCATCTGACAGTCCTTAAGAAAATGCAGCCCCGCACTTCAAAATCGCACCTTTCGCTCATGCTGGATCATATCCCGACCCGCATGGGACAGGACGTCATTGATCCATATTATGGACCTGACGAAGGCTTCGTCAGAACCTGGGAAGACGTTGAAGCCGCCTGTGCTGCGCTCGCAAACGCAACCCTCGGACGACGCACCAAAGAGTGACGCCCCCATAAATCAGTAATGGAGAACTTCATGTCATCCAGGCCCGGCATTCTGACGATTGATCCCATTCTTCCATTTATGAGAGAGCAGCTGGAGCAATCTTTTGAACTCCATCCCTACACCACACCCGAAGATCTGCAGAGCTTCGCTCCGAGCATCCGCGGCATCACGACTGGAGGCGCCTCCGGAGTTCCAGCCGAAATCATGAACGCGCTGCCCAATCTGGAGGTCATTTCGGTCAATGGCGTAGGCACCGATCGCATTGACCTGCAGGAAGCAAAACGCCGGAATATCCGCGTTGCGACAACCCAGAATACCCTCACAGAAGATGTGGCCGATATGGCCGTCGTCCTGATGATGACCGTAATGCGGGATGTCGTGAATAATGACCGTTTCGTCCGGGCGGGAAGCTGGCCTCATTCTCCCCTCCCCCTAAGCCGCAGTCTGACAAAAAAACGGGTCGGGATTGCAGGGTTCGGTCACATAGGGCAGGCCATTGCCAAGCGTATCTCAGCTTTTGATATGGAGATTGCCTATTTCAACTCTCATGCAAAGCCTGACACGCCCTACCGCTTCGAGCCTGACCTGAAAAGCTTGGCAGAATGGTGCGATGTCCTAATACTCGCAGTGTCGGGAGGAGCACGCTCCGCAAACATGATCAATAACGACATCCTGACGGCGCTGGGAAAAGACGGTTTCTTGATCAATATCGCCCGGGGTACAGTCGTAGACGAAAACGCCCTTCTGGATGCCTTGAAAGAAAAGCGCATCGCTGGCGCAGGACTGGACGTTTTTCAGAATGAACCTGATATAAACCCGGCTTTTTTCTCGCTCACAAATACCGTTCTGCAAGCCCATCAGGCATCAGCAACAGTCGAAACCAGAACAGCCATGGGCAATCTGGTTGTGAATAATCTGATTGCCTATTTCACCGACGGCACGCTCCTCACTCCCGTCGTATAAGCTTATGCCACGAACTGTTCGGCAATGATCCGCTCCGAAAGGCCATGGTCCGGGTCGAACAGGATCGTGGCCTTTCGGGTGCGATCTTCACGCACCACAACTTCTGCCACATCACGAATTTCCGTAAAGTCCGCTACGGCTGCTGTCGCTCTTTTCTCCGTATCCAGAAGCGTCAGCTTCACCACAGCACTGGAGGGCAAAAGTGCCCCTCTCCAGCGACGAGGACGAAAAGCGGAGATTGGCGTTAAAGGAAGAATATTGGAGCTCAAAGGAACAATAGGTCCATGAGCTGAAAGATTATACGCTGTAGACCCCGCCGGAGTGGAAACAATAATTCCATCACAAATCAGTTCTTCAAGACGCACCCGACCGTCAATTTCAATTTTTATCCGAGATGTTTGTCTCGTTTGCCTGAAAAGAAAAACGTCATTGAACGCCAATGCGCTCCTGACGATGCCCGTGGAAGTCGTCGCCGTCATATGCAATGGATGAAGAACCGAGGGCTGGGCATTTTCTAAACGACGCAAAAGATCCACCTCATTAGCGGCATTCATCAAAAAACCAACCGTGCCGTAATTCATACCGTAGATGGCAGTCCGGCTGTCCAGAACCTTGTGAAGCGCTTCAAGCATAAATCCATCCCCCCCCAGACAAACGACAAAATCTGCGCTCTGAAGCGGGGCATTCCCATACTTCTGTGAAAGGCGCTCTAAAGCTAGCTGGGCAGAATCACTAGGAGACGCAACAAAATGAATTTTCATAATTGACGTCATATCAATCCAAATGCCGCAAAAAAACACTTTCGTATTAATAAGCAGTTTAACAGATTCCCGCCCTCTAGCAGAGGAAGAGATATGATAACCGCACACTTCCTTGAGAAAAACATTTAACGCTCAGGCTAAGGCCGCATTAATTTTAGAAAACTGATTGAGACTCGGGGAGAAGACTGAAGACAAACGACCTGTAATGGCTAGGGGAGAACCAGAAGGACCATCTACGGCCCTTTTCCTTAATCGTCGCGACAGACCGCACGTTGATGATTAGTAAGTGTTGCGCGGGATCATCTTTGTTAATCCGAACGGCCACTCTGGTGTGTGATGTTCGCCGGAGATACGTTCAACCTAAGACGCTTAACAATCGCTAGAAGCGGTAGATGATACAAATATCCTTCTGCGGATGATAGGAGGTCGTCTGGCTGCCGTCCCAGGTTTTCAATCAGTCAAAGACCGATGATGATTGACGCAACCAATCTGAAAGCGCACTGCACGATTTCAAGCCTGTGGGTAAAGAGAAGGGTGAGGCCGCCTGATTGGGAACACAAAAGGCAGCATGAACAGCAACTTTCACACCATTACCGATGCAAAAGGCCGTCCTTTGATCTTATTCATGACCTCAGGCCAGATTAGTGATTATATCGAAGCCACTGTTCGGCTGAATGATTCGCTGCACGCCCAATGGCTATGGGCTATAACGTCGACTGGTTCAGGGACCCTTGCAAGGGAAAAGGAGAGGGAGATCAAGTCTGCATTCCGGACCGAAAATCCCATAACAGAGCCGTCAAATAAGACAAGCGCGACTAAAAACGGCTCGACCGTATAGAGATCATGTTCAGACACATCAAGGGCTTGGCGCCGCGTTGCGTCCAGCTACAACAAGCTCTCAACAGGCTTTTTCGCAACCATTGCCTTTCTGCCACCATCATCTTCCAAATCTGAGCAATAAAAGTCCGATTTGAATAGATTGAAAAATATTATGCTATTAATCCAGTATTGATTATTTTAATTCTAGGAAAAATCTCTTCTTGAGATAACACACTTATAGAAGGTTGAACGCGCTCTACTATCCTTCTCAGGGGAAGACGAAGATTACGAGAAGTCAATATAACTGGAATAATTCCCTCCCTAGAAGAAGATTCGATAGAATACTTTAAAGCTGAAACAAATTTTTGCATTTGAGAAGGAGAAAAGTTAATTTGCTTCTCCTCGGTCGAATTAGACAAATTTTCATAAGCAGAAAGCTCCCATTCGGGACTAAGAGTCAAAATCGGGATACACCCCTGAGCATTAATCATCGAAGAACTAATTTGACGAGCCAGTCTAATGCGAACATGTGCAACCAACGAAGTAACCGTTTTGAAACCTAAACTATATCCCTCCTGAACTGCCTCCAAAATCCCTGTTAAATCTCTGATAGAGACTTTCTCATCAAGAAGGGACTGTAGTATTCTTTGTAAAACTCCTACAGAAACCTGCGACGGAATCAAATCTACAACCAACTTCTGCTGGTCTCTAGGCATACCATCCAATAATTTCTGTGTTTCTGCGTATGACAAAAGCTCGGCCATATTTTCTTTAACTAACTCAGTTAAATGAGTAATAATAACACTAGCCGGATCTACAACGGTATATCCACGTACTATGGCATTTTCACGCAAATTCTGATCTATCCATAATGCTGGGAGACCAAAGGCAGGTTCTCTAGTTTTTTCGCCCTCAATATTAGGCTCCCCCCCCTGAGGATTCATGGCCAGAAGCTTGTTAAGCCTAACTTCCCCTCGTCCCACTTCAATTTCTTTGATACAAATTGAATAACAATCAGGCGGCAAAATTAAGTTATCTTGAATACGAACCGGCGGCAGTACAAACCCCATATCACTAGCAATTGTTCTGCGTAGCACTTTAATTTTTTCAGTCAGACGAGCAGCATCTCCATTTGCTACGGCCAACAAGTTAAATCCTAATTCTAGTCTCAACAAGTCAACCTTAAGACTATCCGAAATTGGCGCATCAGTGGGAATATTATTTTCAGGGACCGCGATTGAATCACCTTCATCATCTTTATTAGAAATTGGTGCATAATGCCTGAAACAAGCTGCCGCAGCAGATAAAACAGCTAGAAAAAAAAACGGGAAAGTTGGCAGTCCGGGCATCATACCTAAAACCAAAGAACAACCGGCCGCTAAAGCAAGTGGCTTAGGATTTCCTCCCAGTTGCCTCACTAACGCAACATCTGCCCCTCCTTCAGTTCCTCCTTTTGTAACAACAATACCCGAAGCTGTAGAGACTAAAAGGGCTGGTATCTGGGAGACAAGCCCATCACCTATCGTTAGTGTTGTAAACGCTGTCGCCGCATCTGAGATCGACATCCCATGACGGACAATACCTATTGTTAACCCGCCAATGATATTAATTGCTGTTATTATTAAGCTAGCGATCGCATCTCCACGTACGAACTTTGCTGCTCCATCCATTGCACCATAAAATCCACTTTCTTCTTCAAGTTCTTTTCGTTTTTTTCTAGCAATAACATCGTTAATTGTCCCAGAAGATAATTCTGCGTCAATAGCCATTTGTTTGCCGGGCATTGAATCCAAAGAAAACCTAGCCGCAACTTCAGCAATTCTTCCAGATCCTTTTGTAATAACCATAAAATTAACAACTAAAAGTATGGAAAATAATATAGCCCCGATAACTACATCACCCCCCATAAGAAAGCCACCGAACGCTGCAACGACATGACCTGCAGCATATGCCCCCAGATAACCGTGACTCAATATTAAACGCGTTGTTGCGACTTCCAAAGAAAGGCGCAGCAGTGTTGTTAGCAATAATAAAGTTGGAAAAGATGTAAAATCTAAAGGCCTATTCAGAAACAAGGCTACCATCAAAATTAATATGGATAACGTAACGGAGAGAGATAGTCCGATATCCAGAATGAATGTAGGAAGTGGCAAGACAAGTATTGAAAGCAATGCCGCCACTAAGAGCGCAAGCCCCACATCAGATCCAGGGGAAAACCTCTTGATCGATGAACCATTCGAAGAAAAATTAAATGACTTCAGCATTCCTTCCATGGCAGAAGAAAAACTATTATAAATACCATTCATTTCTCTTCTTAGTCTCCCAACAATACAATAATATAAATACTATTTTTCAGACTTTACGATTTCAGTCATTGTAACTCCCAGGCGCGTTTCATCGACCATGACAACCTCTCCTCTTGCTATCAAACGATTATTAACAAGTATGTCTATGGGATCGCCAATTTTGCGATCCAACTCAACAACAGCCCCACGTCCTAACCTGAGTAGCTTATTTATAGGCATTGCAGCTCTACCCAAGACTACACTAACAGCAACCGGAACGTCGTAAATCGCTTCTAAATCATTAGGAAATTTAACCTCAAAACTATCGGAAGATAAAAAATCTTCTTTCTCGAGATCGAAATCGTCTTTATCTTTCTCTAGCATTTTCTTCCTTTCGCTCCTTATTAAAACATAATATCTCAGAAATTATTTCTTCTATATATTTACTGGAATTCCGAGATAATGACCCCGTATCCCAAGCAATACTGAATTCTCCATTTTTCATTGCCTCGTCAATGTTAAGGTTTATTATTTCTTTGAAAGATTCTGGTATCGATTCTTCTATTTTAAAGAGAAATTGTTTAGAACAACTTAAATTTACATGAGAATTTTTATTTATAAATGGGTATATTTTTTGAAAAATTATTTCCGACTCTTTTTCTCCATATTTTTCATATAAGTTAGGAAATAGATTTGCAATACAAGATATTATCGCGAATGATATTTCTTTAGAAATTTGTTTTTTTTGTTCTAAAATTTCTTTTTCTATAGAAAAGAAGAAATTCAATAATGAATCTATGAAATTTTTTTCTATATTATTATTCTTTTTTTCTTCTTTTATTCCATTCTGGAAGCCATCTTCATAATATTTATCTAAACACGATTTTGAAAATAACTCTTCTTTTTCTATATTTGAAGAATCTTCAGGTATTTTTATTATAATCTTTTCAATAGAGGTTTTTTCAAAATCCTCAGAATACAAAATTCCTATTTTTTTTTGCTCTGCCAATGTTTTCCTAGTCATCAAACAATCATTTCATTTTCTGGTTTTTCTTGATCTATCAGATCAATTTCTCCGCGATCAACTAAGTCTTTAGCGATAATGAGAATTTCATTTTGAGCTATATCGACATCCTTTACCCGCACAGGCCCCAAATCTTCAATTTCATCCAATAGGATACGTCCTGCACGATCAGACATCGCCCCCAGAAACGCTTGGCGCAACCTATCACTTGCTCCTTTAAGTGCTAATGGCAGGCTCTCACGAGGAAGCTGGTTCAACAGGGTGATCAAACCTTCTCCAGAAAGATTCACTAACTCTTCGAAGGTAAACATAAGACTCTTAATTTGTTCGGCATCGATTTGACTCCTCTCTTCCAAAGCCGACATAAATCTATTTTCAAGTCTTCTATCAAAGTTATTAAATATATCAGCTAAAACTTCATGGCTATTACGATTTATTCCTCTTGGAATATTAGAAATAAATTCTGACCGCAAAGTTTTTTCTATACTTTGAATTACGTTTTTTTGTACAGTTTCTGTTTTTAACATTCTCATCATAATATCTAATGAAAATTCTTCAGGAAAAAGTGCCAATACTTTAGCTGCATGAGAAGATTTAATCCGGCTTAGAATAACAGCTACTGTTTGTGGATATTCATTTTTTAAATAATTTGCGAGCACTGACTCTGATACATTCCCCAACTTGTCCCACATCGTGCGCCCTGCAGGACCCCGAATTTCTTCCATGATTGCGGCAGCTCTGCTGGCGGGCAGTGCGTTTTTAAGAAGCTTTTCTGTGCTTTCAAGATCCCCAACCACTCCTTCAGCCGAGCCTAATCCTTGACTAAATTCATGGCATATTTTTTCTACGATATTGGATGATACAATACCTAATTGAGCCATTGCAGATGAAACTTCTCTAATTTCTTCCTCATGCATTTGTTCAAACAACTTAGAACAATTTTCTTCACCTAAGGCCATCATTAAGATGGCTGCTTTTTGTACACCTGAGATATTTTTTTCCAGCTCCATTATCTTGATGCTCCTTCCTGAGATGGAATCAACCATCCTCTTACTAAAGAAATACTTTCAGAAGGATGAGTTTCTATAAGATCTATAACTTTTTGTACGGAAGAAGCTCTAATTTTTCCCTGTACACCGTTAACAAATACAGTATCTTCATCAATTAAATTCGTTCCTTTATCAGAAACTTCAAGCATTGGAATTTTCTGCTTTTCCGATTGATTGCCGGATAAATAAATTGAATTTTGAGACGATAAAGATATTGGTTGAATTGACTCAGCAGAATTTGATGAATTAAATAACTTATTAGAATTATTATTAGATACAGGCTTCAATAATGGGCGGACAACAAAAAACAAAACCATTGCAAGGCATATCGCGAACAATGAGAATCTTACAGCTTCCATTTGATTTGTACGGCTGAAAAATTTACTCCAATCCGAATTTACGGGCCGCATTTCAGCTTCTATATTACTAAATTTCATGGACATGACCGTTACCACATCCCCTCTAGCCTGGTCGAAACCAACGGCACTTTTAGTTAAAGCTGTTAAACGGTTCAATTCTTCTTCATTACGCGGCTGCCAAGAAAAATGACCCTTTCCATCCGACTGACTAATGCCGTCCACCATCACTGCCATGCTGATGCGTGCAATACGCGGTTGGTCCTGCACTAAAGTACGAACAGTCTTACTTATTTCATAGTTATTTGTTTGCTCTTGTCGATTGCTTTGACTTCCATTTTGCTGCTGACCCGCATTTGCGTTCGGAAGATTATTCGAAACCGTTGTATTACTAGAACCTTGAGTATTGATATTTTTTTCTGTTTTAGTTTGCTGAGAACGTAAAACCTGCTGATCAGGATCGTAATTTTCTTGCGTTTCACGAACATGATCATTGTTCATCGTAATATTTGCTTCCACACGCACATGTCCTGGCCCCAAGGACGCTCCCAGTAAGTCCTCAACTTCATGTGCGATACGTTGCTCAATTATCTGGCGTTGTTCTTCCAAGGACTCGCCACCGTTCGCGCTTCCTTCTCCCTGTTTAAGAAGGACATGGCCACGGTTATCTATCAATGAAATATTATGAGCATCCAACCCCGGAACCGCTGCCGCGACAAGATTAACTACTGCGGCGATATTTTCCTCATCGAGTCTACGCCCCCCATCCATGGAGAGAAGCACGCTTGCTTGCGCGCTCTGCTCATCTGTTGAAAAAAGCTCTCTATGACGAAGCACAAGGTGCACTCTTGCATTCTGTACCCCGTGAATCAGGCGAATAGATCTCTCTAATTCTCCTTCTAGCGCCCGAGTTTCATTGATAGTTTGTTCAAATTGAGTTGCAGTGAAGCTGTTACCCTTATCAAAGATCTCGTATCCAACGGAACCTCCAGACGGCAAACCGCCTTTAGCCAAAAGCAATCTAGCACGGGCCACATCATCATCAGGTACCATGATTGTACTACCCTGATCCTGAAGACGGTATTTAATGTGAGCTTTTGAAAGCTGATCTACAATTTCACCAGCTTCATGAGGTTCTAAATCTCGATACAAAAGGCCATTCGTGGCGTTGACACCGTGCAGGACTAAAACCCCCAGCAGAACAAGCATTGAGACGCCAACACCACCAAGAGCAGCCAGACGTGGGAGACCGAGCTGTTTGAGGTTTGCCAGAAGAGCTTTCACTGATTGCTCTCTTTCCGGTTTTTCAGAGAATCGAGACCGCTGCGATTCCCGTCAGAAAAACCTCTCTGTCCTGCCCACATACTCACTTATCCCTAAAAAACTTACTTTTGATGAACTCCATTGTGGAACAAAAAGCTTAATACATGACTAACAAGCGGCCTCCCCGCCCCTCGAAATCAGGTGCTTGAAAATCCGGTCAGATCGCTCATGTTAATGGTCGCGCTTCCCATATCAATATTCACTCCCGAAGTTCCTTTTGAAACACCGGTAACAGTTCCTGTAACCGTTGTCGGAAGAGCAACAGTGGTTCCGTCCGTAGAATTTCCCTCTACAGCCACATTATAAGCTCCATTGTTTAACTGCGTGCCACTGTTGTTTTTACCGTCCCATGTCCATGTATTCGTTCCAACCGAGGCATCGACTGTCTCTGATTTGACGACGGTTCCTGTACTGTCAGTTATCGCAATCGCCACATCACCAGCCTGAGGGGCTGTAAATGACAACGACGCGCTCCCGCTTTGTAATGGCAGGCTGGACGTGCTTGCCGTAGTTGTTTTTCCGATAAGGCTGACAGCTGAAGCCATCTGATTATCCTGGGTGGCCGAAATCAAGCTCGTCAGGTTTGTATTGGTTTCGACCTGCTGCTGCACCCCGGCGAATTGGGCTAATTCAGCTGTAAATGAGTCCGTACTTGTTGGATTACTGGGATCTTGATGCTGCAATTGTGTCGTAAGAAGCGTAAGAAACTGATTAAAGTTTCCGCCCAAAGAAGACAACGAAGAACTACTTGAGCTGCTTGTTGTGGTATTCGAAGCTGCTGCAGCATTCGTTGCCGCATTGCTTTTCGCAGCGCTTATTGCCTGGCTTAAAAGAGAAGTAGTTCCAGTTGTTGTTCCAACTGAAGTAACCATGGTTTTAATCCTATTTTCAAACAGTGAGATCGACAACGCCTCGGAGAAAACGCCGTTCAGTGACAGATGTTGAGGATACGGGCGTACTACCCCGTGAATTACCAGACGAGCGGTTACGCCCCTCTTGACGCTCGTCACGCGACGACATGTCAAGAAAGGATGGTACCGAAAGGCTGATCTGGATATCTGCTTTCGCTATGGATTGCGTTCCAGAAACAGGAATCGAATTATCAGTTAAAGCTGCAATCAGTTTACTATGATCGTCTTTGAGAGACTGATAGACTTCTGGATTATCTGTGTTGATATGAATTCGATGTTCTTTACCATCAGATCCATCAATTTCCACGTGTATTTTTTCACTCCCACCGACGTTCATTTCGATATGAGTGGTTGTTTTTCCATTATTTTCTTGTTGATAAAGCAGCGTATTTTGATTGTCTCGCCGAGAAATTTTTTCGTCCTCGTCAGCGGATGCAGTTTTGTTTTCTGCATTCGTTTCCGATGGGGATTCCTCCAATGCTTCAGAAAATACTTTTTCAGCAGATACATCCTTTGAATCAATAGAAGAAATATTTTCAGATATAAAATCTTCTTTTACCTCTATGATTTTTTCCAAGCTTTTAACAGAACTGTTTTCTTTTATATAATTTTTTTCAAATGACGATTTCTCACTAATGATTTCTGAATTATCATTATTTGATGAATTTGTATTTTCTTTAGGAAAATCTGCTTCACCAACACTCACAGATGTCGCATCATGATTGGATATTAGGTTGTTATCAATAACCTCAGTTTCTTCAGATTTTACTGAATTTTTTTGCGTGATTTTCTGATTTTCATTAGGCGCGTACTTACTATCAACATCCCTCGAAACTGACTGAGGTGTTTTTCCCTGAATTTTGTTGCCTGGTGTCTGTTCTTTACTACTCCCTGAAACTGCTTTTTGCCCGACAGGCAGAGCTTCTTTTTTGGGAGCAGTCATCTGCTTGGTGGGGAGAGTATAGTCTTCCGATTGTGGGGCTACTTTTCTCGGCACACTGGAAGCCAATGTAGGCAGACTTTTCGAAGGCTGCTTTGCAGTTTGACCTTGCGATTCAAGAGGTTCTGTTTTTGCAGGCTGCGGTTTAACAGTTGAAGTATTCTGTCGGGTCTCAGAATGCTTAGGCATTTCCGGATGCACGTAGCTTTCCAGAAAATCGTGAAACCGCTCATTGGAAGCCAGTTGTGCCTCAGGAGCAACTTCAACGCGCCCGAGGCCAGTGGTCGTCATAACTGCGGATGTCGTGACATGTGACAAGAACTTGTGCCTCCGGATCCGCCAGCATCGGTCAATCCGGAGAATCATTGCACAAGAAGCGTAAAGAAAGCGTTTAACGACTGCCCGACACTACATCCAAACGTAGGCCGATCAGGGATGGATCGTGTCGTATCCTGGCGAGCCTGGAAAGGCTCCTCTTGGGATCGCCGGCGCGCTTGGGCAGATGGGTGGATTACCATCGAGGGCCAGAGCCTGAACGGTATGCGTTGTCTTTGCAACCAGTCCCCTAACGGCCAGTTTCTGGTTCAGGTGAATATGCGCCAGAAACTCTGAGGGCAGGATGACCGCCGTACCGTCGCTGAGCTGCACGCCGGTGGGCGTAATGTTGGCAACAGTCCCCTTGGTCACCGGAAGTGGCGTCATGTCATAGACACAGGGGGCAGCTTCTGCTGCGGAAATGGACAGAGCCAGAACCAGGCTGGCGCAAGCGAGCTTTTTCAATGTCTGAAATGCCTCATGCCGGTGAATACCATGGCGATCCCGGCTGCGTCTGCCGCATCGATCACCTCCTGATCGCGAATGGAGCCACCTGGCTGAATGACAGCCACGGCACCCGCCGCAACGACGCTCTCAAGACCATCCGCGAAGGGGAAGAACGCATCCGAAGCTGCAACCGATCCGATTGTCAGCGGAGCGTGCTCTCCGGCTTCCTTTGCCGCATCTTCGCTCTTTCGCGCCGCAATGCGCGCGCTGTCTACACGTGACATCTGCCCGGCACCGATGCCGACCGTGGCGCCATTGCGGACGTAAATGACGGCGTTTGATTTCACATGCTTTGCGACGCGGAACGCGAACAGCAGATCCTTCATTTCCTGATCCGTCGGCGCACGCTTGGTGACGACCTTGAGATCGGATTGCGTCACCCGGCCTGCATCACGGCTCTGGGCCAGAAAACCACCAGAGACGGAACGAAACGACAGCCCCTCGGCCGTCGGATCGGGCACGCCCTGGGTGAGCAGCAGACGCAGATTCTTTTTCTTTGCCAAGACCTCAATGGCCTCCGCATCGGCATCGGGAGCCACGATCACTTCCGTGAAGATCTTGCTGATCCTCTGGGCCGTTGCGCCATCCAGCGTCCGGTTGAGGGCGACGATACCGCCGAAAGCCGAAACGGGGTCGCAGCGCAGAGCCGCAATCCAGGCCTGCTCCAGCGTTGCGGCAGATGCCACGCCGCATGGATTGGCATGTTTGACGATGACCACAGTTGGTTCGTCAAACTCGGCGACAGCTTCGAACGCTGCGTCCGTGTCGTTGATGTTGTTATAGCTCAGCGCCTTGCCCTGCAGCTGTCGTGCGCTCGCCACGCCGGGGCGCTGGCTGCCGTCACGATAAAAGGCCGCCTTCTGATGCGGGTTTTCGCCGTAGCGCAGCAGATTGTCCCGTGTCCCGCTCAGGGTCAGGACAGGGGGCAGAATTTCGCCTGCCTGTTTGGCAAACCAGCGAGAGATCATACTGTCATAGGCCGCCGTATGGGCATAGGCGGAGGCCGCGTAGCTGCGTCGTTCGACCAGAACCGTACCGCCCTGCTCCAGCGATGCGATGACCGCCGCATATTGCTGCGGATCCGTCAAGATTGCGACGTGATCGAAGTTCTTGGCAGCCGCACGGATCATGGCGGGACCACCGATATCGATATTCTCGATGCAGTCTTCGTCACCAGCACCCGAGGCAACGGTTGCCGCGAACGGGTAGAGATTTACACAGACCAGATCGATCGGAGCAATGTCATGCTTTGCCATCTGCGCAACATGGTCGGCCAGATCGCGACGACCGAGAATGCCACCATGGACCTGAGGCACGAGGGTTTTGACCCGCCCGTCCAGAATTTCCGGAAAACCGGTATGGTCCGAGACATCCTTGACTGTCAGACCGGCGTCACGAAGAGCCTTGGCGGACCCCCCGGTCGAAAGCAGTTCCGCACCGTGGGCGGCGAGCGCACGCCCCAGTTCGATCAGTCCCGTTTTGTCAGAAACGGAGAGAAGGGCACGGCGGACGGGGAGTCGGGTCTGTGTCATGATGAGAATGAAATATCCTTCAAAACATGTCCGCGCAACCGCGAGTGATGCGCAGATGGAGGGACATGGCCCGGAACAGGGCCATTACCGAAAAATCCTGCCCAGCCCAGAAGGCAGAGGATAGGCACAAGAAGCATGATTTCCCCGATGCCGCCAGTCCGGACATAAGGCCAGAGCGAAAGTCGCGAACGGCTGAGGGGGGCAAAAACCTGGCACCCTCCTGTCGGAAGATCGGCGGTGATATGCGTCGCAGCTCCCAACAGCAGGGCACCCCACGGTCCGCGGAGACTTTCAGGGCCCATCAGGCCATTCATGACAGCCGCAGCCACGAGCAGCATCAGGCCAGAATGCGTTAGACCACGATGGCCGAAGGCTTTCGCCAGAAAGCGGGAAAGGATCTTCACCCGACTCCCGAGCATGGAGCGCTCGGTATCAATGTCAGGCAGAAGACTACCCAGCAGGCCCGTGCAGACGGAAAGTGGCTCAGGGGAAAGCACATGCCAGCGCATGGCACACAACACGGCAAAGCCGCCGATCAATAAATGGGAACGTCCAGTCACGCGCCCTTATGATCTGGTTCAGGCCGTCCCGCAAACCATTTGTTCATAAAACGTTCACGGGAAGCCGCAGCATAACACTGCCCCCGTGAACCGTTTATTGGCGCGCGTTCAGACCTTCAAGAGGGCCGCGGCCGTTGCGCGCTGACGGATCTTGTCCGCGTCGAACGCGCCCGCCGTCACCCAGGAGCCACCGACGCAGGAAACGGTCGGAAGGGCCAGCCAGTCCGGGGCGCTCTCTTCCGTAATGCCGCCCGTCGGGCAGAAACGGACATTGCTGCCGAAAACACTGGCAAGGCTCTTCAGCGCGGGAATGCCGCCATTCGTCACAGCCGGGAAGAACTTGAAGCGCGACAGGCCCAGATCAAGACCGCGCATGATATCACCCGCATTGGCGACACCCGGCAGGAACGGGACGTCATGCTCGACGGAAGCCTTGACGAGAGCCTCGGTCATGCCCGGGCTGACGATGAAGCGCGCGCCCGCTTTCACGGCACGGTCCATATCGGACGGGTTCAGAACGGTCCCCGCACCAACGAGGGCACCCGGCACCTTGGACATTTCTTCAATGACCTCGAGCGCACAGGGCGTACGCAGCGTGACTTCCAGCGTGGACAGGCCACCCGCCACCAGAGCCTCGGCCATCGGACGGGCCTGCGCCACGTCATTGACCACCAGCACCGGCATGACCGGACAGCGGCTTATGACGGCATCAAGTTTGGCAGTATCGATCATGAGAAATCTTCCTTAGTGAATATCGTCGCCGACGGCTTCGATCACGCGATCCATCTGGGCCAGCATCGCGGACCCGCCTGCTTCGGCCGGATCATGCACCGAACGCAGCAGCGCGAACAGCTCCCGACCCGTTCCCAATGCCGGGAGCGGCGGGGCGACTGGCGTGCGGCTGTCCCATTCGGCGGCGTCAACCAATACCTCGATCTGGCCGCTCACGGCGCAGACGCGGATCATGTCGCCGTCCCGCACGCGGGCGATCGGACCACCGACCTGCGCTTCAGGGCCGACATGAATGGCAGCTGGCACCTTGCCACTGGCGCCCGACATACGACCATCCGTCAGAAGCGCCACCTTGAAGCCTCGGTCCTGCAACACGCCCAACGTCGGGGTCAGCTTGTGCAGTTCCGGCATGCCATTGGCTTCCGGCCCCTGAAAACGGACCACCACTACAACGTCACGTTCAAGTTCGCCGTTCTGATAGGCGGTGATGACGTCATGCTGGTCCTGAAACACCCGCGCAGGCGCTTCGACCGTCAGGTGTTCCGCCGCAATGGCGCTGCTCTTGTAAATCGCGCGTCCCAGATTGCCCGTCATCAGGCGCATGCCGCCATCCGGACGGAACGGCGTTGCCACATCACGCAGGATATCGGTGTCGGTGGACGGCTTTGCGCGGCTGTAAACAAGGTCGTCGCCTTCAAGAGAAGCACGACGCGCATAGTCGGAAAAGCCGCCGCGCGAGACCGTGAGAATGTCCTGATGCAGCATTCCGGCGCTCGACAGTTCGGCGATGACCGTTGGCATTCCCCCCACGCGATTGAACGCATTCACGTCTTCAGAGCCGCTCGGATAAACGCGGGTGATCAACGGAACAGCGGAAGACAGGCGGCTGATGTCTTCCCAGTCGATCAGAATACCGGCAGCGCGAGCAATCGCGGGGAGATGGATCGCGTGGTTGGTCGACCCACCCGTTGCCAACAGTCCGACAGCAGCGTTCACGATCGCCTTTTCATCGACGCACTGCGCGAGCGGGCGCGCATCTTCCCCGTTCAGACCGATCTCTGCCAGACGATGGATTCCGGAGCGCGTCATGGCCTGACGCAGCTTCGTATTGGGATTGATGAATGCCGAATCCGGCATCATTAATCCCATGATTTCGACCATCATCTGGTTCGTATTGGCGGTTCCATAGAACGTGCAGGTTCCGGCGCTGTGGTAGGAGGCGTTTTCCGCTTCCATCAGTTCGGCCTGGCCGACCTTGCCCTGAACGTAGAGCTGGCGGATGCGCTGCTTTTCCTTGTTCGGAAGGCCGGATGGCATCGGACCGGCCGGGATCAGCATGGTCGGCAGGTGACCAAAACGCAGGGCGCCCATCAGAAGCCCCGGCACGATCTTGTCGCAGATCCCGAGCAGCGCCACGCTTTCGAACATGCCATGACTCAGACCGACCGCCGTGGACATGGCGATCACGTCGCGGGAGAACAGGGACAGTTCCATCCCCTCCTGCCCCTGCGTCACACCATCACACATGGCCGGCGCACCGCCCGCTACCTGCGCCGTCGCACCGACTTCACGGGCAAACAGCTTGATCTGCTCAGGGTAGCGCCCATAGGGCTGATGCGCCGAGAGCATGTCGTTATAGGTCGTGATGATGCCGATATTGGTCCCGGTGGGACGCATCAGCTCCGGCTTGTCGGGGCTGGAAGCCGCGATCGCATGAGCCAGATTTCCGCAGGCGAGTCTGGGCCGGAGCACGCCTTTGGCCCGGTTGCGCTCCATCAGAGCAAGATACCGGCGCCGGGAGATTTTCGAACGCTCGATGATACGGGCAGTCACACTCTCGACGACGGGATTCAGAGACATCTGGAAATACTCGCTACTCGGCTGATGCCTGCGATGCGCTCCGGAAAGGCCGACTTTACGGTGCAAGGCACGGTATCGTGATTGAGGCCCCGTTCATACGGAAAGCCCTCCTTCAGGGCAAGCCATTCTCCAAATGAAAACCCCAATATTCTCATTTTTATTTCAATAAATCATTTCATGGTGTCGATAAGTTCTAAAAATTAAACTCCTTGCGCAATAAAGAGAATTGCATCTGTTAGTCACAATCCCCAAGACCTGTCAGCGCGCAGCGAGAAAACCCTGCCTGACGGGAGAGGATTCTGAAAAATATCAAAATGGACCGACAGTCATTAAATGATCGGTAATTTGTCTGATCTATCCTGATGAAATACCGCTAAGGGTCAGAACAGAATATTCACGGAGATAATATCATGAAATTCATTCCCGCCGTCGCCGCGATTTCATCCATCCTTTGCGCAACGCCCTTTGCCAGTGCTGATTCACTTCATACCCATTGGGAAAAATTCAAGGCTCACCGCGCTTTCCATCATCTTTCTGCTGACGGACAACGCGCCTTTCAGGATATTCTGAAGGCTCGTGACATTCTCCAGACGACCGGCAAGACCGAAGCCGCCATTCCGGCGCTTTATGATGCCCAGAAGCGTCTTGCCGCCGCGCAAAAGGCTGACAAAAAGTTTCAGGCTGCCGAAAACGATCTCCATCCTGCTCCGCAGCATCCCGTTATCGCCAACCATCAGCCTGTCGTCGGACAGACGGACTGGCTTCCGGTCGGCGGTGAGTTCGTCGTAAGCGAGACGTTGGCTCCTGAAAAGAAAGCTGCGGTCGCCACCGCAAATGCGCAGTTGAAGTCTGGCAATACGGATCAGGCTGCCCAGACCATGCAGGTCGTCGGAGCCGATGCAGATTTCATTATGGCGCTGGCCCCACTTACACCGGTGCAGGGTGCAGTTTATCGGGCAACCGTCTTCACCGAAGGGCATAACCCTCAAGAGGCTGTCGCTGCGCTGACACAGGCCTTGGAGTCGGTTGTATTCGTTTCCGAAAGCACAATCGAAACACTGGCCCCTGCTGCTCCGGCTTCCGCCAAGAAGTAATTTTTCGAAGCACGGATCTAAGGCATAAAAAAAGCGGTGCAGGCTCCAGCCTCACCGCTTTTTTTCTATGTTATTCGGAGCGTCTTAGCGCCAAGCGGAATCTTTGGCCGGAAGCAGAATCGCATTTTCCATCATGTTCAAGCCACTTCCGATTTTCGGCGGCCAGATCCCACTCGCCACAGCCTGCGCCCTGATTTCCATCCGTGCATTCATATCGGCATAGGGCCAGATATGAGCAAGGCGTGGTGTCCCTTCGAGAGAAATCATCCCGCAGACTAGCCCAGACAACTCCAGCCGTGGCGGGAGAGAGGCCACAAAGGCTTCCTCCACATCCCCCACCTGCCCCAGTTTCAGCTCGTAGCAGCGCCATTCATAAACGCCACCGTGCGCCCCGGCGGGAAGCAGAGGCGAAATGAGACGCCAGCTTGTGACATCGACGCTCTGAATCGCGTCTTTGGGGATCGCAGCAAGAAGCTCGGGTCGCCCATCCAGAAGACCGGCATAGGTGTCGGCGGTCCGGAACAGGACAACCCGGTTGAGCACACCGATCTCGCTCACCCAGACGCCAAGTCCATCACGCCCCGTGAGCGCAGAAACCACCACAGGCAGCTGCCCGATCCGGATATCAAGGATAATGGTTTCCGCGTAACTCATAGGTGACTCCGGTTTACTTTCCTGCCTGCTGGGCAGCGACGAAATTTTCCAGCCAGTGGATGGTGTAATCCCCTTTCTGGAAAGAAGGATCAGCCAGAATTTTCTGATGGAGCGGAATGACCGTTTTCACGCCATCCACCACACATTCGTCCAGAGCACGCTGCATGCGGGCAATGGCTTCGGCGCGCGTGGGGGCATGCACGATCAGCTTGGCGATCATGCTGTCGTAATAAGGTGGGATGCGATAGCCAGCGTAAATCGCGCTGTCCATCCTCACACCCAACCCACCCGGAGCATGGAACACCTTGATCGTGCCGGGGCTCGGCATGAAGGTTTCCGGATCTTCCGCATTGATGCGGCACTCGATCGCATGACCGGACATTTTGATGTCCGACTGCGTGTAACCAAGCGATTCACCAGAGGCGATCCGAATCTGCTCACGCACGAGATCCACGTTGCAGACCATCTCCGTCACCGGGTGCTCAACCTGAAGACGCGTGTTCATCTCAATGAAGCAGAACTGGCCGTCCTGATACAGGAACTCCAGCGTGCCCGCATTGCGATAGCCCATGCGCGAAAGGGCCTCGGTCGCGGTGCGGCCAATTTCCTCACGTTCGGCGTCCGTCAGGGCCGGTGAACCGGCTTCTTCCAGCAGTTTCTGGTGACGACGCTGGAGCGAACAGTCACGCTCTCCGAAATGCACGACATTGCCATGCGCGTCGCCAAGGATCTGAAGCTCGATATGACGCGGACGGTTGAGATACTTTTCGAGATAGACCTCGTCATTGCCGAAAGCCGCCCGGGCTTCGGCACGGGCCACCGACCAGGCCTCTTCGATGTCGTCCGCCGTCATCGCGACCTTCATCCCGCGCCCGCCACCACCGGCAGCAGCCTTGATGAGGACCGGATAGCCGACTTTGTCCGCAACTTCACGCGCGGCCTGCAAGTCAGCCAGACCGCCATCGGACCCCGGCACCAGCGGCACACCAAGCGCGCGCATGGTCGTCTTGGCGGCAATCTTGTCGCCCATCGTGCGAATATGTTCAGCAGTCGGACCGATGAACGCGAGACCGTGTTCTTCCACGGTCTCGGCAAACTCGGCATTTTCCGACAGGAAGCCATAACCGGGATGAATGGCATCTGCTCCCGTGATCATCGCAGCCGAAAGGATGGCGGCAACATTTAGATAGGAGTCGCGCGCGCTCGGCGGACCGATGCAGACGGCTTCGTCCGCAAGGCGCACATGCATCGCATCGGCGTCTGCCGTCGAATGCACGGCAACGGTTTTGATGCCCATCTCGCGGCAGGCGCGCTGGATCCGCAGCGCGATCTCACCCCGGTTGGCAATGAGGACCTTGGAAATCATTACTCGATGATCGCCAGTGCTTCGCCGAACTCGACCGGCTGACCGGATTCGACAAGGAACTTCGTCAGGGTGCCGGCGCGGGGGGCCTTGATCTGGTTGAAGGTCTTCATGGCTTCGATGAGCATGATCGTCTGACCCGCAGTCACCGTCTGACCTTCCGTCGCAAACTGCGGGGAAGCCGGATCGGGCGTCAGATAGGCAACGCCCACCATAGGGCTTGGCACCATGCCCGGGTGCTTGGCCGGATCGGCCGGAGCCGCAACAGCGGCGGCAACAGCCGGAGCCGCGGGTGCCGCAGCAGCCTGCACCGGAGCAGCAGCCTGCACCACGTTCACGTTGCGCGCCACGCGGATACGGCTGTCCGCTTCGGAAATCTCGATTTCGGTCAGGCCGGTCTGTGTCAGAATATCGGCCAATGCCCGGATGGCATCCTTGTCCACGAGCATACGGCTCATCCTTCGTCTTCGATCATGTCGGTTATTGCCTGAAGCGCGTGCGCATATCCCCTGACGCCGAGGCCACAGATCACGCCGATGGCGGCCTGCGAGACGTAGGTGTGATGACGGAACGGCTCCCTGCGATGAATATTGGAAATATGAACCTCAACCACCGGCAGCTCGACCGCCAGAAGCGCATCGAGCAGGGCAATCGAGGTGTGTCCGTAAGCTGCGGGATTGATCACGATTCCGTCTGCACGGCCGCGACACTCCTGAACCCAGGACACAAGCTCACCCTCTCCGTTCGTCTGGCGGAAATCAATGGCAACATCAAGCCGTTCGGCAGCCTGAATGCACACCTGCTCGACATCGTCGAGCGTGGCGTGACCATAGATTCCGGGCTGGCGAAGACCCAGCATATTGAGATTCGGACCGTTGAGAACGGTAATCAGAGGGCGTTTCATCTGGCCGCGCGATAGCACTTTCGAAGCTGTCATGAAAGCGTCATTGCCCTATTGCTGCCGTCTTCAGGGTGTCCAAAAGGCGACAGGGCAGCATTTTTGTGCTATCAGGTGCAATCTGAGCCCGTCCCGTCCACTGGAGAAGAACCTGATATAGTGCGCTTCAACCTGTCTGCCCTTCGCAATCCCCTAGGCTTCATCCCCCTGCGCAGCATGACATTTGCCGTAGCGCTTGCAGGTCTGGCCGGTCATCACACCGCACATGCGAGTGACGAGTCCGCCATTGATGGAACGCCGAGAACAAGCTGGGCAGACTCCGTTCGGGCGGCACTCTCCAACCGGGCCCATCAGGCCGCACATGCGTGGTCCCAGCATGGCATGGCAAGCTGGTACGGACGGCATTTCCACGGACGGCGCACCGCAAGCGGCGCGACATTCAACACCAATGATCTGACCGCCGCACACCCTTCCCTCCCCATCGGGACGAAGCTGCTCGTGACGTCACAGGATACGGGACGGTCGGTCGTGGTAACGGTCAATGACCGTGGCCCTTTCAACAGCCGCATCATTGATCTGTCCCACGCTGCGGCCGCGAAAATCGGCATGCTGGGCGCAGGAACGGCGCATGTCACGATCGCGAAAATGACGGAAGCAGTTCCCTCCCCGCAGTCCAGCTCCGAGCCTGAAGTGGCGGAAGCCGATCCGTCAGATACCAGCGCACAGGCGATTGAAGCCTCAGGTACCAATACAGCCCCTGCCTCTCCGCGGGGCAGCGCATCACAGCGTATCCCGCACCATCACCACTGACGCTGAACGTCTGGTCTGATCTTCAGGCCAGACTTGTTTCTTCCGGGGGCACGGCCTGACTTTTACCGGCCCGGGCCTCAAGGCTGGCGTTCAGCTCTGCTCCGAACAGCACGACATACGCGCTCACGAAAAGCCACATCATAATGGCCGCGACAGCGCCGAGGGGCCCATAGGTCGCGCCATAGCTGGCGAAATGCGCGACATACCATGAAAAGCCAAGAGACGTTGCGACCCACAGGATCGTCGCAAGGATCGAGCCCGGAAAGATCCAGCGCCATTCTGTATGCACGCGGCACGGCGCAAAGCGGTACAGCAGCGTCACGGCAATAAAGACGAACAGCAGCATCAGAACCGGCGCAAGCGTATGCACGATCATTGGCGCGCCGTAGGACAGCAGAAAATTCACCGGGAATGGCGGATCGCTGAGGAAACTGACGTGGCGCGGCAGGTAATCCACGAGTGCGGGGGCCGCCACCATGAGCGCCAGAGTGAGCGCAGCGCCCACGATAGCCGTGAGCGTGGTTGAGAGCGCGACAGCCTGAAACTTCAGAAAACTCCGTGTTTCCTGCGCATTATAGGCCATATTCAACGCGGAGAGGATCGACTTCGTACTGGCCGAAGCGGACCACAGGGCCACCGCCAGCGAGAAGATCAGCCCGATTGTCAGCGACGAGTGAGGCTGGGAAATCAGTTCGTGAATCCGGTCACCGATCAGGGCATAGGCCGATGGCGGCAGGAGATGCCTCAGCACTTCGAGTTGAGGTTCGACTGACTGGAGATCAAAGGCCAGACCATAAAGGGAAATCAGGCTGGAGATGGCCGGGAAAAGCGACAGCGTGGCGTAAAACGCACATCCCGCCGCAGAAAGCGAAGTCTGGCTGGAGCCGACTTCGGCGAAGAGATGCTTGGCGACAACCCGCCAAGCAGCATGATGAAGTCTGTTCTGGGATGATACCACATTCGGATCAGCCGCATCCGTAGCAGCAGGTGATTGTCCCGACTCCGAAGATACGGCTTGTTCCGGCATGACCCGGGAGCCGGAAAGGGTCGCAGATTCGGATGTCAAACTCACGCAGGGTTTTTCCTCGGCAGTGTCCTGTTGGGGCAGCGGTCGCGCTCATGACAGTCCGGAGCGAACGACATGAGCATGTACCTACGCGGAAGATGCCTTCAGCGTTCCGAATTCGCCCTGATTCAGTTCACCAATATTGGCAAAAGCATCACAATGCAAAATTAGCGGTTGCACGACGGGGCATTTGGTCCCATATGCCCGCCTCACGCAGCAACGCACGTGCCACTGGCCCACTCGAGGTTACGCAACGACGTCAAGCGTTCTGGCCTTCAGGAATCCACCCGTTACGGATTCCCGCTATTCGCCGGTCCGTTCGACCGTTTCGCAACACACTCGCAGGGCGATATCGTTCCCTGACGAGTCCGGTTCTGGGAATTGAGTGTCATGACTCCCAAAATCTCACGCTTCCTTGCCGAGCAGAAGCCGGCAACCCCTTGCCTCGTCGTCGATCTCGACGTCGTGGGCGCGCATTACCGTGCCCTGCACGACGCGCTTGGGGAAGCGAAAATCTATTACGCCATCAAGGCCAACCCGGCCCCGGCCATTCTCGAACGCCTCGTCGGGCTGGGCTCTTCCTTCGATGCTGCTTCCATTGCGGAAATCCGCATGTGCCTCGATGCCGGTGCAACGCCGGACCGGATCTCTTACGGCAACACGCTGAAGAAGCCGGAATGGATCCGTGAAGCGCATGATCTGGGCATCAGCCTGTTCGTGTTCGACAGCATCGAAGAGCTGGAAAAGCTTGGCAAACATGCGCCCGGCGCACGCGTTTTCTGCCGCCTTGCGGTCGAGAACGAAGGTGCCGACTGGCCCCTGTCCCGCAAGTTCGGCACCACGCTGAACAATGCCCGCACGCTCATGCTGCGCGCACGCGAACTCGGCCTGAAGCCTTATGGCCTGTCCTTCCATGTTGGCAGCCAGCAAACCGGCGTTGCGGCTTATGATCACGCCATCGCCAAGGCGGCTGGCCTGTATCATGATCTGCGCGCGCAGGGCGTGGACCTTCAGATGCTCAATCTGGGTGGTGGCTTCCCGACGCATTACCGCGAGAACGTGCCTTCCGTTCAGGATTTCGCCGACACGATCCACGCGTCCCTCAAGATGCATTTCCCGGATGGTGCGCCGGAAATCCTGCTGGAGCCGGGCCGCTATATGGTCGGACAGTCGGGGGTCGTGTCGAGCGAGGTCATTCTCGTCAGCCGACGTGGCGGTGCCATCACCGATCCGCGCTGGGTCTATCTCGATATCGGCCGTTTTGGTGGACTGGCGGAGACAGAAGGCGAGGCCATCCGTTACACGTTCCGCACCTCCCGCGATTCAGAAGACAGCACCCGTTCGCCATGTGTCGTGGCCGGTCCGAGTTGCGATGGTGTCGACATTATGTACGAGAAGAACCGCATCCCGATGCCGGATTCGCTCGAATGTGGCGATCGCGTCGAGATTCTTGCTACCGGCGCGTATGTCTCGACGTACTGCTCCGTCGGTTTCAACGGCTTTCCGCCGCTGACCGAATACTACATCTGAAAGCACTGTCTCCGGTCCATCCGTGGGCCGGAGAAGGATTTACCCCCTGAACGTCTCTTCCAGACCAGACTGGTACCCCAGTGCGGACAGGAGGTCGTCGGCGGAAATTTCAAGATTGACGCAGGCCAGCCAGCAGAAACCAACCACGCCTGCGAGCAGCAGCAACAGACAGACCGTCATATGTTCCAGCTCCTCAAAGCCCGGAATGCGTGATGCAACGCCGTTCCGGGCAGTGCGCCTGCCCAGCGACATCATCAGTGCATCACCCGGTTCGCTTCGGGCGCTCTCTCACGCTGGAGAGGGCCGCTATCCTGCGGCCACAGGACGCGCATCCGCGACGGGCTGACGGAGCGCCAGCGGCTGATTGACGACAATGCTCCGCCGCCTGAAATCGTCGTCTCGTCTTTCAACAAGGTCTTGGGGAGCCAATGCCCTGCTCCGGCGAGGCAATCCGCCAGGAGCGTCAGGGCCGTGGCAAGACAGCCCTGTACGAAACGATCGGGAAAGACTTCCGCCAGCAGGACGAAAACGTCACGCTGGCCTTCATTCTGGGCCGCGACGATCCCGCGCAGAAAACGCTCCTCCAGCACCGTCAGGGACTGCATGCCCGGCGCATTCACCGCGAGCCCCGGCTGTCCCGCAACATTCAGAAGATGGACGGCGTCCGAAAAAGCCCCCTCCGCAGCATCGAGCGCCGGGCGGAAGCAGACCGGGAACAGGCCGTCGGTCGTTTTTGTCTCAGGACAGTTTGGCAAACGGTAATGGCTGATGAGGCAGCGGATGCTCCACAGCGCCAGCCGTTCACAGCAGCAGAGATCGGACAGAGAAAGCGACAGCCGTGTCATGGGGATAACTCCGAATCAGCAGGACCGGACTCATCCTAATTGAGAATGATTTGCAATTACAACTCAAAAAGACGCTGCGGAACAGAAAGCTTCTGCTCCGCAGTCAGGTTCAGTCAGTGATGATGATGGCCACACAGTCCATGATCATGGTCATGAGCATCCGTCTCGGAGGCACGGGGCGCCGTCTGGCAGTGGTGGCACGCCACCCATTCGGCATCCCCATCCAGATAATATTCCTTCTTCCAGACAGGAACCCGGTGCTTGATCTCGTCGATGATGTAGCGGCAGGCCCGGAACGCCGCATCGCGATGCGGGGCTGAAACACCGATCCAGACGGCGACCTCCCCGACCTTCAGACTACCCGTCCGGTGCATAGCCACGGCCTCGCTGATCTCAAAGCGTTCCAGCGCTTCAGCGACGATCCGTTCGCCTTCAAGCTGCGCCAGTGCTTCGTAGGATTCATATTCCAGACCGTCCACGGGGCGGCCATCATTCCTGTTACGGACCCAACCCTCAAAGGTGCAGAAGCCGCCTGCCTCTGCCAGATGCAGATCCTCACGCAGCAGGTTCAGATCCACGGGCGCAGACGCCATCCGAAAGCGGCTCATCCTCCCGTCACCGGCGGAATGAACACAATGTGGTCTCCGTCCTTCAAGGGCTGCGTCCAGGGCGCGAAATCGCCGTTAATCGCCACACGGAGCTTCGAGGCGTCGAAAGGAAAGGCGTATGTCGCACGCAGTTCCTCATAAAGCGGCCCGACGGTTGCGAATGTAGTCTCAAGCGTCTGCTCGCGCCTTCCGGCCAACTCCCGGAGCTGTGCGAAATATTCCAGTTTCAGGCGCATCATCGGCCCTCCTGTCGGGTGTTCCAGACGCCGGGACGCATCCTCGCGTTCCTCGGGCGTGTTGATATTGTCGAGCGCGCCACGGGCATAAGGCTCCAGCAGCTTGGTCGGACTGTTGATCAGCAGCTTGCGCGGGCAGGTCCGGCCATCCAGAACCTGCTGTTCCAGACGATCGAGCGCTTCGGGTTCCCAGATGGCACAAAGCGGCTCCGGCAGACCGTCATGTTCGCTGCGATAGGCAACTGCGACGTCTGTGGCCTCCCGCCTTGCGATCAGATTCTCCAACGTGCCCCGATCCAGCATCGGCAGATCGCAGGCCAGCACCAGCCAGGCGACATCAGGATGTGCCAGATGCGCGGACAGCAGACCGGCCGCCGGGCCGTCGATTTCCACTGAATCGACGATCTGGGGGAAATCGGCCCGAAGAGGATTTTCCGTCTGGTCCGGACGCACCGAGACGAAACATTTTTCCACCAGAGGCGACAGGACGTCGAAAGCCGCCTGAAGCTGCGGCTTGCCGTGATAGGTGAGCGCGGCCTTGTCCGTCCCCATGCGTTTGCTGGCCCCTCCTGCAAGGATCAGGCCGTAGAGTGGCTTCACGATTCGATCCTCTGGAAGTCGCGCTTGCCGCCTGCCTTGCCCATCAGCCGGACCTCGCGGATGACCATGTCGTGGGACATGGCCTTGCACATGTCGTAGATCGTGAGTGCCGCTACGGACGCGCCGGTCAGGGCTTCCATTTCCACACCTGTCCGCCCCTTGCACGACACCCGACAGTCGATCACCGCCTCGTCGCCCTCAATCGTGATGTCTACCCGGCAGCCGCTGAGAGATAGCGGATGGCACAGTGGAATGAGCTGCGATGTCGATTTCACACCCATCACGCCTGCAATCTGCGCCACGGTCAGAACAGCACCCTTGGCCGTCATGAACCCGGCGTCAGACAGCGTCTGCGCCATGTCGGACGGGAAAACCAGACGGGCCTGCGCATGGGCGCTGCGCTCGGTCACGTCTTTGCCGCTGATATCGACCATGCGCGGATCTTCGCCGTGCTCGTTGACATGGGTGAGCGTTTTCATCGTGTTCGATCTCCCGATCCGACTACCGTTTCTAACCGCCGATATAGTTCATCTCAATGCGGCGACGTGCTGGTGCGTCCGTAGACGCAGCCCGCTCCTCACTATACCTGTCCGTCCGCTGGCGCCACACCCCGGCCAGCAGCGCACGCAGGGCCGTATCGTCTTCGTCGCTACGCAAAAGTGTTCGCAGATCTGTCCCTTCCGACGCGAACAGGCAGGTATAAATCTGCCCCTCCGACGAGAGGCGCGCGCGGGAACAGTCTCCACAGAACGGCGCAGTGACGGAAGAAATAAACCCGACTTCTCCGCCCCCGTCGCAGTAGCGGTATCGTTGTGCCACTTCCCCACGATAGTGCGCGTCGACCGGTTCGAGCGGCCAGCGGGCGTCAAGCCGTTCCAGCAGTTCACGCGACGGAACCACTTCCGCCCGCTCCCAGTGATTACGCGTTCCGACATCCATGTATTCGATGAACCGCAGCACGACGCCACTGTGGCGGAAGCGTTCGGCCAGTGCTTCGACGCCTGTATCGTTCAGGCCGCGCTGGATGACGGTGTTCAGTTTCACGCCGCCTGAAAAACCTGCCTGCGCAGCGCTATCGATGGCCTCCAGAACCGGCTCAAGCTGCGCGCGGCCTCCGCTCATCCGCGCAAAAACCGCCGGGTCCAGACTGTCGAGACTGACCGTTACACGATTCAGCCCCGCCGCTTTCAATTCCCGAACATGCCGCTCCAGCAGAACGCCGTTCGTGGTCAGAGCAACATCTTCCACGCCCGGGATGGACGCCAGACGTGCTATGAGGTCCGGCAGCTTCGGACGCAGAAGTGGCTCGCCGCCTGTCAGGCGCAGTTTGCGCACCCCGAGCGATACGGCCACGCGCGCCACGCGTTCGATTTCCTCGAAGCTCAGACGCTCTTTGGGTTCCAGAAAGCGGAAATGCTCATGATAGGTCGCTTCCGGCATGCAGTACGGGCAACGGAAATTGCACCGATCCATCACGGAAATCCGCAGATCATGCAACGGACGGCTGAAGCGATCGGTCAGGGCGTTACCAGCCATGAAACAACACGGCCGTTCCACGGGGCGACACACCATCCCCACGCGACAGTTCCACAAACCCGTCCGTTGAGGCCAGAAAGCTGAAATCCCCAGATGTTGGCATTGGACACGGCGTTGCGCGCGCCTGCCCAGTCGCATCGTGATGGAGTTTTACAGGCAGAAAACGCGTCAGGGTCGGGATCAGTTCGGCATCGGCGTCCAGCATGACCGTGTAGGGTTCGGGGCGGCTCAGTCCCTGCCCGGCCAGAAGCATCGGCATGACGTAACGCACTCCGCAGGTCGTGGCGGAGACCGGATTGCCCGGTAGCCCGAACACGCGCTGCCCCTCCGGCCCGACCCCGAACCATAACGGCTTGCCCGGACGCTGCGCCACCTTGTGGAACACCCGCTCGACCCCGATTTTCGACAGCGCTTTAGGAACGTGATCGAAGGCCCCCATCGAAACGCCCCCACTCAGGATCAGAACATCGTGCCGCGAAAGCTGTTCGCGCAGCGCCACGATCGTCTCCGCGAGATCGTCGGGCACGACGGAGCGTTCAATGCAGTTTAAGCCGCGTGACAGGAGCGCGCCAGTCAGGGCGAATTCGTTGGACCGGCGGATTTCCCACTCGCGCACAGGAGCGCCCACATCCACGAGTTCGTCGCCCGTCGCCACGATCCCGATGGAAGGAATCCGCGACACGCTGACCTGCGCATGCCCATTGCCCGCAAGAACCGCAAGCGCCGGACCGTCCAGACGACGCCCCGGCGCCAAAAGCTCCGTTCCGGCGGCACAATCGGAACCCCGGCGATGGATGAACTGGCCCTTGCGCGGCTCATAGCCCTCTTCAAAACGGATCAGCCGTCCTTCGCGGACAAGACGTTCGACCGGCACCACAGTGTCCGCCCCTTCCGGCAGGACCGCGCCCGTCATCACTTCCAGACAGACAGGACCGTCCGGCAAGACCTGCCCCGGCGCACCGGCGCGCTGGATTCCATGCGAAACCAGCGTCTGGCCGCTGCCGTGACGATAGGCAATGCCGTCCATCATCACACGGTCATAAGGCGGCTGGGCGCGCTCGGCATGGATCGTCTGCTGAAGCACGCGACCGGCCGCCATCGGCAGATCCACCGTCTCGGTCCCGAAGCTGCCGGCATAATCCAGCACCAGTTCCATGGCCCGTGTAACGCTCAGGAGATCACTCATTTCCGCTCCGGTCGCTGGCGCGTGTGTTGCGCTGGCTGAAATGCCGACGCCGCGTTTCCTGCCGATATAGACCTCATGGCCCACGGATCAACAGTCTGTGGGTGAAAGGGTATGTCATAATCGTCTTTGGCGTTACCCTGACGCCTTCAAAGCGCATCAGGGACCCCCATGACGGACGCGGCACAGCTCTCTCCCCTTCCCCAGTGGCCGGACTATGGCCTGACAGACGACCTGCTTCCCACACTGGAACGCTGGGCCGCTGAGGGGAAAAAGGCGGCTCTGGCGACACTGGTCAGCATCACGGGTTCTTCGCCCCGCCCGCTGGGAAGCGAAATGGCGATCTGCGAGGACGGGGAGGTTCAGGGCTATGTTTCGGGCGGCTGTGTAGAAGCAGCCGTGCGCGTCGAGGCGCTGGAATGTCTGAAGGATGGACAACCGCGAACGCTGGATTATGGCGCGGGCAGTCCGGTTCTGGACATCCAGCTTACCTGCGGCGGGCGGATCGGTATTTTCGTACGCCCAATCCCTGATCTCGCTGCTCATGTTACTATCCGCAGAACCGCGCGGGACAACCGCCGCCCCCTCACCCTTGTCACGGATCTCGACAGCGGAAGCATGACGTTCCGGGATGAGGAGCGCTTTACGGGACAGGAAGCAGGCCGTTTCTTCCGTTCCTACCTGCCGCCCTTAAAGCTGGTTCTGGCAGGGGGAGATCCGGTCACGCTCGCGATCCTCAACCTGTCCGCTGCCATGGGACTCGAAACCATTCTGATCCGGCCCTACGGACCACCCGAGCCTCCTCCGGGACTGCCCCCGACCCGTTATTTGCGGGGAAATCTGGAGGCTGCCCTCCCGACGCTGCCACTGGACCGATGGACGGCGGTTTACAGCCTCACCCATGATGCCCATTCCGATCTGATGCTGACGGCATATGCGCTGAAATCAGACGCTTTTTGCGTCAGTATTCTCGGCAGTCGCCGCAAAATTCCCGGACGTTTGGAAGCTCTCAGGGCAGCGGGCGTCCCTTCCGAAGCCTTTGATCGACTGCACCTGCCCGCCGGGCTGGAGATCGGCGCACAAGCTCCCATGGAAATCGCTCTCTCCATCCTTGCCCAGATGATCGCAAAGCAGCCTCAATGAACCGCCACTCCGCTCTTCTTCTGGCCGCGGGGGGCAGTACGCGCCTCGGACGGCCCAAGCAGCTTCTGACTACCCATGGGGTGCCATTGGTGCGCCATATCGCAGAACTGCTTCTGGAAACGGGGCCGGAGCGCCTTGTTGTCGTGACGGGTGGCGCGGCCACAGAGACACGTCAGGCTCTCGCAGGTCTCGACAGTGTTCTTGTGCAGAATGACGACTGGAAAACCGGCATGGCGTCTTCGCTCCAATGCGGATACCGGGCGCTTGGAACAGATCCGGGCCTCCTGTTGATTGCCGGCACGGATCAGCCATGTCTGACATGCGAGCATCTCAACACCCTTGTCAGACAGGGCAACAATCATACGGATGTCGTCACAGCTTATGGAGAGGAAGGTCGAGGCATCCCAGTCCTGCTCAGCCCTGCAACGCAACTACGCCTTGCCGATCTGCGCGGTGATACCGGCCTGCGCCAGCTCTGGAAAAACGGCGCCAGCACACCGGCTTTCCTCCACGCTCCCGAACTCGGCTTCGACATCGACACGCCCGAGCAGCTTGATGCTGCGATCCGGGCGGGATGGATTGATCGAGACTGAAAAGCCGGGCTCGTTATGAACCCGGCTGGCAGACTTCAGGAAATACGATGAATCCAGCCATGGACGTCATTCGTCCGGCCGCCCTGCACATCCGTCAGGGTTTTCTTGAGCTTCTGGGAGACCGGGCCTGGCGTTGTTCCATCCCCAAACACGGCCTCGCCCGACGGACGGACAAACTTGCCGATCGGCGAGAGAACCGCCGCCGTGCCGCAGGCAAACGCTTCCGTATATTTGCCCGAAGCCGCACCTTCAAAAAGCTCGTCGATGTCGACAGGCTCTTCAATCACCTCAATCCCCTGATCCGCAGCAAGCTGGATCAGGCTGTTGCGGGTGATGCCGCGCAGGATGGTCCCGCCCAGAGGCGGCGTGACGATCTTGCCGTCCTTGCGAACGAACATCACGTTCATGCCGCCCATTTCCTCAACGAAGCGACGCTCACGCGCATCAAGGAAGAGGACCTGATCGCAGCCCTTCTCCTTGGCTTCAGCCTGAGCAATCAGGCTGCCCGCATAGTTGCCGCCGCACTTGGCTTCACCCGTGCCACCGATCGCAGCCCGCGTATAGTTTTCGGACACCCAGACGGACACACAACCGGAACCGAAATAAGATCCGACCGGACAGGCGATAACGATAAACAGATATTCGTTCGCTGGCTTCACGCCGAGGAAGACCTCGTTGGAAATCATGAACGGCCTCAGATAGAGGCTCTGCCCCTCTCCAGACGGCACCCAGTCCTGGTCCACGCGCACCAGTTCATCAACAGCCTGCACAAACAGATCTTCCGGCAGTTCCGCCATTCCCATACGACGTGCGGATTCGGCAAAGCGCGCTGCGTTGGCTTCCGGGCGGAACGTGGCGACATGGCCGTCCTTTTCCCGATAGGCCTTCATGCCCTCGAAGATCTCCTGCCCGTAATGCAAAACCGTCGAGGCCGGATCGATGCTCAAGGGGCAGCGCGGCGTGATTTTCGCGTCATGCCAGCCCTTGTCCACGGAATAGCGGATGATGGCCATGTGGTCGGTAAAGACGCGCCCAAAAGAGGGATTGGCCAGCAGTTCCGTCCGCTTCACGGGATCGGTCGGGGTTTCGGTCTTTTCGATGATGAAAGGCGTCATGGGAAAACACTTCCGAAGATTCTGGTCTTTTAAAACAGCGGACGCACTCTGCCATACATGGCTCACGCTGGCGATACGGAAGATTATTTCTTTTTTGGATTTTTTTACGAAATTAAAATATCTGCTACCCTCTAAATCAGGCACAAAAAAAACCCGACCATTTCTGGTCGGGCTTTTCGTCGTTCGGGAAGGCTGAAAAATCAGCGCTTCGAGAACTGGAAGGAACGACGTGCCTTTGCACGGCCGTACTTCTTACGCTCGACGATACGGCTGTCACGCGTCAGGAAGCCAGCAGCCTTCAGGATGCCGCGCAGGCTCGGCTCGTAATACGTCAGCGCACGGGAGATGCCGTGACGGACGGCGCCAGCCTGACCGGACAGACCGCCACCAGCGACCGTGCAATACACGTCGAACTGGTTGTAGCGATCGGAAATCAGGAACGGCTGCGTGAGAAGCATACGCAGAACCGGGCGGGCAAAATACGTCGTGACCGGACGGCCATTGACGATGATGTCACCCTTGCCAGGCTTGATCCATACGCGGGCCACGGCGTCCTTACGACGGCCGGTTGCGTAGGAACGGCCCTGGGCGTCACGCTTGACTTCGTGAACCGGGGCAGCGTTGGAGGTAACGGCAGGAGCAACGCTCGCAAGGTCCTGCAGCGTGCCGGTGCGCTCTTGGGTCTCGGACATGATACAGGCCTTACGACTCGTGGGTTACGGTGTTTTTGCGGTTCATCGCAGCAACGTCCAGCTTGACGGGCTTCTGGCCGTCATGCGGGTGCTCGGAACCGGCATAGACATACAGGTGCTTCATCTGGGCGCGCTGCAGAGGACCACGGGTGATCATGCGCTCGACAGCCTTCTCGACAACTTCACCCGGGTGCTTGCCCGTGAGACGCTGCGTGATGGTGCGCTCCTTGATTCCACCCGGATGACCCGTGTGGTAGTGGAACAGCTTCTGTCCGACCTTGTTGCCCGTGAGGACAACCTTCTCGGCGTTGATGACGACGATGTTGTCGCCGCAGTCAACGTGCGGGGTGAACTGCGGCTTGTGCTTTCCGCGCAGGCGGGTGGCGATGATGGTGGCGAGACGGCCGAGAACGAGCCCTTCGGCGTCGATCAGCACCCAGTTCTTCGTCACCTCCGCTGGCTTCAGCGAACGTGTGGTCTTCATTAGTGACATTCCAGCTTGGGGTGCGCCCACAAAGGCCGCACCGTGGATGGCGCCTGCGGTCAAAACGATATCCGAAGACATCCTCCTTCCCACGAGGCGGATCAGGTGGGGCCTTATTGCCGCCTGCGGCGCGCGCGTCAAGCCCCGTTCACACATTGAATTATGTGATTCGCAGCAGTTTTCAGCCATTTTTGGCAATATGGTACCCCATTACCGCAACAAAAACGAGGTCCGCATTGCTCCATGTCACGACAATGGTATCCTGCGGCCACACAGAACGTTCGCGCCCGACGCCTGTGCGGGGCCGTTTAGACAGGAACATCAACGTGAAAAAACCCTGGCTCGCGGCGAGCCTGATTTCAGTAACGGCTGTGATCGGCCTGGCCGGTGTTCATCACGAAGCCCATATGGAGCTGGTCCGCGGTCTGTCGAGCTTCCGGGCGGCCCTTCCGCCCGGAACCACATTCACTTACGGAACCGCCACACCGTCCATCCTCGCTCTCGGCGCCACCCTGACGGATATCACTCTGCGCGACGGGTCCATCACCCTGCGCGCCTCCCGGATGCGACTGGGGCACCCCCGCCCGATGCCAGATGGCAGGCTTTCCATCCGCGGCGTAGAAGTCCGCGAACCCTTTCTTCAGACACCGACCCAGATCATTCACGGCAGCACGCTCAGCCTGCGGAAGCTGATCCTGCCAAAAGCACGGGAGGCGGCAGAAGGACATTCCCGCATCGATCTGGCGCATGTCACCCTTGCCCACGGGCAGATTGAGCAGCTTTCGATCCAGAATCTCGCGCAGTCCTCGCCCCCCGCCCCCGTGAACGTTCACAGTCTCTTCACCCGACGCCTGATAGTGGACAATTACGGACCGGCCCTGCTCACAACCCTGCGGGCCGATGCTGCAACAGTGGCTTACGAACGCACGCTTCAGGCTCCCGGTCATGATCCGCAACTTGTCAGCGGTCAGGCCAGTCTGGAACGGCTCGATCTGAAACAGGTCGATCTCGCAGCACAGGTCGCAGCGCTCTGGGACCATCTTCCTCTCCCATCACAAATGGCGCCTCCCCAGAGCTTTGCGGCCCATAATTTCAGACTGAACATGACTTCTGGCCTGTTCCGGCTGGACGATCTGCACGGGACAGGCACTCTGGAAAACCAGATCGCGACCGTGACGCAGGATCTGAAAGGCTTTCACTTTCAGAGCGACGAAAAACTGCCTTTTCACAT
The DNA here is from genome assembly GCF_018256135.1 of Gluconobacter sp. Dm-74. Taxonomy (NCBI): domain Bacteria; kingdom Pseudomonadati; phylum Pseudomonadota; class Alphaproteobacteria; order Acetobacterales; family Acetobacteraceae; genus Gluconobacter; species Gluconobacter sp. Dm-74. The sequence goes on along the minus strand of NZ_JAERLX010000004.1, from coordinate 33,098 downwards.
CAACGGTGCGGGCTCGACCGCGCATTATGTACAGGTCTCAAACCTCGCGGATCACACGTCCCGAACCAATGCCACCCTGGCAGTTCCGGGTTTCATGACCCTCACCGCCGATGCGCGCACCATCCAGACGGACTTCACAGAAAGACATCCGTCGCAACAGCAGTTGCTTCAGTCCACGGCTCTGCAGAACATCACAATCTCTCTGCAAGGCGATCGGCTTCTTGATGCCGGTTTCCTTCTTGCAGCGCGACAGATCGGAAACGGCACCACCGCAGAGCAGATCCGCGAACAGACCGCACAGGTCCTGCAGGCGGGCCTTTCCGCCAATCCGGCTCTCGCAGCGATTCCGGATTATGTGGAACATCCCGCAGGCCGTACTCTGACGGTCACTTATGCTTCCGCAACGCCGATGTCCCTGACGGCGCTCAATGCGGCCATGTCTTCGCCCGCTGCAATGCTGACGTTCCTCGCCTCCCCCGATCTGAAGGCTTTTGCACAATGACGCCCGAAGACATCACACCTCACACGCCACTCAGTAACGGCCCGGTCTGCATCATCGGCGCCAGCGGACGCTCAGGAGCGGCCCTGTGCCGTACTCTTCTGGCACAAGGGCAGAAGATCATTGCCGTCGTCCGCAGTCAGGGCAATCTGGCGCCGGACATCGCACAGGCCTGTCAGGCCGTCCGGATTGCCGACCTGACGAACCCCGCCACGCTGCCGCTGGCCTTCGAAGGTGCCGCGATTGTCGTGAATACCGCCCACGCGCGCCACCTGCCCGCCATTCTCGCAGCCACGACAGCGCCCATCGTCGCTCTGGGCAGTACGCGTAAGTTCACGAACTGGCCGGACGATCACGGACGTGGCGTTCTGGCCGGTGAGGCTGCACTCCAGGCAGATGGTCGCCCCTCGATTCTGCTACATCCGACCATGATTTACGGTGCTCAGGGCGAAGACAACGTGCAAAGGCTGGCCAAGCTGCTGGAACGTCTGCCGGTCATTCCGCTGCCGGGCGGAGGGCGCGCCCTTGTGCAGCCCATCGACCAGCGCGACGTAACACGGTGCGTCGTTGCAGCCATCCGCCTCATTCAGAGCGGAGATGTCTCAGGCCCTGAGAGTATCGTCATCGCAGGCCCGACCGCTGTGGCATACCGGACCTTTGTTCGAATGGTTCTATATTTCGCTGAGCTTGGCGGACGCCCCATCATTTCCCTACCGGGATGGATGCTCATGGCGCTGTCTCATGTCACGCGACATATCCGCAGGCTGCCCCAGATTGCCCCGGAAGAAATCCGCAGACTTCTGGAGGACAAGAACTTCGATATCGGCCCGATGGAACATCGTCTGGGGGTGACGCCCATCCCGCTTGCCAACGGGCTTCATCATCTGTTCGGGCGCCGCACCCCGGAGAAGCGTAAACCCTGATCCGTTGAAGATCAGGGTTCACGGCCTGCCTCAGTTGCGGGCGTAAACGTCTTCGATACGCACGATATCGTCTTCGCCCAGATAGGGTCCGGACTGGACTTCGATGAGCGTCAGCGGAATGCGGCCCGGATTCTCAAGACGGTGCACACAGCCCAGCGGCAGATAGACGCTCTCGTTCTCACGAACCATGATCTGGTCCGTATCGCGTGTCACGAGCGCCGTACCGCCAACGACGACCCAGTGCTCGGCACGATGGAAGTGCTTCTGCAGCGAGAGCTTCTGTCCCGGCTCGACCACGATCCGCTTGACCTGGAAACGGTCCGCCTGAATCAGGCTCTCATAGAAGCCCCACGGGCGATACATGCGGTTATGCGCCACCGCTTCCTTACGGCCCGCCTTCTTCAGACGGTTGACCATGTGCTTGACGTCCTGCGCACGATCACGATGCGACACCATGACGGCATCCTGCGTCACAACGACGACCAGATCTTCAACGCCAGTGACCGTGGCAACGATTCCGTCCGACCGGACATAGCAGTTCTTGGCGCCATCAAGGAAAACATCCCCAAACGTGGCATTGCCCGCATCGTCCTTGGAAGACAGATCCCAGAGCGCATCCCAGCTTCCGATATCAGACCATCCGAACGTGCCCGGCACCACAGCCGCACGCTTGGTGCGCTCGGCAACGGCGTAATCCACGGAGATATCCGGAGCCTGACGGAAGCTCGCATCATCCAGCCGGTCGAAGTCCAGATCGCTGTGACGGGCCTGCACAGCCTGTCCGACATGCTCATAGATGTCCGGCTCGAACGTCTTGATTTCGGAGAGGAAAACGCTGGCCTGCGTCACGAACATGCCGGAATTCCACAGATAGCGGCCATCACGGAAGAAAGCCTCTGCGGTTGCGGCATCAGGCTTCTCGACAAAGCGCGACACTTCGAAAACACCATCCAGCCCCGGAAGAGGCGCGCCGCTCTCAATATAGCCATAGCCGGTTTCAACGCGCGTCGGCTTCATGCCAAATGTCACGATCCGCCCTTCGGCTGCCGCAGAGACTGCCTGTCCCAGAGACGCATAAAGCGCAGCTTCGTCGGTAATCGCGGCATCCGCAGCCATGATCCACAGAATAGCGTCCGGATCGGTTTCGGCCACGAGAAAGGCTGCTGCCGCAATGGCGGGCGCGGAATTGCGGCCGACGGGTTCAAGCATGATCCGGGCATTATCGACACCGACATCCCGCAACTGTTCCGCCACGATAAAGCGATGCTCGGAATTACAGATCACGATCGGTGCCGAGAGTTCCGCACGGACACCGCGCAGAGCGGTTTCCTGAATCAGAGTCCGTTCCGTCAGGAGGGGCCAGAACTGTTTGGGATAGCTGCTGCGCGACACTGGCCAGAGGCGGCTGCCTGATCCACCGGAGAGAATGACTGGAACAATCTTCTGAGACATAAGGGGGCTCACGCTTTTTCATCCAGGAGATGGGGGCCATACAGCCTACCCGAATGACCGGCACCATACATGAAGGTGAGAGCTATTCCAATTTTGCTTTACAGATACTTTCGCCAAATCCAATATTGATTTAATATTAATGATTACAACGCACAAAAACGAGTCCGGAAAGCGGTAGAGATTGACTACCGACAGTAGCAGGTCTTCTTGTCTCCGCACGGGAAACAGCCTCGCCTGCGGAGAAACAGATCCATGAGACAGAACATTTTCTCCTCAGGCATCCTGCTGGCACTTCTCGGATACGCCGCCTTTGCCATCAGCGATGCCTGCTCCAAAGGGCTTGCGGGGCACCTCGATCCTTTCGAAGTCGCTTTTTCAGGTGGCGTTTTTGGCTTTCTGCTGCTGCCCTTCATCCGCCGGCCAGACGAACCCTATTCTGATATTTTCGCGACGAACCGGCCGGGCATGTGGATTCTGCGCGCTGTTTCAACATTCGTCTCAACAGCCGCCAGCGTCATGGCTTTCATGCTGCTTCCCATGCCAGAAGCGCTGTCGCTGATGTTTCTGATGCCGTTCTTCGTCACCATCATTTCCGTCACGATCCTGAAGGAAAAGGTTTCGTTCTGGACGTGGCTTTCCGTTGGAATCGGTTTTCTGGGCGTGTTGATTGTCCTGCGTCCCGGCGCCCGGGCGTTCCATCTCGGCCATGTCTGCGCCATCGTCGCCGCGCTCGCCAATGCCAGCAGCGTCGTGGCTTATCGACTGGCTGGGGACAAAAGCGCGCGACTTTCCCTGTTCGGATCAAGCCTTTTCGGACCGCTGATCGGCGACGGCCTTCTCATGATCACCCACGCCTCCTGGCCACATGGACCGCGAGTCTGGGCCCTTCTGTTCGGATACGGTTTTCTGGCAGCTCTGGGACAATTGTTCATGATGATGGCCACAGCCGTCGCCCCCGCGAACCGGGTCGCGCTGCCGCAATACAGCCAGATGGTCTGGGCCGTCGCGTTCAGTTACCTGCTGTTTCATCAGCCATTGGACAACTGGACATTCATGGGAATCATCGTCGTGACGCTGTCGGGCATGCTGAACTGGATCCGGCAGAAACTACGCTTCGAGCGCATGGCGCTGGAAGAACGCTGGGAGCACAGACACAACCATCAGGCTGATACTGCCAAGCCCAGATGAATGTTCATTCAGATTTTCAGGAGAAGTGCTGGGGCGAATGACGGGGATCGAACCCGCGACAACCGGTACCACAAACCGGCGCTCTACCGACTGAGCTACATCCGCCACACAGCGACGCACTCTCTAGAGGAAGGTTGGGGCATTCGTCCAGTCTTTTGACGCATTTTTTTTCACACTCCTGATTTTTTTTTGGCCGCTTCCACCCGCGCTCATGTCGGTTCTCCCGGCAATTCCATCTCTTCAATCCTGAGGCCAGCCGGGTTACACTGCATGCATCATTGCCGCGCCGGGCCTGAATACGTCGCACCCCGTTCACGCCCTGTCCTCAAGGATTTTCATGACTGCCGCTCTCTATCGTCGCCAGTGGACACAGAACCCACTGCGCGAAGTGCTGGCCGGAATGGTCGGAACCTTTGCCCTCATTCCCGAGGTCATCGCCTTTTCCTATATCGCGGGGGTCTCTCCAGCGGTCTCGCTGTTCGCGTCATTCGTCATTTCCGTTTCGATCGCCATTTTTGGCGGCCGACCGGGAATGATTTCAGGTGCTGCCGGATCTGTCGCTCTGGTGGCGGCGCCGCTGGTTCATGCTCACGGCGTTCAGGCCATGTTGCTCGCGACACTGGTTGCAGGCGCATTTCAGGTTCTGTTCGGCCTGTTGCGCCTTCAGGCCGTCATGCGCTTTGTCCCCGCAGAGGTCCGGACAGGCTTCGTCAACGCTCTGGCCATCATGATCTTCTCTGCACAGGTCCCGCAGATGCTTGGAGTAAGCTGGCACACCTATGCGCTGATCGCGCTGGGCCTTATCATTATCTATCTGCTGCCCCGCCTGTCCGATGCCATTCCCTCTCCACTGATTTGCATCGTGGTTCTCACTGCCATCACGATGTTTTATCCGATGCCGGTTCACACCGTCTCCGATCTCGGCGACCTGCCAACCGGTCTTCCCAGCCTGACCTTTCCTCATATCGCGCTGGACTGGGCCACATGGTCCGTTGTGCTGCCTTATGCGCTGGCTATGGCCGCTGTGGGCCTGCTGGAATCCATGATGACGGCCTCCGTCGTGGATGACATCACCGATACCCATGGCGACCAGCGCATGGAATGCACGGGCCTCGGCATTTCAAACATTCTTGTGGGCGCCTTCGGGGGCATCGCGGGCTGTGGCATGATTGGCCAGACCGTTGGCAATCTGCGCTATGGCGGGCGCGGGCGTCTGTCCACCTTCACCGCAGGCGCGTTCCTACTGGCCCTCATGGTACTGCTGCACCGCTGGGTCGGGCAGGTTCCGATGGCGGCTCTTGTCGCCATCATGATCATGGTTTCCGCCAGCACGTTCTCCTGGGGAAGCCTGCGTGATCTGGCCCGCCATCCGCGTCTGTCCAGCCTGACCATGCTCGTCACCGTAGCCGTGGTCGTGATGACTCACGATCTGGCCGCAGGCGTTGCGGTTGGCGTCATGCTTTCAGGCGTGTTCTTCGCCTGGCACGCCGCGAGCCTGCTGCGCGTCACGGAAAAGCGTTCCGGCGATGTGCTGACATATAGCGCTTCCGGTCAGGTTTTCTTTGCATCTGCCGACAGCTTCTCCGATGCAATCGATTACCATACCGATGCCTCTCGTGTTGTTCTGGACCTGACTGAGGCCCGTCTGTGGGACATCACGTCCGTTCAGGTTCTGGAAAAAATTATCGGCAAACTGCGCGCGCGCGGTCGTACCGTCGAAGTTATGGGGCTGCATCCCGAGCGGCATGGCATTCTGGCAAGCCAGTCGAACGAAGCCCTGCTCGCGCTGTAAAATACAGCCTGGGCGGGGCAGATTGAGGATGAATTCCGTCCAATCTTTAATGTGGCCGTAATCTGGCCCCATACCCCTGCCCACGCTCTGACGATAAGAAGAGATTATGGAGCCGTCCCCAGCATCCCCATCAGCTTTAACGCGAAAGATTCCCCGCGATCATCGTGTGGATGCCCTGCGCGGTCTCGCGCTGCTGATGATGCTGGTGGACCATGTTCCGGATGATCTGCTCAATCGCATCACGATCCGCAATTTCGGATTTGCCGATGCCGCTGAGATTTTCGTCATGCTGGCGGGTTATGCCTCCTATCTGGCTTATGGGCGCCTGATCGACCGTGAAGGCTGGAAAACCGGTATTCACCGTATTCTGGCCCGCTGCCTGAAGCTGTACCTGTACCAGACCGGCATGACGCTGGTGTTCGTCTGGACAGTTCGGCAGTGGCGGCACTATCAGCCGTTGCCCGAATATACGATCGAGCCCCAGCTCGCGCATGGCTATAGTTGGCTGTGGCGTATCCTGACATTCGATGCGCTCCCCAGCTACCTGAACATCCTGCCGCTTTATGTGGTGCTTCTGGCACTGTTTCCGCTGATTTACTGGATTCTCAAACGCAGCCTGTGGCTGCTTGTTGCGCTCAGCGTCGGCATCTGGGCCATCGCCAATCTGGACCCGCACCTCACCATTCCCAACTGGCTCGATCCCAGTGGATGGTATCTCAATCCGTTCGGCTGGCAGTTTCTCTATATTCTCGGGATTCTGGGGGCTGTCTGGGCCTCGAAAAATAACGGCGATCTACCGTATCGCCTCTGGGCCAAAGCTCTGTGTCTGGCCTATCTCGCAGGCGCGTTTGTGCTGTGCTTTCCCTACGAATACTGGCACGTCCCGTTTCTGCGGATTTTTCCGGCCCCGCCCAATACGGGCAAATCCACGCTAGCCATCTGGCGGCTGCTGGACATCATGGCGATCTTTTATCTGGTGCAGTCTTCTGCTGCGCTACGCCGCATCTCCGCCGACCGCATTGGCCAGAGCCTCGCCCTGCTTGGACGGAACTCACTGGAAGTTTTCGCCTGTAGCACGGTGCTCGACCTGCTGGGACGGCTGATGTTCGCCAGCTTCGGCATCAATCTATGGGAACAGCTTGTGATGAATGTGGTCGGCCTCGGTCTGACCTATGCGCTGGCCATACCGCTGGACCGTGTCCGTCAGCGCGCCAGAGCCGCCCGCGCCTCTTCGCGCAGCGCGGCTCCGGCGACACCGGCGTCCCAGTAGAAAAACTCAGACGTCCGGCTGCACGATCCGGTCTGGATGAAGCAGTTCGAAACGCTCCAGATCCGCCGAGAACAGACGGACCTGCACATCGATTCCGTCATCCCGGTCTGTGCGGCCAACCACTTCGCCATGCTGGTAGAGCCATGCCAGCGCCGCGCCATCCGTAATGGGCAGACGCACATCAACGGATTTCATGGAGCGCGTCAGATACTGATCCAGAACCTCGAACAGGTCTGGCAGACCTTCGCCTGTGATGGCGGAAATCGCGACGGCATTCTCACGCTTCGGAACCGCTTCGACGCCACCCACCAGATCGGCCTTGTTCAGAACCTCGATCGTGCGGTCCGACCAGTGTGAATCCAGCACGCCGTCCCGCACCATGCCATCCAGCACATTAAGAACGTCTGCCCGCTGGGCCAAGCTGTCGGGATGCGAAATATCGCGGACATGCAGGATCACATCCGCCTGCGCCACCTCCTCAAGCGTTGCCCGGAAGGCCGCGATCAGTTCGGTTGGGAGTTCGCTGATGAACCCCACCGTATCGGACAGGATCACATTGCGCCCTGACGGCAGACGCATGCCGCGCATAGTCGGATCCAGCGTCGCGAAAAGCTGGTCCTGCGCATGAACAGACGCCCCGGTCAGGGCATTGAACAGCGTGGACTTGCCCGCATTGGTGTAGCCGACGAGGGCCACGACTGGGAACGGTACGCGCTTGCGGGATTCACGATGCAGGCCGCGTGTCCGGCGTACCTGTTCCAGCTCTTTGCGAATCTTGCCAATCCGCTCGGCCAGCATCCGGCGGTCGGCTTCCATCTGCGTCTCACCCGGACCGCCAAGGAAGCCGAAGCCGCCCCGCTGGCGCTCAAGATGGGTCCAGAGCCGCACAAGGCGCGAACGCTGGTATTCCAGATGGGCCAGCTCGACCTGCAACACACCTTCACGGGTGGCGGCACGCGCGCCAAAAATATCAAGGATCAGCCCCGTCCGGTCCACAACCTTGCAGGCCAGCGCCTTTTCAAGATTGCGCTGCTGACCGGGTGACAGCCGCGCATCAATGACGACCACATCCACATCGTCGAGCTTGACCGCCTCGGCGAGCTGTTCGACCTGACCGCTTCCCAGAAGGGTCGCGGGGCGACGGGCACGCAGCAGGATTGCGGCCTGACGCACCACGACAAGTCCGATGGAGGCCGTTAGACCGACAGCTTCCTCAAGCCGTGCATCGGCCGCACGGATTTCTTCCTGCGGCCCCGACTTTTCCCACGGCAGAATGACGGCGGCGCGTGTTGCGGGTTTTTTGGTGTCGAAACCGCTCAAAGTTCTTCTTCCACAAAATTCATCGCCGTAACCGGCATGATCGTGCTGACGGCATGTTTGTAAACAAGCTGCACATGGCCGTCCCGCCGCAGCAAAAGGGTCTGCGCGTCCGACTGGGCCAGGATTCCCTGAAGCTTCACGCCATTGACCAGAAAGACCGTCACGGAGGCTTCCGTCCGACGCAGATGATCGAGGAAAACCTCCTGTACAGCACGAGGGCCGGCAGGAGAGGAATGTTCTGAAGTCACGCTGTTATCAGTCGACAGAGGAAAGAGAAGGAAAACCGGCGCGTCATTTCAGCCACTCACCGGCGTGGATGACGCGGGCGCGCGGTCTTCATTGGTTGTCACGCCAAGCTGCTTGAGTTTGCGATGCAACGCACTGCGTTCCATGCAGACGAAGCTGGCCGTCCGGCTGATGTTGCCACCAAAGCGCATGAGCTGCACCTGCAGATACTGCGTCTCAAACAGGTCCCGCGCCTCACGCAGCGGCAGGCTCATGACATCCGCACCCGAATTGAGGCGGGTCATGGACGGTGCGCCCTGACTGATGGTGGAGGGCAGCATGTCCGCGCGGATCGGATCGTTGCCCGTCCCCGGCATCATGATCAGCAGCCGCTCCATCAGGTTGCGCAGCTCCCGCACATTTCCCGGCCACTCGTAGGATTGCAGCGCGGCCAGTGCGTCCACCGAAAGTTCCCGCACCGGCAGGCCCGAAGACTCGGCGCAGCGGTCAAGGAAGTGCCGCGCAAGACCCGGAATGTCTTCGCGCCGTTCACGCAGGGAGGGAATCCGCAGCGGCACGACCGCAAGCCGGTAATACAGGTCTTCCCGAAACCGGTGTGCGGCGATCTCGGACTGAAGATCGCGGTTGGTGGTGGCGATGACGCGGATATCCACCTTTACCCGTGTATTGCCGCCCAGACGCTCGAAGGTCTGATCCTGAAGCGCGCGGACGATCTTGCCCTGCGTTTCAGGCGGCATATCCGCGACTTCGTCGAGCAAAAGCGTTCCGCGATGGGCACGCTCCAGCACGCCGCGACGCATCGGCTGGCCGTCTTCGCCCTCAAGACCGAACAGCTCCTCTTCGAAGCGGTTGGGCGCGAGCGTCGCACAGTTCAGGGCAATGAACGGGCCCTCCGCGCGGCGGGAGCGCGCATGGATCATTCGCGCTGCCACTTCCTTGCCCGCCCCGGCCGGACCACTGATCAGCACACGAGAATTGGTGGGCGCGACACGCTCGATCTGGGCGCGAATGGCCGAAATGACGGCACCCTCTCCCGAAAGGGTCGTTTCCGGCCCTGCCCTCAAACGCAACTCGGCATTTTCCCGCCGCAGTCGCGCGGCTTCCAGCGCGCGACGCACCACAACCAAAAGCCGATCCGACTGGAACGGTTTTTCGATGAAGTCATAAGCACCCAGTTTGAGGCTCGACACTGCCGTCTCGATGGTGCCGTGACCCGAGATCATGAGCGTCGGCAGGCCGGGTTCCTCGGTCTGGAAAATCTTGAGCAGTTCGATTCCATCCAGCCGGGAGCCCTGAAGCCAGATGTCCAGAATTGCCAGCGACGGACGATGCGCGCGAAAGAGTTCGAGCGCCTGATCCGAGTTGCCGGCTGTCCGGGTTCTGTAGCCCTCATCGTTCAGAATACCCTCGATGAGGAACCGGATGTCCGGTTCGTCATCGACGATCAGGATCTCATGTTCCATCTGCTGTCCTCATAGTCTGAAGGTCCGTTTCCCCGGGGACATGGCTCTCCTGCTCCCATAACGGCAGGGACAGGGTGACGCGCGTTCCCCGCTGCCCGGATGTCGGGCCACGGGAAAGGTCTGGTTCCCGATCAGTGAGCTGAAGCATCCCGGAATGGTCCTCCATGATCTTCTTGACGATCGCAAGGCCGAGGCCGGTGCCCTTCGCCTTGTGGGTTACATAAGGCTCGGTCAGCCGGTGGCGTTCCACCGTTGGCAGGCCGATCCCGTCATCTTCTATGTCTAGCAGGACATGCCCGCCGCGAATGTGCAAGCCCACCACAATGTGTCCTATTGGCTGCACTGCCTGTCCTGCGGGCTGTCCGGAAGCATTTTCTCCCGGTTTTCCGCGGCCTGCCATGCTGATGGCATCGGCTGCATTCTGTAAAAGGTTTGTCAGTGCCTGACCGATGAGTCGCCGGTCACACCGCACGATCGGCCCTGACGGAGGCAATCCGGTGGTCTCGAACACAATTTCGGGATGGGCATTGCGCTGGAGCACCAGCGCCTCCCGACACAGCCGTGAGAAGTCCTCCGGCTGCATGACGGGCTGTGGCATCCGCGCAAAGGCGGAGAACTCGTCAACCATCCGTCCGATATCCCCAACCTGTCGCACGATCGTATCGACAAGCTGCGTATAGGTCTCGGGATCAGAGTGGATTTCCTTGAGGAAGCGCCGTTTCAGACGCTCCGCCGCCAGCTGGATCGGGGTCAGCGGATTCTTGATCTCATGCGCCACACGACGTGCAACGTCGGCCCACGCAGCCTTGCGCTGAGCGGACTGAAGATCCGTAATGTCATCGAAGGTCACGACATAGCCCGCGACATCCTGCCCGCGCAGTTCCGCCACGACCCGCACGAGAAGCGTGCGCCCCGCCCCCGCACCGGCGCCCTCGCCCGGCCCACCCGGACGCTGCGCGCCTTCGGTATCCACCTGAATTTCAGCGGTGTGGACGCGCTCCGGCGCCATGCGGGCCGCGTCCAGCAGGGCGGAGAACTCCGGCACACGCTCCGTCAGTTTCCGGCCGATGGCGGGCTGGAGGTCGCGCTGGAGCACACTGGAGGCTGCGCGGTTCGGCAGTTCGATCACCTGCGCTTGGTCCAGCCCGATCACGCCCGCCGAGACACCTGCAAGCACGGTTTCGGTAAAGCGGCGGCGCTCGTTGATCTGGTCGTAGGCCTGCATCAGTTCGGAGCGCTGGCTTTCCAGCTGATCCGTCATGCTGTTGAACGCACGCGACAGCCCCGTCACCTCGTCGTCCTTTTCCTGCCCCGCGCCTTCCGGAACAGGAACCCGAACGCCCAGATCGCCTTTGGAAATCCGCTGGGCCGCCAGAATGAGCAGCCCCAGCGGATTGGCGATCCGGTTGGCCAGCGCCAGACCCGTCAGCATTCCCACCGCCAAAACCAGCAGGCCCATCAGCGCGAAAATGACTGCAAACAGAACCTGCGTCTTGCCGCGATTGGCAATCAGCCGCTGATAATCCGCAACCAGAGTGTCCGTCCGGCGCATGTGCTCCACCACATCCGGATCGACCGGCCGGGTAATGACCAGCATGAGCCCCGAATTGCCACCCAGCGCCACCACGGCCCGCACTTTGCGCTGATCCGGGCGATCAAGAATCACGGCTTCGCCATGCCGGGCCAGTTCCACAACCGATTTCGGCGGGAGTGGCGGGGCCGTGGACATATCCGCATCGCTACCCAGAAGGCCACCGACGGCCAGAACTTTGGAAGTCAGAGGGTCGAAGACCTCCGCATCCGTCAGGCCGCGTTCCGTGACTTCATCGTCCAGAAACTCCTGAAGGCGCGCCGGGTCGTGGAAAAGATCAGTCCCGCGTGAGAAAAGCTCGTCATTCTGGACCGTGATCAGCGTGTTTGCGAGCGCAAAGGCTTCGGTCCGGGCGTTGTCGTTATGCTCCTGCAGATAGCCAACCGCGACCGAGCGGGCTTCTGTCAGGGCATCGTTTACGCGGTTGGAGAACCAGATTTCCACGCCATAATGGAAAAAGAGCGTCGCGACTGCCCCCACGACAATAGTCGGGGCGACCGCCACGATGCCGAACAGTGTAATAAGCCGCACATGCAGACGTGCGCCCGCCAGACCAAGCCTGCGTTCGGCCACCATCCGCCCGATCTGCACCACGGCCGCTGCCACAATCAGCATGAGCGTGATGAAATCGAGCAGGAAGACGATTGCCTGAACCTGCGGCCGGTGCGCCAGAGACATGCCACCTGACAGCACGACGAACGTCGCAAAGGCCAGTACGAGCGCCAGAACTGTCAGAAGAACCGCTCCGTTGGCACTCGTCAGCCTTGCAAACAGGCGCCTCAGGGAACGAAATTTCACTCGTCGATGCCTTTCGGGATCGTGATGTCCAGTTCGCGGATACGTTTGCGCAGGGTGTTGCGGTTCACTCCCAGAATGGAAGCAGCCCGAAGCTGATTGCCGCAGGTCCGGCGCAGGACCATCGTAATCAGTGGCCGTTCGACTTCACCCACCACACAGGCATGCAGATCGCCCGCGCCGTTTTCCAAATCACCTTCAAGATATTCGGACAAAGGCCGCTCCAGCGCCCGCTCCAGTCCGCGAGGACGCGCCGTGCCCGTACCTGCCGCCAGACGACAGACCGCGCCAATGCGTTCAGGCCCCATCCGCTGCGCCGACGGCAACGCCGAAAGCCACTGGTGCAGCCCTGCCGCCAGCCCCCCCTGCCGTAGAAGCAGGAGCGGATCGTGACGGCTTCCGGCGATGACGCGCAGATCCGTCTGCGCAAGACAGTCCACGAACCGGTCCTGCATCGTGGGACACAGACAGTCGATTTCATCCAGCAGAAGAGTTCCGCCCTGTGCCTGCTGGATCCAGCCCGCCTCGGCGCTTCCGAACAGTGCGGCCTCGCGCAGGGCGCGCGGGGTGGCGGTCAGGGCCGCAACCACGAAAGGATGCTGCGCGCGCGGGCTGTGACCGTGCAGCCTGCGGGCCACGTCCTGCCGGTCCAGCCGAGAGGCTCCGTAAAGGAAAACCGGATGACAGCCCTGCTCGACCAGACCGGATACGGACACTTCCGTCATGAAGGGCGCATGATATCAGGCCGCCTCACGCGTGCCATCGCGGCTCAGACTGCCTGCCGGTCCGGCTTCGCGGTTGCGGACGACACCCGCTTCGATATGACGGTCATAGAAGCCTTCGAGCAGCGCAATGGCTTCAGCGGCATTATCTACATTATTGATCGTGGAGCGGAACGTCGCAGACCCCGGCAGCCCCGCGGAATACCAGGAGACATGTTTGCGTGCGAGGCGCAGCCCCGGACGTTCGCCGAAATGGTCAAGCATCATGCGGTAATGACGCAGGGCGATCTCTTTTTCGGTCGCCAGATCCGGGTCCGGCACATCCTCGCCGGTCCGTAAGGACTGCGCCACCTGCGCCGTGAACCAAGGCCGTCCGTAGCAGCCGCGTCCGATCATGACACCATCGGCCTGAGACTGGTGCAGCGCGTCACGCGCATCGCGGATGGTGTTGATGTCACCATTAACGATGACCGGCAGCGAGACCGCGTCCTTCACCGTTTTGACGAAACGCCAGTCCGCGGTGCCGTTATAGAACATCTGCCGGGTACGACCATGGACGGTCACAAGCCGGATGCCGCTCTCTTCCGCGATTTTTGCCAGACGCGGCGCATTGAGGGAGTTATGGTCCCAGCCCATGCGCATCTTGAGCGTCACCGGCACATTCACGGCCCGCGCCGTGGCTTCCAGCAGCTTCCCAGCCAGAACCTCGTCGCGCATCAGTGCGGAGCCAGCCATTTGCCCGATCGCCACTTTCTTCACCGGACAGCCAAAATTGATGTCGATGAGGTTTGCCCCTCCATCGACCGAAATCTTCGCCGCCTGCGCCATGGCTTCGGGATCACACCCGGCAAGCTGGACCGCATTGGGCCCGCGCTCGGCCATCCGCGCCATACGCATGGTGTTTTCGTTCTCACGGATCATCGCCCATGAGGCGATCATTTCCGACACGACAAGCCCTGCTCCCAGATCGCGCGCAAGCTGACGGAACGGCAGGTCCGTCACCCCCGAGAGCGGGGCGAGGATCACCGGGTCCTCGATCACCACGCCCTGCCCCAGATCAATGGGTTTCAGAACACGGTTCGGAGGAGCGGTTTCAGGCGCGTCAGGCGTGACGGAAGGTGAGGAAACAGTCATGGCCCTTCCAATTTACCGCCCTGCCCCCGCAAGCGCAAACGCTCCTTTGAACGCAACCCGCCTTACGGTCCGCGCGCTATGGCCTGCGACAATGTCCACGCCCCATCCGGCCAGTGTTTTTACGGAGAAGACCATGCCGCATATCACGACCAGTGACGGAATCCGCATCCATTACGAGGAACAGGGACACGGACGGCCCATCGTCATGATTCATGGCTGGACGTTTTCGGGACGCTTCTTTCATCGCAATGTCGGCCCGATCTCCGAACAGGCCCGTGTCATCACTATGGACCTGCGCGGCCATGGGCGTTCGGAAAAACCGTCACACGGTTACAGGATCGCGCGTCTGGCCGCCGATCTACGGGATCTGCTGGTGGCGCTGAACCTGCGGGACGTCACGGTTCTGGGCTGGTCGATCGGCTGTCCGGTCATCTGGTCGTATCTGGAACTGTTCGGATCAGAGCGCATCCGCAATGCCATATTCGTCCAGCAGACCCCGAAACAGTATTATTCTGCTGATTGGAAGCTCGGCCATGCCGACTGTTACGATCAGGCGGGCCTGACGGCCGTACAGCAGCAGCTAACCCTCACCCCGGAAGACTTCGACCGGGCCAATCTGGAAAACTGCATCTGCCATCCACTTCCAGACGAAGAAAAGGCCTTCCTGCTTCGGGAGATGGCGCAAAGCCCCGCGCATGCCCGCAGCGCCATGATGGCCGATCACACCACGCAGGACTGGCGCGATGTCCTGCCGCATCTCACGCTTCCGGCCCTGATGATGGTGGCCCGAAAAGACACGATACTGAACCCCGAAGGTCCCGCCTGGGTCGCACAGCACATGCCCAACTGTACCAGCATGGACTTCGAAGACAGTGCTCACATGGTTTTTCTGGACGAAACGGAAAAGTTCAACCGTGCCGTTCTGGAGTTTCTGAAGACCTGACCTCAGCCTGTTGGGCCGATTTCTTCACTATGCCGCTTCAAACCGTCCTGCGTAATCACGAAGCGCCCGTCATCACGCAGTTCGGACAAGCCCAGCCGCTCCAGCCGCTCCAGACAGGGCTGGTCTTTCAATCCGGTCGGGCGGCCCGTCGCGCCACAGAGCAGAAGCCGGTGCAGCGTCGAGCGGCAACACGTCTCAAGGTAAGGCTCGTCATAGGATTCAGAAGCAGGGGCATCGGACATGCATTCGCGTCTATCGTGTCCCTGCGTTACCGCCAAGATAAAACGCCACCAGACATCGCCCAAAGCTGTGAGGTGGATGCTTCACAGCACGGATTAGGGTATGGAAACGACTCATGATCGATCTCGGAACGCTCGTCACTCCTCTCCTGCACCGCTTCGACACCGAAACGGCGCATGAACTTGCCATTCACTCTCTCGCTCTTGGCCTCGGCGGTCAGGCGCCGAAAGACGTCCCGGCCCTCTCGACCCGTGTGCTCGGCCTGCGCTTTCCCAATCCGATCGGCCTGGCCGCCGGGTTCGACAAGGATGCCCGCGCCATTCGCCCGCTTGCAAAGCTGGGCTTCGGGCATATCGAGGCCGGAACCGTGACGCCCCGCCCCCAGCCCGGCAATCCGGGCCCGCGCCTGTTCCGGCTGGTCGAGGACGGCGCGATCATCAACCGCATGGGGTTCAATGGCTGCGGCGTGAACCGCTTCTGCCGACGTCTCGCCCGTCTGCACCGTCCGATGCCCAATGGCAGGACGCGCGGCCCGATCGTTCCGTTGGGCGTGAATATCGGCATCAACAAGACCGGTTCTGACCCGCTTCGGGATTATCCGGAACTCGTGGCCCGCGTGCGACCGTATGCCGACTACATCACGATGAATCTGTCCTCGCCCAATACGCCGGGCCTACGGGATCTTCAGTCGGCGGCGATGCTGAAAGAGCTTCTGGCAGCGATCAACACGCGCAACCCCGAACGACCGCCGCTTCTGGTCAAGCTCGCACCGGATCTGGATGACAGCTCCTACGAACCAATCCTTGAAGCAGCCATCGAAGGTGGTGCGCAGGGCCTGATCCTGACCAACACGACCATCGCCCGTCCCGGCAGCCTGCGCGATCCGGCAGCCCGCGAAACCGGCGGCCTGTCCGGGCGCCCTCTGGCGGCCCGTTCGCGGGATGTGCTGCGGATAGTCTCCGGACTGAACAAGGGCCGGCTGGCGCTGATTTCCTGCGGCGGCATTGAAACAGGCGAGGACATTCTGGCCCGCATCCGCATGGGCGCGGACATGGTGCAGATCTATTCCTCCTTCGTGCTTCAGGGCCCCGGCATCCTGAGCAGCATGAAACAGGAACTTCTGGACGCCATGCGTCGCGACGGCTTCGAGTCGATTGCGGACGCGCATGGAGTGGACTGGAAGGACTGATCCTCCGCAGCACTTTACGCCTCCCGGGCATCTTTTCTCTTTGGGGAAAGATGCCTTTTTCATATCCGTGTTCTCCGCCGCAATCGAACCCCTGTCCCTGCAAACCGTTGAAAACCCATCAAGACACTGAACGGAACATCCGACGCATGACCACACGGCCTGCCGCGCGCGCCTCTTCATCTCTTAAACAACAGCGGTCTGGAGCCGTTTGCGGACGTGTTCTGAGTGTTCTGTCCGTCGCTTTCACGCTGGTTTTTGCAGGACTGGTTCCTCCCGCTGCACGTGCTGCGCCTCAGGCCACAGCCCAAACGAACACGGCCCCTTCGAAGCCCATACTGAAAGGCATTGGAAACGACGCGCAGTCCGATCCCACCACATCCGGCCTTGGCTGGGCTGCGGTTTCCAGCACCATCGCTCACCAACTCGACGACAGCGCCACCACTCTGCGCCAGGTCTTCGCCGTTCTGAACCGCAAAGACGAAAATACGGGCAACAGCGAGCTCGACAGCCTGTCGTCCCGGATCCAGAAGGTCCAGCAGAACACGCAGGATGCCGTCACGCAGATCCAGTCCTACGACAACATCACCGAATCTTTTCTGAAGATCCTGGGCACCAGCGCGGCGGAAAATGAAGACCCGTCCGTCACGGCACAGCGGCAGCGGATGCAACAGAATGCGCAGTCCGTGAAATCGGCCCTGATCCGCGCCAGACTCTATAATCTTCAGGCCCAGCAGCTCAACACGGCCATCAACGCGCGCCGCACACAGCTTCAGCACGCGGCTCTGTCCGAACATACGGTGTCACCGCTGGCTCCGCGCTTCTGGAACACGCTCCTGACCGAGCGCGCCGAAAACCACTCTTCGTTTCATGAAGGCGGCGTTCTGGCGAACTGGCTCCACCTTCTGATCGGCTGCGCGATCACTTTCGCGGTCATCGGCCTCAGTTCTCCTTTGATCCTGCGTCTTCTCAAGCGCTGTGGCGCCCATTTCCGGCCCGCTACCGAAGACAGCGTGAAAGAGGCGCTCTCCGCCAGCGTCATTGCCATTACGCTGAACGGTGCGCTGGAAGCCTTGATCGCTACCCTGACATGGTTCATCTGGGCTGCGGCAGCCCTGCCTGATGGCGGCGGCCCGATTGGTGCGATCATCGGCGAGACCGTTCCTGTCTGCGGCTTCATTATTGGCGCCGGTCTGCCAGTGTTCGGACGGAGCGGCGTTCTGGCGCAGGGCAATCCCGGAGAGCGCAAGGCGCTTCGGGGTGTGGACTGGATTCTAGCGATCAGCATTCTTCTTCTGGATCTGCTGCGTGCGTTTCAGGCTCAGGATGCTTTTGGGCAGACGCTTCAGATCCTGCTGGAAATCGCGTTCTCCATCGCCATTGGCCTGTGTGCCGTGGATACGTTCCGCCGACTGGGCAACCAGAACGATACGCGCGGCTTTGCGCCGTCTGCGCTGGGTGTGTCCAGCTTGCTTCTGACTGTCACGGTCATTTCCATCCTGCTGGGCTATGTGGCCTTCGCCTTCACGCTCAATGGCTGGCTGCTCTCGCTGGGCACGGGCGTGGCCATCGTGGCACTTCTGGGTCTGTGCTGGCGCGATGTTCTGGAGCGGCTGTTTTCGGAAGGCAGTTTCTTCAGCCTCCGCCTGATGCAGCTTGGCCTTCCCCAGCCCCGCCTGTCGCAGATCGGAGTGATCCTCTCCGGGCTTGGAAATATCCTACTGCTTCTGCTGCTGTTTTCCATTGCCCAGACAGATGGCAGCTTCAGCGTCACGGATATCACCACACGCCTCTGGCTGCTGTTCGTCGGCAACACCATTCACGGCGTGAAGATTTCTCTCGATACGGTCGTCCTGGTCATCGTGCTGGCCGTGGTCGCCTATTACGCCATCCGCCAGACCCGAAGCTGGATCAGGGACCGGTTTTTCCCGACCACCCGCCTCGACATCGGCAGCCGGACGTCGATCCTCAGCATTTTCACCTATTGCTCGTGGATCCTCGTCGGCCTCGGCATTCTCTCCATCGCCGGGGTGTCCGTGCAGAACCTGACCTGGGTGGTCAGCGCTCTCTCGGTCGGTATCGGTTTTGGCCTGCAATCCATCGTGCAGAACTTCGTCTCCGGCGTTATTCTTATGGCCGAGCGGCCAGTGCGCGTTGGAGACATGGTCGAAATCGCCGGTACACGGGGCGATATCAAGCGCATCAGCATCCGCGCGACCGATATTGGGTTGAGCGACGGTTCGACCATGATCGTTCCGAATTCACAGTTCATCACCACAAGCGTCAAAAACGCCACGCTGAGCGGTGCGACGGGCACCCTGACCCTGACATTTCAGGTTCCGGTGGCGACCCATCCGGAAAAAGCAAAATCCATGCTGCTGGAAGTTGCCGCACATCGCGACGATGTCCTCGCAACACCCGCCCCCAAAGTCCGCGTCAGTGCCATTACCGCAGACAGCCTGACTGTGACCCTGAGTGTCGCCCTTACTTCCGCGCGCGACGCCAGCAGCGTGCAGGACGCCATTCTCTTTGACGTCTTCCGCCGGTTCCGCTCCGAAGGCATCGCCATCACGACAGCCTGATCAAAAATAAGGAGTGGGACTCCGGGAAATGCTCGATTTCCGAACGGACTGACCATAATGTCAGTCCGTCCAGAGAAATCAGGATTCAGACCAATGCCGTCTCCGACACATATTCCCGGTGAAAAGTCAGGCGGACAGGTCTTTCATCTGCCTGTGCGCTCAAAAACGCTCTCAAGAGCGGAAGCAGCAGCACATCTCGCGCTACCTGAACGCAGGATGAAACTGCTGTCCCTCCTCGGCACGGGGCCTGCACATACGCAGGGCCCGGATGGCAAAATCGCGTATCGCCGCGAAGATCTGGAACTCTATCTTACGGCCCTGCACGAAAAAGCCGATATATCCGGGACGGAAATGGCTCGCCGCCGGGCACAGGCGGCACCCAGCCGTCAGCGGGCCCTAGAACTCGTGCAGATCAACAGCAAAACCGGCTTTCCCGATCCAGACCCGTTCATGATGCTGGCTACCGGCGCGGATGCCCGTCATCATGCCTGCTTTTTTATTATCAAGGTCATGGCGCTGTTCGGGTTGATCATGCTCTGCATTTCGTCAACACCGCTGCTGCGAGCACATTTTAACTGAAAAATGGTCAGGGCCTCAGCCCTGACGATCCATCAGCATATTTGTCACGGCTGCCTTGAAGGGCAGAAGCCGGTTGGCTACCGCCAGCCCGGCCCGACGCGCCATCAGGAACGGAGCTTCGTCACGGGTATAGACGGTCGCAATGGCATTGGTGGCCGCAAAGAGCGGCGCCGTCGCCAGACGGTGCGTCCGTTCAAAACGCGACAGAACGGACGGATCACCCGCATCACCCGGACCATCTGCAATCGCCTTGGCCAGAACTTCCTGTCCCTTGAGGCCAAGATTGAACCCGTGCGCCGTAATCGGATGCATTCCCACCGCGGCATCCCCGATCAGGGCCAAACGCGGCGCCTGAAAGCGATGGGCGTAAACGGCCTTGAGGGGATAGACGCAACGCGCGCTCTCCAGCGTCATCGGCCCCATACGGCCCTGCGTGCGGGCGGTGATATCCTCGCTGAACACCTTCCCATCCAGCGCCTTGAGACGCGCGATCTCGTCAGGCTCCAACGTCAGAACCAGCGATGAACAGGACCCCGGACGATCATCCGCTGCGACCGGAAGCAGAGCAATCGTCTGCCCTTCATCGAACCATTGAAGCGCCGTATTGGCATGCGGCTCGGGATGCCGCATCCGGCAGACCATGATGTTCCGCTGGAAATCGTGAACGATCGCCCCGATCCCGGCTTCGGTCCGCAGGCGTGAAAAACGCCCATCCGCCGCCACGAGCAGATCGGCCTCAAGACGCTCGCCATTGGCCAGAATGACGCCTGCCGACCGCGTATCGTGCCACGAACTGGCAATGCCTTCCCCGGCTTTGAGGTCTATACCCGGCGTTCTCGAAACCACGCGATAAAGCGCCCGGCGGATCAGATGATTCGCCACCATATGCCCCAGCGCATCAGGGCCATCGGCGGGTGCATCAAAGAGAAGTGGCGGATTTCCAGTCTTCCCGGTCTCAATCCGGGCCGTATACATCGGACAGATGCTACCGGCGGGGATCTCGTCCCACGCACCGACAGCTTTTAGCCATTCCGATGCATGATGTGTCAGCGCGATTTCCCGCCCATCAAAAGGCGGATCGGCCAGCACATCCGCAGAGGACCGCTCGACAAGGCAGACCTTACGTCCGTCCCGCGCAAACGAAATGGCAGCAGCCAACCCGACCGGACCACCACCCGCGATGATAACGTCGTAACGCATCTGTTCAGCCGGCATCCGCGGCGAACTTGATGGCATCGCCCTTCCAGACCGCCATGTAATCGTCGATTTCGGGACGCTTGCGCTCATCCGAATGCTTTGCGGGCGTTCCGACGAACAGGAAACCTGCCAGACGATGCGGCTCGGGTAGCCCCAGAGCCGTCAGCAGAATACGGTCTTCGCAGAACGGCCCCGTCACCCACATACCGCCGAAACCCGATGCGTGCAGCGCATTCAGAACATTCATCGCTCCTGCCGCCACAGCCATTTCCTGTTCGATGACCGGGATTTTTCCTTCAGGCTTAAGATGCATCCCGAGTGCGATGATCATTGGCATGTTGGAAAAGCGATGATGACGCTTGGTCTTTTTGGCTTCAGGCGCATCGGGCTCCTGCCGTCCCATCGCTTCCACCACGAGATCGGCGAAGGCCTCGCGATGCTTGCCCTTGATCACCGTATAGCGCCAGGGCCGCATTTTCCCGTGATCTGGCGCCCGCAGGCCAGCAGAGAGAATGGTGCGGAGATCATCCCCCTTCGGCGGAGGCTCGACGAGATGGTCCGTCGAGGCGCGGGAGAGAAGGACGTCGAGGGGGGAATGATGATGTGCCATAATCCAGAAATATGGGCCTATCTCTCCTCCTCGCCAAGGGCAATTTCCTGACACGGTCCACTTCAAGGAAACGTGACGTGCTTTCGCACGGTTTCCTCCGGGAACACGCTTTCCCCGCTCCGGCTTTTTCTTTCTGCAAACGGACGGATTTTGTACGCATCTTAGCCGGATAGCGTGGAAATCCGCGCCATGCTGGTGTAGCAGAGAGGTCATGAACGACATCCGCCACGCCAGCCTGCATCGCGCCACCAGCGAAACCGACATCACCCTTGCCCTCACACTCGACGGCGAAGGCCGTTCCAACGTGGACAGCGGCATTGGCTTTTTCGATCACATGCTGACGGCGCTGGCCAAACATGGCGGCTTCAACCTTGACCTGAAGGCCAAGGGAGACCTGCATATCGACGGGCATCATACCGTCGAGGATGTCGGCATCGTTTTCGGACAGGCCTTTCGTCAGGCCATCGGAGACAAGCGTGGGATTGAACGTTTCGGTCATGCGCTTGTGCCGCTGGACGAAGCCTTGTGCGAAGCCGTGGTGGATATTTCCGGCCGTCCTTATCTCGCGTGGAATGTCGTCTTCCCACGCGAAAAGATCGGCACGATGGACACGGAACTGTTCGAAGAGTTTTTCCGCGCCTTCGCCATGTCCGCCCATATCGCCCTGCATCTGACCTGCAAGGCCGGAACCAATGCCCACCATATCGCCGAAAGCGGCTTCAAGGCCGTTGCCCGCGCGCTGAAAGTTGCCGTTTCACATGATCCGCGCTCGGCCGGTGCCATCCCTTCCACCAAAGGCGTGCTGTGAAGCTCTATATTCCCTGCACGAAGCCTGATGCCTCCGGCCCGCAGATCCCCGTGATGGTGCAGGACGGCTTTTCATGGCGCGTCCTGTTTTTCGGCTGGTTTGGCCTGCTGACCTATGGCGCATGGATTTCCGCCCTTCTGGCTGCCGCCGTCACCATGATCGTGCTGCATGTCCTGAAAGGATTCTGGCCCCGGCTTGATCTGGTCGTAGCCATTCACGCCGTCCTCGCCAGCTTTACGGCTGAGATCCGGCTGTGGGAACAGCGCCTGAACGGCCGCATTCCCGGCACGCCCATCGCCGCACCCAGTCGGGACATCGCGCTCCTGCGCTGGATGGACCAGCAGCAATACACCCTTTCCTACGGCACATCCCCGGAGTTTCCATGCGCGTCGTCGTAATTGACTACAATGGCGGAAATCTCGCCTCGGCCGCACAGGCAGCCCGCAAGGCCGCGACACGCAAGGGGATCGAAGCCGACGTCGTCATTTCCCGCGACGCAGACGATATCCTCACCGCAGACCGTCTGATCCTCCCCGGTCAGGGCGCATTCGCGGATTGCGCGCAAGGCCTTGGCCCCGAACTGCGCGCCATGCTTGAAACCGCAACTTCCAATGGCACGCCGTTTCTCGGCATCTGCGTCGGCATGCAGCTCATGAGCGAATACGGCCTTGAACATGGCCGGACCGAGGGGCTGGGCTGGATCTCTGGCAATATCCGGCGCATGGATGAAGCCGCCAGTGCCGGTCTGCGTCTGCCCCATATGGGCTGGAACACGTTGGATTTCACACCCGGCGCACATCTGCTGACGGACGGCCTCACACCCGGCAATCATGGATATTTTGTTCATTCCTATGCCCTGCATGACGGCGCGGACAGCGATCTGGTCGCCACAGCACAATACGGCACGCAGGTTCCGGCCATCGTCGCCCGTGGAAACCGCTGCGGCACGCAGTTCCACGTCGAAAAAAGCCAGGATGTCGGCCTGACCATCCTCGGCAACTTCCTGCGGTGGACTTCATGACGATCACCTGCGAACGGGTCGTTTCGTCGCTGTCGCCTGAAGATTTGGACGCCCTGATCGAGGCCACATCGGCGGGTATCCTGGACGGTGGCGGCTTCGGCTGGCTCCAGCCTCCCGGCCATCAGGCATTGGCGCGTTATTTCGAGGGCCTGCTGCTTGTGCCGGAACGCAGCCTGTATGTCGTGCGTGACAATGGCACGATCTGCGGGGCGGGCCAGCTTGTCCGCCCGCCTGCAAGCTATGAAGCCCACGCAGCAACCGCCAACCTGACCGGCTTTTTCGTGGCGCCCTATGCCCGAGGCCGCGGTCTGGGACGCGCGCTTCTGGAAGCCATGCTCAAGGGCGCAAAGGCCATTGGCTGCAAGGTTGTAAACTGCGACATCCGCGAAACGCATGTCGCCGCTATCGGGCTGTTCCGGTCATTCGAGTTCGAACACTGGGGCACGCATCCTTATTATGCACGGATCGGAGGGCAGACGGTGCGCGGACTTTTTCTCTCAAAACTTCTGGCAAACGAGAACGAGGCCGCCCGCTGGCAGTCCAGCATCGCCATGCCTGACGCCGGCAGTTCCGCCTCCGGTGCGGCACCCGAGCCCGTAACCCGGACTGCGACACACGGCCTGACGCTCTACCCTGCCATCGACCTCAAGGACGGTGCCTGCGTCCGCCTGCGTCGCGGCGAAATGGAAGACGCCACCCATTACTCTGACGATCCCGGTGCCCAGGCCCGCATGTTCGCCGAAGCCGGATGCCATCACATCCATGTCGTGGACCTGAATGGTGCTTTTGCAGGCCGTTCGACCAATATTCCGGCGATCGAATCCATCGTAAAGGCCACCAGCCTTCCCGTACAGCTCGGCGGCGGAATCCGAGACATGGCGGCCATTGAACGCTGGCTCGAAGCCGGTGTCTCACGCGTCATTCTGGGTTCCGTGGCCGTCAAGGACCCTGAACTTGTGCGTCAGGCCGCCCGTGCCTTCCCGGGCCGTATCGTTGCTGGCATCGACGCCCGACAGGGACGCGTCGCCACCGAAGGCTGGGCCGAAGTATCGGAACTGGAAGCCAACGATCTGGCCCTGCGTATGGAAGATGCCGGCGTCGCCGCCGTGATCTTCACCGAAATTACCCGTGACGGCATGCTGGCCGGACTCGACCTCGAACAGACCGCGGATATGGCGCGCCGCCTGTCCATTCCGGTCATCGCCAGCGGCGGTGTCGGGACTCTGGAGCATCTCAAAGCCCTGCGCGACGTCGCCCGCGACGTTCCGGGCATTTCCGGCGCGATCGTCGGACGCGCGCTTTACGACGGCCGTATCGCGCTCAAAGATGCACTGGACGTCCTCGGATCATGCTGAAACTCCGCGTCATCCCCTGTCTGGACGTCAAGGACGGTCGCGTCGTCAAAGGGGTAAACTTCGTTTCCCTGCGCGACGCAGGCGACCCGGTCGAACAGGCCAAACTTTACGACGCTGCCGGTGCCGACGAACTTACCTTTCTGGACATCACTGCCAGCGTTGAAAACCGGGACACCATTCTCGACGTCGTTCGCCGCACGGCCGAAGCCATCTGCCTGCCCCTGACCGTGGGCGGTGGTGTCCGCACCTGCGAAGACATGCGCCGTCTGCTGCTCGCCGGTGCCGACAAATGCGCCGTCAACTCGGCTGCTATCAAAAACCCGGACCTGATCCGTGAGGCCTCTGAACGTTTCGGTAGTCAGTGCATCGTCGTTGCCATCGATGCGCGCTCCAATGGCCAGGGTGGATGGGAAGTCTATGCCAAGGGCGGCCGCGAACCCACAGGTCTGGATGTCGTGGAATGGGCACGGAAAATGCAGGATCTCGGCGCAGGTGAAATCCTGCTCACCAGCATGGACCGCGACGGCACCCGCTCAGGTTTTGACCTCGATCTGCTGCGCGCGGTCTGCAACGCCGTGACTGTTCCGGTTGTTGCCTCGGGCGGCGTGGGCGAATTACAGCATTTCGTGGAGGGCGCGGAAGTTGGCGCAAGTGGCCTTCTGGCGGCAAGTGTGTTCCACTTCGGCCAGTTCCGCATCGATGAAGTCAAGAACGCGCTGAACAAGGCCGGTCTGCCGGTCAGGCTTGGAGAGTAAGATCATGGGTAAACCCGCCACCAAACCGGCTCCGAAGCCCTCAAAACAGCAGGATGACAAGAAATCCGACCTCCTGCAGGAACAGATTCTCCAGCGCCTGTATGACACGGTCCAGTCCCGTCGCGGTACCGACCCGTCTCTCAGCCATTCCGCACGCCTGATGTCCCGCGGCCGCAACAAAATCGCCCAGAAATTTGGTGAGGAAGCGGTCGAATGTCTGATTGAAGCCGTCAATGGTAACCGCAAGGAACTGATCGGCGAAAGCGCGGACGTTCTGTACCACCTGATCGTCATGTGGGTGGACGCCGGCGTCTCTCCTGAAGACGTCTGGACGGAACTCAAGCGCCGCGAAGGCACCAGCGGCATCGCAGAAAAAGCTGCCCGCCCCAAGGAAAAGATCGGCTGAACAGGAGCCTGCCCATGGCATACGATCCCAACAACATCTTCGCCCGCATCCTGCGTAAGGAAATCCCCTCACGCACGGTCTATGAAGATGATTTCGTGCTCGCCTTTCACGATATCGCCCCTCAGGCGCCGATTCACGTTCTGATCATCCCCAAAGGTCCTTACGTCTCCATCGCAGATTTTGGCGCAACAGCCTCTCCAGAGGAAATCACAGGCTTCTGGCGCGCAGTTTCAAAAATTGCCGAAGACGAAGGCCTGACCCAAGAAGGCTTCCGCCTCATCAGCAATTCCGGGCCTAATTCCGGACAGGAAGTCCCCCATTTCCATGTTCATCTGTTCGGCGGGAAAAGCCTCGGCCCTCTGCTGACACAAAAAACCTCCTAAATAACGCTTGCAAAGATCCGAAGGGCACCCTATTAAGCCCTTCGCCTCGTCCCATTCGTCTAGAGGCCTAGGACACTGCCCTCTCACGGCGGCAACAGGGGTTCGAATCCCCTATGGGACGCCAATCTTTTCAATGCCTTAGCGACATTCTCCGAAGCGAAAAACGGTTTGTAGGGTAACAAATCGGGAGTAAGCGGGTTGAGAAACCTCGTCGCTTGTGGGCTTTTAATCTTTTTATGATCTTCAGATTGTAAAATGAATTTGGTGCAGTCATATTTAAGATGACAACCGAACTGAAAAGCCTGCACGGCCTTCTTGTTCTTTTTTTGTGCCAACCCTAGCTGGAGGAATTGACCATGTTAATCGTGCTCAATGTTACCCCTCACCGGAGAGGAGTGGCACAATGACGATTAGCTCGATGGCTGCGGCAAAACGAGTTTGCGAACGTAGTGGCTGGAATATAACCAACCTAAAGCTACAAAAAATCCTCTATATGGCGCACCTAGCTTATATGGGTGAACACAACGGCCAGCACTTGATTGATGGGCGTTTCGAAGCTTGGGATTATGGCCCGGTTGAGCCCTGCGTGTATCGTCGGGTGTCACTCTTCGGTCGCAGCTCAATCCAAGACATTTTTGGTTATGTCGAGGACATAGAGGGCACCCCGGAAGCCGCTGCACTTGATGAATATGTGGATGCTTTGCTTGCCTATTCACCGTCTGAACTGGTGTCGATGACACACTGGGAAAACGGAGCTTGGGCTAAGCACTATGTTCCGGGTGTCCGAGGGATAGAAATTCCTCAAGACGATATTCTTGAGGAATACCGTGCACGTGTCCACGCAGACACCTAACTCTACGAGTCCGGCAGGCGCCCCCTTAAGCACCTCCGCTTCACCTCCGGCACCTTCCAAGGTGTTTCAAGTTGGCGCAAAGCCTCCAGCCCCAAAACTGGCGGATACCTCCGTCAGTCTGGAAGAGCGCCTTGAAAAAGAGATCGCTGATAGAAAAAAGGAGCGGTTTCTTTGGATTTGTGGCTTGGGAGTATTTGCGCAGCCTTTAATTTATAAAACGTGTGATGAAAGCTTCATCGTCTATTCCGCCACGTTTCTCATTGAAATCGGTGGTCTGATAGCTGCCGCTGAGATGTGCGGTATCCAAAAAGTAGCCAAGTTCTTCAGCGAAGTCGGAAAATGGTGGATGAAGCGGAAAGGCGGATAATTCGCACTGCTTGCTTCAGAGCCACTGTGTTCAAAAGCCAGCCCCACTTGTGAAAAGAAATTCCTGCCTAGATCGAACTCCAAGCCCTCCGGGGGGTAGGGTATGCCGGTCCCCGCCTGTCAGCGTGCAATCATTCCTTGAAGCACCCGGAAAAATCCCAGCCAAAATTCCCACAGACTTTTTTGCGTTTTGGCAATCAGACAGAAAACCCATCCCGTCGCCCTCGCAAATTGTCACGCCGTCTAAAAAGCAAAACGACAATTCTGCCAAAATACAAGCGGGGCCACGAAAAGCAGATCAAACAGGCGGACGGACACATGGACGGACACACCCCCCGGAATAAAGGGAGGGGGGCGGGTCCTGTCCTAATGTCCGACACCCGCCGTCTGCGCTTTCGCTGTGACGTGTCGGACAAAACGACATTCCTGCCAAAACGACAAATACGCCAAATCCTAGACGACACGCATTTGCCTTCGGATAGTGCCGGAGATTTTCCCCGCCTGTTGTTTTGATCGTTTTGTCAGTTTTGTCGTCTGTCACGAAACGGCACGACATGGCGTGCCCCAGAGATCGGAAGTGATGGCGTGCATGTGATGGAGACGCGCCGCCGCCGCGCCCGCCCAAAAACAGGCGGGGCCACGGCACGCCATGTCGTCGCAATGGCTTTTGGCAGAATGGATGGAATAAATGGTATGTTATAACGTTACATGCTATGCGTCGTGGCGCATTGCATGTAGCCCGGAACTGCCGTTGCTTCTGGCGTCGGAATAGACCGGGCGGGGCTTCGCCGGGGCGTTGGCATGAGCACTTGTCGGGCAGCTTCCTTGTGGGCTTGTCTGGCATGGTTGACGTTCTGGCGTTGCGGGCGTGGCGTGTGACTCCCGAAAGCCAGTCACGCGCCACGCGCGCGCGGGCGAGAATGGCGGCCATGCCTTCCCATCAGGCGTTGCCGACAAGCGCCAGATAAGCCCCATCCGTGCCCCACAACGTCAGGCGTCCGGCCTCGGTCGCGCTTTTGAGCGCCCGTTCCCATGCTTTGCGCCCGGCGTCCCGCGATACCGGCGGGCGTTCGATCTCAAAGGCTTCCCGCACGCGGCACACGGGCGCGGCGGTCATTCCCGGAGGCGGGGGCACGCTACCCGGCAAGAACCGCATCCCGATTTCATCAAGCCCCGCCACAATCCGCGCTATGGCGTCCGCAGGCTTCTCCCGGCGAGGCTTCTCCGCTTTTACGCTGCCCCCATCAGGCGATCCCGAAGGCGGGGCCGTGTCATCGGGCAATGCCGCGAACATGCCTCCGTCCTCCGTGGGATGGAGCGCGAACGCCACCGCGTCACCTTCCGGCGCCCGGCGGGATTTCGTCAGCACAACCTTGCCTCGCAGGGGCGCGGCTCTGTGGCCTTTTGCCCTATCGCGCTCCACGGAAAGCACCACGTCCGCTTGTCCTGTAAAGGCGTTGCTCCCGCGTATCTCTCTGCCCCCAGCCTTGCCGGGATGCGCCAGCACCAGAACGAAGCAACCCATCGCCTCCCCGAGTGCTGCAAGCCCTTTCATGACGCGGGCCGCCTCCGAAGCGTCGTTCTCATTGGCGAAGCTGAAAGCGGAAGTCAGCGTGTCCACCACCACCAGGCGCGGGACCACGTTTCTGGCTTCCATCTTCCGCCGGAGGTCCGCCCCTATTGCTCGCAGATCGTCAACGGCCTTGGGGAGTCCACAGGAAGCCCGTAGGATCGGGGTGTTGTCGGGCCGCATATTGTGACCATCCGAACGCCGCAAGCCTTCCAGCGCCCATTCTAGGCGCTCTGCGAAGGTGTCTGCCGCCTCACCCAAGAGCATGGCGGTGCCGCCCGTAAGATGAACCTCACGGCCAAGGAACGGCACACGGGAGGCGACACAGCACACCAGCCGCATGGCTAGGAAGGACTTGCCTGCCCCGGAACGGCCTAGCATCAGGCCGACCCCACGAGCGGGGATAAGTCCTTCCACGAGCCACTCAACGGCCTCCGTCGTCTGTTCTTCGCCGGGCCAGAGGAAGCGGAGGCCGCCGATTTCGGGCATGTTAGAACGCCTGCCCCTCAAGCATACCGGAAACTATTTTCAACGCCCCCGGCGCAATGGGCGCGCACGGCGACGACGGAGACGGGTATTTCGCCCGGTAGAGAAGACACAGGCTTTCCGCGTATTCGACCGCTTCCGCACGAGATAGAATATCTTTGCCGTTCCGGTGGCCTTTTTGGCGAAGTAACTCGGGAAGATCGATAGCGCGGGCGTTAGGCTCGCCATTGTGGCCCACGTTAAACCACAACAGGGGCTCGATCAGGCAACGTGCGTCGGTGCCCCCGAGATGATTCTTATAACCGGTGTTGAACCGCCCATAGGCGATATATCGGCTTTCAGGTGAAAACTCCCGATTGTCGAGATAGAAGTTAGGCTTTCCCGTCCGCGGGTCCGTAGCGGCGAGATCACGGCAAAGCGCGATGAGACCGTCCAGATTTGGGAGGATGTCGGGCGAAGGTTTCCAAGGTCCGACTTCGCAACGTGGAACGGCTGGCACATGATGGCCGTTTTTTGATATAGGCATGAGTATGGCTTTCGCTTGAACCCGCCTGCGTGCTGTTTGGCGACAAAAGCGCGGGCGGGTTTTCGTTTGTCAGGCAGGTAGCGGCACGCGCGATCACGTGGCGACGGAGGGCGGCACCTGTTCCAAACTGTCGAGAAACGCCCGGAGGCTTTCGGAACGGATCACGGTGCGCCGCCCAAACTTGTGGGCGACAAGGCGGCCCTCACGGATGGCGGCATAGATGCGGGAGCGACCTATGGCGGTCATTTCGGCAACTTCTTCGATGGAATATGCAAGCGGGGTCATGGCTGTTTCCTTTACGGATCAACCCCGTCCGTTAATGGATCAGGGACGTGCATTTGTTGCCACGCATGATCCCGTTGGAACGACCCCTCAAAAATCGGGCAGGGTTTATTTCTGCTCCCGCTCGGCCCGCTCAATTTCCTGAATAATGCGCACATGCTCCCACACGCCCGGCGGTAGACGAGAGCGGCGGTTTTCGATGTATTTTTCTCTGCCGCCGTTGGGGTTCTCATCCCAAAGCAAGCCGAGAAGAAATGAAATGGACCTGTCCGGGTGCTTTCGGGCCAGTTCAAATAAACGCGGGCAGTCAGGCCATTCATTCGGACGGCCTTGCTTCTTACGCTCCTTCGGGGGTTTAGCAGCTATGCCCGGAAAGCCCAGCAATGTGGCACCAGCGAAATAAGAAGGTTTTTTCCTGCCTCGTCCCCCAATGAACTTTCCGTTCCGATACTCGGACAGCTTTGCCAGTGGAGCAAAGAACGAGGGAAAGTGCGGCATCCCGCTCACCGTCCAGCCCCTTGCACCTTCCGCACGGAAAGCGGGGTGACGTTGCTGCCCCCGCCGATGCCGAGCGTTGGCATGTTGCGCCGGATCGTTTCCGACACAAAGGACGGCGCAAAATGGGCGTAGTGCTTTTCGGTCATGCGCGTATCTGCGTGGCCTAGCTGTTCCGCAATGACGGCCATCGGCGTTCCGGCCATTGCAAGCAACGTCGCATGGGTGTGACGTAACGCATGGAAGTTCGCGGCCTTGTCGATCCCGGCGCGGCCAAGGGCATCTTTCAGCGGGCGTTGCTGGTGCGACTTGCCCCACGGCTTGCCGTCTGCCCGCAGGAACACGCGATCCCCGCTGGGCCGTCCGGCACACAACGCCTCAAAGACGGCAAAGCCTTCATCGGTCAACGTCACATGGCGCGGCTTGCCACCCTTGCTCTCCCGCACAAGAACCGTTCCGGCGTCCCTGTTGAAGTCCCCGACCGTTGCCGTTGCGAGTTCCCCATACCGGCAGCCGGTGAGCAACGCACCGCGCACCAGTTCCCGAAAGTCAGGCGGGCAGGCGTTCACCAGCCGGGCGGCTTCCTCGGCGGTGAGATAGACCAGCTTCGCTGCATCCACGGCACGGAACGGCTTGACGGCAGCCCATGCGTCATCGCCGGTCACATGGCCTTCATGTCTCGCATGGTTCAGTGCGGCCTTGAGAATGGTCAGGATGCGGTTTGCCGTGGAGCGCCGGGCACGCCATGCCTCCGTGTCCCCGGCTTCCGGCAAGGGCAGCACGTTTCGACTTGTCGCGCCCTTCCCCGTCCGCAAGCGCCGCGCCTCTTTCGTCAGGCCCTCATGCCATGCCCGGAGGCGTCTTGCGGTCAGCTTCCGAATATCGGCATCGCCAAGACTGGGCAGGATATGCGTCTCCGCCTGTTGCCGGTCGCGCACAACGCCCTTCGATCCCCTCCGCTCTCTGGCTGCCAGATAGTCCCGCACCGCATCAGAAACGAGATACGCGCCTCTGTGGGCGGGTTCATGCCCCATCGCCCGGCGCTGTTCGTCCTGCCACCACTGGCGGGCTTTGGTCTGGGCGTGGCTGAACGAAAGCACCGCTTCGCCGTCCGCGTCCTGCACGTCATCCGCCTGCCCCGGTAGCTGGTGCTTCCTGTAGCGGCGGCTTTCATCATCCCACCGGCGGACCAGCCACGAACCGCACCGCTGATTGCGCCGATAGCCAAGCGCCAGCCCGGTATCGAGCATCTTCCAATGAGGTTCTTTCTGCACGGCGAGACGCTGCCGGGCGGTGCGGTTTTCAAGGGCGGCGTCTTTGACGGTGCGAGCCATGAGCAAAGCCTTAGGAGGGTAACAAATCGGGAGTATATGGGGCCGTTCGGTGACGGTTGCCTCCGTGCATATACGCCCTATCTAACTGATACACAAAGCATAAATGCACGCCGCCAAACGCCCCGGAACCCCACGTTTTGTCCCTCTCACGGCGGCAACAGGGGTTCGAATCCCCTATGGGACACCATGACTCTAAGTCATTGATTTTTCAGACAATTTTTTGCAGGTTTTCTGGCGTGTGGCACATAACCGTGGCACATGGGACGACACTGCGTGGCAACGCCTTACATGACCCGCCGGGGCTCCGGTTGGTATCTGAAAATCCGTATCCAGTCCGACATCCGCCCCATCCTGGGTGAGCATCTTGTCCGTTCGCTCCGCACCAGCGATAAATCCACCGCCCAAGCCCGCGCGCTGGGGATGGCCGCATCACTGGACGGGATATTTATGAGCATCAGACGCCAGGCTCTTGAACTGATTACAGGCGTGAAGGACGACAAGAGGCCATTGTCGGAACTCCGGCAGTTCTTGCAGGACCACGCGGACGAGCTGGTGAAACAGCCGACTTCATTCACCGAGCCTTTCATTCGCAGCCTGCGCCGTATTGGAGGGCTTGAGGCGACCAAGAATCGCCAGGACCAGTTTTGGCTAGGCTCAGGACTCATTCTTTGAGGTAGAAGATGACGCTTGCTGCGATGTGGATTGCGGACATGAATGTATGAGCGC